>SXSU01000099.1 GCA_005793345.1 Bdellovibrionales bacterium
AATAACTTCGCCCCTCAAAAGGTCGCCTGCACTCGCTTGCTCCCATGTTCGCATAAAGACCACACTTCCTCTGCAATTCATGCAGATTGAGTGGCCATTTTTAATTGGCGCCGCCGGCTACTTTTAATTGGCGGCTAACAATTACTTCATGATAACGGTTCAGAAATTCTTTTTGAGGTTTAAATGAAGCCAATACTCTATGTTATGACTGGTGGAAACGGTTCAGGTAAAACAACTTACGCTTTAAAAATTTCAAAAGAAAAAGGGGCGCAGTTTTTTTCTTTAGATAAAACGATTAAAGACTTTCAACAGCCGATCCAAAGTTATGAAGATTATATGATATATTTTCATCGAGCTTTAAATTTGATTTCTGATAAAGCAATCCAATTTTTAAAAGAAGGGTCTTCTGTTGTTTTTGATTTTGGCGGTGGGATATCCAGCCGGCCTTGGCTTAAGCAAATTGCGGAATCAAGTGGGGTCGAAATTGAAATTTTTCACTTAGAAGTACCGCTTATAGAAAGAAAACGCCGAATTCAGCAAAGAAATAAAGAGAGGAACCAAGATACCTATTTTTTCCATATGAGCGATGAAGAGTTTGATAAACATAATCAAATAGATCTGCCTCATCCACCAAGTGAAGAAGGAATCAAAGTAATTAGAGTAAATAATAAGTGATCTTTTATTTGTAACATAAGATTTGGCATGAGAAGAATATCTTGGAACGCTCCGATACTGTTTTTTTATAGTTGGTATTTATGAGGACTAGTTATATTTTATTGTTGCAACATTTTTGATGGAGACCCGCATATATGAATATGAACCTGGAAAATGTCTTACTCTTGACATTAATTCGAATAAAGTAATTTGTAACCATTATATACTAATCAAATCGGTATGGGATATGCATATGAGATATCAGAGAACTAAGGTAACAAGAGCAGATGCTCGTGCACAAATGACTGCATATAGGGAGTTTGCAAAATGGATACTAAAGAATTACTAGTAAAAATTAGGGAAGCAGTGTCAATAACTTTGACACCTGAATATGTTTCTACACTTAAAGATGATGGTATGATTCAAACTATTAAAATTGTATCCGATATATTTATTGGAAAAAATATCTCAACTCGACTTGAGATGACTTTAAAGTGTATTAGGGATTTTGATCCTTCATTACTTCTAAAATTTGATATTACATTTGTGTTGGTTTCGAAATCTGAAAACATAAACTGGATTGATTTTGAAGAAGAGAATCGTGATATAAAATCTGGAACAGGTGAGTTCGCGGCTAAAGAAATATAACAGAGGAATCAAAATATTTCTACATTTTTGCTATAATGCTATGGCATTTGCGCTAAATATGAATGTTCAAATATAAAATGCTCTTTCGAAATTAATATTTAACAATTTAATTAACAAAATAATTTTAAAAGGAAATTTATATGAAGTCATTCTCTGAATTATCTTATAGAATGCAAGTTAAGATACTACGTAATCTTGCAGTTAAAGGACTTGGTCTTTTTCCCTTTAAAGATCAAAATGTAAAATTGAAATTTATTAACCATGGGGAAAATACTACATTTAAAGTTACTGATGCTAAACATGGTCAATATCTTATGCGAATTTGTCGCAATGATTACCATACTGATCTAGCTATAAAAGAAGAATTAAAATGGTTAAATAAGTTATCGCAAAATTCAAATTTTCAAATTCCGATTCCAGTTGTTTCTATTAAAAATAATTTTATTGAACGTGTGTGTACGGAGCAAATTCCAGAGGGACGAAATGTTTGTATTTTCAAATGGACTGATGGAAAGTTTATTCGTAAATCTTTTAAAGATAATCAATTTATTGAGCTCGGTAGATTTATTGCCCAACTTCACAATGCAAGCCAAAAGCATTTAGTTAAGTATAGACGATATTGGACTTCTGATGGTTTATTAGGAACTAAGCCTAAATTCGGCTCAGTTGATAATCTTGAGAATATTTCTTCTCAACAGCAACATTTAATTAGTTCGGGTCGAAAGTTTGTTTATAAACGATTAAAAAAATATGAAAATAAATTTCCTAAAAGATTAGGTCTAATTCATGCAGACCTCCATTTTGGCAATCTGATTTTTAATAACAAAGGAATTGCGGCAATAGACTTTGATGACTGTGGTTTTGGTTTTTTAATTTATGATTTAGCTATTCCGATAATTTCTATGAGCTTTAATAAACATATAACTAAAGTTCAGCAAATGCATTTTCGGAGCAAATTATTAGAAGGCTATTCACAGCTGCGTGAATTTGATAAGCATGATCAGATTATACTAGATGATCTGATCATGGCTCGGCATTTAGTGATGTTGGGTTGGTTAAATTCTCGTTCTGATAATCCAAAACTAAAATTATACTTAAAGAAATCTGTCCCCCAAGTAGTAAAAAAAATAAAACAATATTTTAATAAAATTGTTTAACTTGTGACTGGTTTAAAGTTAGATTGATAATTAAGGTATATCTTTTTATTTTTGATATAGTAACCATTGAATTTAAGCAGCCTCCAGTACTATTTTTACTTTTAAGCCAGCATTTTTTACCTGATCTTCTAGAGCCTTAGCAGCAAATTGGTATTCAGAATATCCTAAAATTTTCGCAAACTGTATGGCTCTTTCTAAAGAGACTTGTCGACGAGATTTTTCAATGTCACAAAGATGAGCCTTTGATATTTTTATTTTTTTTGCTAATTCGACCTGTGTTATTTCATCAGCTTTTCTTATTGATTCAAGCATTCTTCCAAAAGAGAGATGCTTGCCTCGAATTTTATCAAAGATATCAATTGTCGCACTTTTTTTCTTAATACTCATGTTTATTTACCTCTGTAATCTGAACAAATTCAATTTTATCACGCTTTATAAAATAAAAAGCTCTATACGAACGATTTAGACGTATAGATCGTTCTCCGCTTCTATTACCTTTTAATGGTTCATCATGGTAACCAGATATTTTTCTAACTTCTTCAAGTCCGACTTGTTATACTAAAAAAAAGATCTTGAAATTTAGTTTACGACGACTTTCATCTTTATGAAAGTTAAAAAAAAGGAGAAAATTTCTTTTCTCCTTTTTGATAAATTTTATTTTGAGTTTAAAAACTTTAAAATATAAAATATAAAATATATTACAATACTTCTATCATTATTATTTTCGTTGATTTAATGAGACAACTGATCTTTGTTCCGCGCCAATATACTCACTCAATGGTCTGATGATCCTATTGTTCGCCGATTGCTCCATAATGTGAGCGGACCAACCTGTGGTTCTTGCCATAACAAAGACCGGTGTGAAAAAATCTATTTCAAAACCCATCATGTAGTAAGCAGGTCCTGCTGGGAAATCAAGGTTTGGATATATTTTCTTTTTCTCTACCATAACTTCTTCAAGAGCATTGTACATTTTCATCCATTTTTGCTCACCAACAACATCTGCCATGAGTTGTGCGTATTTTTTCATTGTAGGTACTCTAGAATCTCCGCTCTTATAAACTCGGTGGCCAAAGCCCATAACTTTTTTCTTTTGTGCAAGAGCATCTAGCATCCATTGTCTTGCTTTATCTGGATCAGCAATTTCTTTCATCATATGCATAACTTGTTCGTTAGCACCGCCATGTAATGGACCTTTAAGAGCACCAATACCAGCTACAGTTGCAGAGTAAATATCGGATTCTGTAGAAGTCACCACTCGTGTTGTAAAAGTAGAAGCATTGAAGCTATGTTCGGCGTACAAAATAAGTGAAACATCAAATGCTTTTACTATTTTTGGATCAGGAATATTTCCAAAACACATGTGAAAAAAGTTTTCTGAAATACTTAAGTCTGCACGAGGAGCAATTACAGGTAAACCTTTTTTAATACGATAATCAGCTGCAATCATTGTTGGAATTTTTGCAAGTAATTGAACAGCTTTGTCAAATTGAGTTGCAGGATCTTTTTCCCAAATACGATTGTCTTCAGTTCCTAAAAAACTCACTGCAGTTCGAATTGAATCCATTGGATGACAAGATTTAGGAAGTAGCTCGATAACTTTTAAATTATTTGGCGTAATTTGTCGGTAATTCTTTTCTAAAAATTCAAAGTCTTTTAATTGTTTTTCGTTCGGAAGTTCGCCCTTATAAAGTAAATAAGCCACTTCTTCAAATCTACAATTCTCTGCGAGTTCTTGAACAGGGTATCCACGGTAGATCAGTGAATTTGTATCAGGATTAACTTTAGATACAGAAGAGGTGTCTATGACAGCACCTTCAAGACCTTTTTTTACATTCATTTTTTCTGGTTCTGGTACATAGTCAGGATTTATATATTGGTTCATCTGATTATTGTCCTATAATGTTTATGTTAAATTTTAAGTACAAAGTTATTTAACGATGTATATTTTAATATTTAAAGTTTGAACTCTAATTCAATTAAACTCAAAGAATTATAAAAATACAAACTTTAGTTTGGATTTTTATAATACGGGGTGATTGTAAATCGCCCCCAACAAATAAGAAAATAACTGCCTATGATTATGTCTGATACAATCGCGCAGAAAAAATATTGCGCAAGCTATTAGACTTAATTTTAAACAGCTATTTTTTAAACTAATCTTTTAATTTAAAGTTAAAAACACCTTGATCAAACTCATTGTAAGATTCGTAATTTAAAATCTCATAAAGTCTTTTTCTGTGTTGCATTTGCTCAAGCAGTTGATTTTGATCCCCTTGCGTTTTAATTTTCATAAATCCATCTTCGACAGCCTTCATTGCTAATCTTAAACTTGTCACTGGATAAATTACAACATTGAATCCTAAGTTTGAAAGAGTCTTATCGTTAAGTAAAGGTGACTTTCCAAATTCTGTCATATTAGCAAGAAGTGGAACTTTGATTTCTTTTCTAAACAGTTCAAATTCTTTTTCGTTTTGAAGTGCTTCTGGAAAAATCATCTCTGCACCAGCATCAACAAAGGCTTTTGCACGGTCAATGGCTTTTTCCAAACCAAGGCTTGCTCTTGCATCTGTGCGTGCAATTAATAAAAAGTTTTTATCTGATTTTGCACGATCTGCTGCTTTGATTTTTTTAATCATCTCTTCGGTTTCAACTAAAGATTTTCCATCAAGATGACCACAGCGTTTTGGATTTTGCTGGTCTTCAAGATGACAACCAGCAATTCCAAGCTCCGTGAGTTCCATGATTGAACGAGCCACGTTCATAGGTTCGCCAAATCCTGTATCGATATCAATAATAGATGGCAGTGCTGTGACCCTCGCTATTTGGCGACCACGTCCTGCAACTTCACTTAGAGTAGTTAATCCAATATCTGGATACCCCAGATCATTGGCAAGAACAGCACCTGAAATATAAATGCCATCAAAACCTTGTTGTTCAAGGAGCATTGCCACTAGGGGAGAGAAGGCCCCTGGAAACTTTAGCAGCTTTCCACTTTTAAGGTCATCTCTCAATTTTTTTCTTTTATCTTGAGGATTAGTTTTTTGAAATAACATTAAAAAATTCCTCTTTGGTCTCGTGAATGATTTAATAATTTATCAATTGGCATTTGTACGTTTAACTCTGCAACTTGTGCTGCTGTTAGTGCAGGTAGATTTTGTACAAGTTCAATAAATCTGTTTCGCTCTGAAGATGTAATTATGCCTTCAGTTAAGGTATCAAATTTTTTGATGTAGTTTGCGCGTTTAAATGGTCTTGCTCCTGCTGGGTGAGCATCAGCAACACCAAGTTCATCAACAAGTTTAGTTCCATTATTAAAAATAATTTCAACTCGTCCACCAAAACGTTTTTTATTTGGGTCCATTGCATGATACGCTTCTGTCCATGCTGGATCTTCTAGAGTTCTAATTTTATGCCACAACTTAACTGTATCAGGGCGTTGTGCGCGCTCAGGAGAGTAAGATTGAACATGATGCCAATTTCCATCTTGAAGTGCTACTGCAAAAATATACATGATCGAGTGATCAAGAGTTTCTCTTGAAGCTTTTGGATCCATCTTTTGTGGATCGCCAGCGCCAGTACCAATAACATAATGGGTATGGTGTGAAGTATGAATAACAATTTCTTTAATATCTTCAAAGTTTGTAATTTGTGTTTTCATTTTACGAGCTAAATCAATCAATGCTTGAGATTGATATTCAGCGGAATGCTCTTTGGTGTAGGTTTCAAGGATAGCGCGTTTTTCTTCGCCCTTTTCTGGAAGTGGGATTTCATATTTTCCATCTTTACCATCAAGCATATAAGTAATAACTGAATCTTCACCTTCATAAATTGGCGATGGTGCGCCTTCACCTCTCATACAACGATCAACGGCTTCAATTGCTAATTTACCAGCGTGAGCAGGGGCATATGCCTTCCATGATGAAATTTCACCCTTACGTGATTGACGAGTTGTAAATGAAACATGAACTGCTTGTTGTATGGATTGGTAAATAACTTCTGTTGGTAAATTTAGTAAAGTACCTATTCCACCGGCCTGAGCAGGACAAAGATGTGCAATATGATCTTTTTTATGTTTATGTAAACAAATTCCCTTAACTAAATTAACATGAATTTCATAACCAGTTACAAGACCACGAAGTAAATCAGCACCACCCAATTTTTTTTGTTGGGCCACCGCAAGTATTGGTGGAATGTTATCACCAGGATGTGAATAATCCGCAGCTAAAAATGTATCATGAAAATCTAATTCACGAACTGCAGTACCATTTGCCCATGCAGCCCATTCAGGAGAAAATTTTTGATTATTTGGCATTCCAAAAACAGTAGCGCCCCCTTCTGTTGGATGACAAAGTGTTTGACTGCGAGCATTTGCAACGGGACGACGATTGGCTGCGGCAATTGCAACAGAGGCATTATCAATAATTCTGTTAATGACCATATCAGTAACATCATCACTGATTTTAACATTGTCTGAAGCAAGGCTCGCTAATTTCCAAGCTAATTGATCTTCACGGCTGATTTTTTCTTTCGATGGATAAACTCTTACAAGGTGGTTTTTCATTCCTTTGAGTCCTTTCATTTTTTAAAAGTATTTTATTAGTGGCAAGCCACTATTTATTAATTAATTTAATTTATTTTATAACATTTAAAATTTAGAAAATAAAATTTAGTAAATTTCTTTTTCTTGTTAATTTTTCATAATTTGTTCGACGTAATTTTCTATTACCCAGTTTTATAAAAACATATTTTAAAAATATTAACGACCCACTATATTGTTAACTTTTAAAAGGAATCAACTCTCGAAATTCACACGGTGAATCAAATCATGCTCTCGTCGCGTTAAGTTTTTCTAAGATGCGAATGAATTATAATCTGATTTATACTAAAGTGATGAATGAAAATTGAAAAAGTACACTATTCAGATTATATTGACTGATACATTCCCTTATTGAGTAGACTAATCGTTTAGTATTGCATTGACGGTAATATTTCAAATTATAAGTTTGCAAGGTTATTGAAATTTAACCCAGATAATCTGAAAATGGAGATTTAATGAGTACGACACATCAAGAGCTAATTAAAGCAACTGATTCATTAAAAATTTCAGTAAATTTATTAAAAAAGTCCCAAATCAATGAACGAGATAATATTGAGCTGCATAAAGCATTGAGGGATTCTTGCCTTCAAAGATTCAAATTTTGTATTGAGCTATCTTGGAAAACCTCAATTAAAATATTGGGGCTACAAACAAAAGCTCCAAAACCAGCAATTCGAGAAATGGCGCAGAATAATCTTATATTAAATCCACAAATCTGGTTTGATTTTTTAGAAGCCAGAAATAAAACATCGCATTCTTACGATGAAGATGTTGCACAGTCTGTATATTTAGAAATTGAAAAAGTCATTCCAGAGTTAGAAGTTCTCATCGAAAAGCTGAAGTTAATATCATGAGCTATGGTTTAATATCTGAAGAGTATAATTTTTTATTGAATCTTTTGATTAACCCTCTAAAACAATTCGGGGCACAACTTTTTATTTTTGGTTCTCGTGCAACAGGAAAATATCAAAAATTTTCCGATATTGATATTTTATATATTCCAAATATTAAGTCTCCAATTACTGGTCATTTTATTTTTAATTTAATTTCTGAAATGGAGGAGTCGCGATTTCCATATAAAGTCGATTTAGTAAATTACAATGAATTAGCATCCAGTTATAAAGTACAAGTTGATAAAGAAAAAATAGAACTTTAAATACAAGTTATAGATTTTATAATTTCATCTAAAAACACAAACCATGGATTTTGGTTGTGTAGGTTCTTTAAGGCAAAATTAACAACTGATAAATAGCTTTAGAGCATATGCCCGTTTAACAAACCACCATTTATTTTTTGACTTGAAATTGGTCAAAAAAGTCAAAATAATCACTCAGAACGAATATATTCGATATAATCAACAATGATAATGTTGATTATATGATATTTTCAGCATTATACTTGTTGATAAAGGAGTGCTTTATGTATTTATATCGGCAAATACAGTTGTTACCACTGCTCAAGAAAAAAAGTTTTTTCTTTTTTGGACCTCGATCCACTGGTAAAACATTTTGGATTAAAAAAAATCTTCCACAAGAAATACCTTATATATCATTGAATCAAACTAGTTTTTATAACCGCTTAATGGCTAATCCTTCCGAATTAGTAGAGATCTTAGCTCCTCATAAAAAAATTAAAATGGCTATTATTGATGAAATCCAAAAAATTCCAATACTACTCGATGAAATTCAGGAGCTTATTGAAAATGATGGATTTAAGTTTTTACTCACAGGTTCAAGTGCTCGTAAATTAAAAAGGAATCATGCTAATTTATTGGGGGGGAGAGCGTCCTCACTCAATTTTTATCCTCTGAGTTTCTCAGAGATCCCTGACTTTGATCTTAAAAAATATTTAACATATGGTGGGTTACCTAGAATTTATCTTTCATCTGAGCCTGAGATTGAAATCGATGCATACATCAAAACATATTTAGAAGAAGAAATTAGGTTAGAAGCCAATATTCGAAGTTTAGCACCCTTTCATCGATTTTTAAAAACAGCAGCTCTTTGTAATGGACAGCTTATAAATTACTCGGCAATAGCAAGTGATGCTGAAGTTCCTGCTAGTACTGTTAAAGAGTATTTTGGAATACTCAAAGATACACTAATTGCTTCGACACTTGAGCCTTGGACAGAGTCAAAAAAACGAAAAGCCATACAGACGGCAAAATTTTATTTTTTTGATCCAGGTGTAACTCATTTTCTAGCAGGGACTGAGCATTTAGACCGAAATTCAAATCTATGGGGCGAAAGCTTTGAGCAATTTATTTTTATGGAGTTAAAGGCTTACTCCTCTTATAATTTGAAAAGGGCAGAAATTTGTTTTTGGAGAAGTACAGATAAACATGAAGTTGATTTTATTATAAATGGAAAAATAGGGATTGAGGTTAAATCTACAAAAAAAATAAATAGCAACCATTTGATAGGGTTGAAGGCTCTTCAGGAAGAAAATAAATTAAATTATTTTTATATCATAAGTGATGATCCAATAGAGAAAATAAGCGATAAAATTCATCATATGAATTGGAAATCTTTTCTTACAAAACTTTGGTCAGGTAAAATATTTTAAATTCTGATAAAAAGTAAGTGCATGGTTTAAATATGTCATGTCCGCAAGTTGCAGACAGTTTGTACGCAAATTCATTGACACTTAATCTCTAATAAATTTAAAAGACAACTCAAGTGTAGATAGGAGAGTTGTTAATGTTTATATTACCATTTTTTCGATTAAAATTTATTTGTTTAATGGGGCTAAGCCTTGTTGGTTTTTTTATTCCAAATTTAATTAATGCAAAAATAATTACGCCAAAAATTATTACACCAAATATTTTTTCTGATGGGGGAGGTTCTCATGTTGGTAATGGAGGGGATCTAATTGTTTGCCGTGATTTGGCAAATAAGGACTTAGTTTTAAAAATCAATGTACTGGATTATTATGAGGGGGCAGTTTTACGCAATTGGGCGGTTGATGAGGGTAGTTCCGAAGTTATGAATAAGAGTATTGATGAAAATTTAAATATTTTGTTCGAAAAATTAAAAATAATGGGAGAGTTTCGAGTTGCTGAATATAAGCTTGCCGCTCAAGAATTTTTTCAAAATAACAGATTTGTTAAAAATTCTTTACTTACTGATGTGCAAGATTCAGATCACTCTATTTTACCAAATGGTCCAGGTGAATGCAAAGTTGAGCAATTAATTATTTATAAAGATAATCCATCAATTGGTGAAAAAAAATATTTAATCAATTCTGATCTTTGGGATAAGCTGAACAATTTTCAGCGTGCAGGTATGGTTATGCATGAATTGATTTATAAAGAATTTCGAAGCTATGGGCATACAAATTCGGTGATGAGTCGATTGTTGAATTCTTTAGTTGCCAGTAATGAAATTAAAAATTTATATCCAGTGGGGGACACTGTTGAGATTGTAAAAAAACAAATCGCTTTTTTAGATCAGATACAATTACCAGTTTTGTACTGGAAAAATCAAATTCAATTTTGGCTACATTATACTGAACAAAATCACATATATTTTCCATGTAGTGATGCCGGATTATATAAAGATGGATGTTTTTATTATAGACATGATTTCAATTTAAATGAAATTAATAAGTCTGCTGTAGAATTTAAGGGACAATTCGTTGGTAATTTATTGAGTTTTAATAATGATCCACTCCTCATCTATTATGGTAGATTAGGTTCAAATGGAACGGAGTTATACATTGACGATATTACTATTCTAGGTAAACCGCCAGAATATAAAACTATTGTCTTAAGTAAGTTAAATGATTTATATTCTTACTCTTTGTACCCAACATTAAATGCTGATGTAAGTAAAATTGAAAAATATTTTACCACAACACTTAATAATCAGAATCTCTACTTCTCTCATTGTAAGAGGTATTTAGATCCCTTTAATGGTCCAATAGTTAGTATTTCAGAAATGAAGCGATGGAATTTTTATATACATAATAATTTAAAGTACAATGAAGTTGAATTTGATATTCATGGAAATTTTGTTAGTGGAAAAGAAGTAAATCTAATTAATCCAAGTGATGTTGCAAAACCCGACTCTATAAAGAATTTTAAATTAAGTTTAGATAAAGAATCTAGCAGAAAATATAATATTTCATTTGAAGATGATATTTTACCCAAAAATTTATCTATTATTAATTCATATCAAATGACGATTACAAATAAATCAAATATGGAAAAATACGATGCAAGATTAATTTCTTCAGAATTAAATCGTTTATATTTTAATTTTGAAACAATGATTAAACTTCCAAAAGGAACCCCTCTTGAAATCACTTTAAAAGTCACTCGAAAATCAGATCTATTTACGACTCCTGAGGATACAATTACATTTGATAAAAAAGGAATTCAACTTTGGGTCCCCTAACAGATTTAAACGTATTTGAGTTTAATAATATTTACGAGCTTTTGAATGTTCATTTTAATTTAAAAAAAATTAAAAACCCAAAGTATTCATTGCGTTCCTATGCTCGCCAACTTGGATATAAAAATCCAAGTTTAATATCAGATGTATTAAATCAAAAACGGCGCCCTAACTCAAAACTACTAAAAAGAATCTCCGATCAATCAAAATGGACAGAACAGCAATTGAGGTATGTGGAGGGACTTAATTTACTTAATTCCATTGGAAAAGTTAATAATAAAACTGAAGTAGTACAAAAATATTTAGATTCAATACAAACAAAAGTTAATAATAATAAAATATATTTAACTTTAGATATTTTTAATTATATTTCGGAGTGGCAACACTTGGTCATTTTAGAACTCCTTGAATTAAAAGATTTTAAAAATGATCCCAATTGGATATCTAAAAAACTAAATAATTTAGTTAGTCCAGAGAAAGTTTCAATTACGTTAGAGCGAATGGAACGCTTGAAATTGATAAAGAAAAATAAAAATAATGCTAAGTGGATAAAAACAAAAAAGTTACCACTATGGATTGGAGATACACTTCCTAGTCTTGCTATTCAAAACTTTCATTCACAAATGATAGAATTGGGTTTGCAGGCCTTAAAGCTTAAAAGTCAAAAGGAGAGAGATATTCGCGGAACTACCTTTTCATTTGAAAAATCAAAAATGAATATTGTTACTGATTTGGTCAAAGATTTTCATGAAAAATTATTATTATTAAACGATTCAAGCCAAAACGATTGTGTACTTCAATTAAATACCCAATTATTTTTACTAACTAATCCTTCAAATTAGACTTTTTCAAGTCGAGCGTATTTAGCAACGAAAGTTCTCATGCTATAATCACCAAATACAATAGAAACCTTCATTGCATCACCACTGCCTTCAACACTGTGAATAGTTCCAGCTCCAAAGGTTGGATGTTTTACTCGGGTCCCTTTTTTAAAACCATTATCATTTGAAGCGCTCAATCTATTTGATTTAGATTTTGAACTTTGCGTAAAATAATCTGTATCTTCATCATAAAAAGACTGGTTATGGTTTTCGTCCTCATGGGGATGGTTGTAATTCTTATAATTATTAGAACTTCCATTAGAAGATAGGCTACTCATAAAAGATGGGCGATTGGGGACTGATTTTTTCCACTGTACAAAATGTTTTGGAATTTCTTCTAAAAATCTAGAATGCCTTTGCACCTGTTCTTGCCCCCAAATTCTTCGCATTTTAACATGGGTTAAAAAAAGTTGTTTGCGTGCCCTTGTCATACCAACGTAAGCTAAACGTCGTTCTTCTTCGATACTTGATTCGTCAGTTTCATCAAAAGATTTTTGACTTGGAAAAAGACCGTCCTCGAGACCAACAATAAATACAAATGGGAACTCTAAACCCTTTGAAATATGCAATGTCATTAATGTTACAGCATTGAATTCTTCCTTCATTGAATCCACATCCGAGACTAATGCCATTTCTTCAAGAAAATTTTGAAGGGTGGCATCATCGCCACGTTCTGATTGAAATTGTGAAATTGCATTGGCAAGTTCTTCGATATTGTCCAATCGTGAGTCGGCCTCAACAGTGTTCTCTAATTTTAATTTATGGGCATACTGTGTTTTTTCTAAAATAAAAGTATAGGAATCTATCAACCCCATTTTTGCAGGTATAATTTGTGTTTGTAACTCTTCAATTAAATTTACAAACAGTCTTAATTTTCCTGTTGTTCCGGCATTAAACTCTCTAATATTAATTACGTTTTGTAGAGTTGACCAAAGTGATGTTTTATTATGATCTGCTATTTCTTCAAGACGATCGACCGTCGTTTTACCTATTCCTCGTGTTGGTGTATTGATGATTCTTTTTAAAGCCACATCATCATTTGAATTCATAATAAGTTTCATATAAGATAAAATGTCTTTAACTTCAAGTCTCTCATAAAACTTAATACCACCTACAAGTCGGTAGGGAATCGAGCTCATTCGAAGTTGTTCTTCGAGAACACGGGATTGGCTGTTTGTTCTGTAAAAAATAGCAATATCAGACCATTGCCCATCTGCAGCCTCAATAATACGATTAATATTTTTAACCACAAAACGGGCTTCGTCATATTCATTATTTTCTTCTTGAATTGTTATTAATTCGCCCTCTTCATTATTTGTAAAAAGTGTTTTCTCTTTTCTTTGCGAATTATTTTGAATCATATGAGTTGCTGCGTTTACAATTGTTTTGGTAGATCTATAATTTTCTTCTAATTTGATAATTTGAGCTTCAGGAAAATCTTTTTCAAAATTCAAAATATTAGTTATATCAGCTCCGCGCCAACTATAAATAGATTGGTCTTCATCACCAACAACACATAAATTTCGATTTTTAGCAGCTAACATTTTTATGATTACATATTGGATATAGTTTGTGTCCTGATATTCATCGACCAAAATATATTTAAATCGATTTTGATAAAATTCTAAAATATCAGGATACATTCTAAATAAATCATAAGTCTTAAATAATAAATCTCCAAAATCAAGAGCATTTGCGCTTTTGATTTGGTTTTCATAAGTTTCGTAAACACTTTGGGTTAATTTATCAAATTTAATTTTATCGCTATTAAAAGTTTCAGTGGGATTAAGTGCAAGCATTTTTGCATTATTGATCCGGCCTTGAAAAGATTTTGCCGAAAATACTTTTTCATCTATGTTTAATGTAGAAAGTACTTTTTTAATTAAACTCAACTGATCTTGAGAATCGTAAATATTAAAATAAGGTTGATATCCTAAAAGTGCAATGTGATCACGTAGTAACCGAACGCAAAAACTATGAAATGTATTTACCCACATTCGTTGGTCAACAATTATATTTAATTTTGAGAGCAATTCATAGATACGATGTTCCATTTCTCCTGCTGCTTTATTTGTAAAAGTAACTGCAAGAACTTCTTGTGGATGTGCTAAGCCTAGAGAAATAATTTGTGCAATACGGTGAGTAAGAACACGTGTTTTACCAGATCCTGCACCGGCTAGTACTAATATTGGTCCCTGAGTGGATTCAACAGCTCTTTTTTGTTCAGAGTTAAGTTTATTTAAAATTAGATTTTGAGAGTTCTGGGAATTATTATTTAAAGTACTAAAATCCATGTATCATCCTAACGCTTAAAGACGCAAAAGGTAGCTGAAAATAATTCTTAAGTCGAGCATCAAATTGACATGGGTAAATGAGTCATTAAGTTACAGTGATTTAATCATCTGACACAAGTCTATTATTTTATACTTTTTAGGTAAGTAGTATTCTTAAAAGTTTATTAATTTTATAATTAGAATAAGCTTTAAAAAATAATATGTAATTTTAATCAATTATTTTTAAAAAAATCCCTGTTCTAAAACTAAAAGGAAACTGTTAAAAACGTATGATTGAAAATTTTAAAGACAGGATTAAAGATCTTCAGACAGACATTAGAGATTTTGAAAATATAAATTTAGAAAATTTTAGTAATAAATTTTTTTTAAATAATTTTTATCTTTTCGCCACTATAATTGTATCTAGCGTTTGGGTAATCTTTTCAATTATATATTTTGTTATTGGCTTGAGAGAAATTGCATTACTTCAATTTGGAATCGCATTTTTTGCTATGATTTCATATCCTATTTTGTTAAAAACAAAGTCATTTAATTGGGCCGCCAATTTTGTTTTATTTTTTTCATTTATTATAGAGTTTTATCGAATTTTTGCTCTTGGGGGATTTGAGCATTCTACATTTTATACATGGACCACAGTTCCTTTATTTGCTGGAATTATATTATCAACAAGAGTGAACATAATTTGGACCTTTTTATACTTATTAATACCTCTTTTTTATTTTATAATTCACAATCATGAGACACAAAATTCTTTACTTAAACTTCATACCAATATTGAGTATGTTACAATTGTTGCTATTTTTTTTGTTAATGTGGCCGTTCTTGTAACTATTAATTATTTTAAAATGCATATAAATAATATTACTGAACAAATCAAAAAGCAAAAAAATGAAAAAGCAACTTTAATAAGAATTGTTTCCCATGATATTTCAAATCCGTTAATGGTACTAAAACACAATTTAAAAAAACTTATCAAACAATTTGGTGATAATCCTGATCTTATTAGAATGCAAAAATCATTAACTTCTATTGAACTCATACTTTCGCATGTGAGATTATTAGAAGGGGTTTCATCAGGTAAACTGAAATTAGTTCTTGAAGAAATAAGTATATTTGATGCTCTAAAAGATTCTATTGAGATAATGCATGAAATTTCAGAATCAAAAAATATTAAATTAGTTGTTAATTGTGATGAAGATCTTAAAAAAATAAATATCACAGCTGAGCGAAGTGGCTTAACTTACCAAATATTTAATAATATATTATCAAATGCTATTAAATTTTCTCCAGTCAATAGTGAGGTTATAATAAATATATTAAAAGTAAATTCTAAGATTCAATTAGAAATAATAGATAAAGGTTTGGGAATTCCTAAAAATATTATTGATAAAATATTTCAATTTGATGGTGGTCAAGTTTCACGAGAGGGAACAAGTGGCGAAAAAGGAACTGGATTTGGAATGCCAATTGTAAAATATTTTATTGAAAAATTTAATGGAAGTATTGAAATTAAATCTACTACTCAAGATGAAGATTTACAAAATCATGGAACAAAATTTATTTTAGAATTTCCAATTAGAAGCAAATCATAGTTTATTTTATACAGCAAATAATTTGACTCGATAAATAAATTCTTATTTTGTTTCAACTATAGGCAATAGTAATGCCAAATAAAAAATAGTGGCCATATCCCACAAGATGGATTTAGATAACTCAACGTTCAAATAATGAACTTTCAACTGGGATTTTATTGAACTTGTAGTTTTATTTTTTCATAAAAAAAATTATTAGCGAGCAAATTGCTTGGGAATAAATTGGTGACTCAATTGGTATAGCACATAAATCTTTTACAAAAAGATGCAATTGAGCATTTTTTGGTTTTATTTAAGTATTTATTGGAAAATATTCAAATGGTTTTATTATTTTTACCTCTTATCCGTACTATAAAAATATATTCTTTGCCAAATTGTAGTTTCAAACATAATTTTGCTTGATATTTTTAATGTGATTAGAATTTGTTAGGGATGGATAAATGAAACTAGTAACTGTAAATTTAAATTTTAATAAGTTAACAAAACTTAACATTATTAGTTTTGTTACAAAATTTATCTTGTTTTTGATATTATTTAATTTACAAATAGGTTGTAATTTCAAAGTTCATTTGAATAATAAAAAACCTGGATCTGGAGTAATTGCTAAATTACCATGGAAATATCCTAATCAGAGTGAGTACTCAATTCAAGATGTGCCTTTTTACACCTTAAATAATATTTCACCTCTACGAGGACAAGCTGCAAGAATAATTATTCATCCCGAAATATTGAGCGATCGTATCGCTGGACCTGATTTTTCTTTAAAATATACTTTAGATAATGAAAATAAAATATTACCCTTGAATCGCTTGAGTGCCCAAGCCCTTGTTGTATATGCTCATATGGAAAATTTTTATTTTTGGGATCGAGCTTTGGAGTTGCCAAGTTCATTGCGAGAACAATCAGTGGTTGGTCTTGATGCAAGAATTATTGATTCTGGAGATGTTCATGGTAGCGGTTCTTACAGTGTTAATAATGCTCAACATAATGGACTTTTAAGGGCAATTTTAATAGACCCTTACCAAGAGACTGGTGTGCCATTAAGTATAAATGGTGGGGTTTTGGCCCATGAACATTTTCATGCTTTGTTTTTTGATTTATCATTCGGATCTATTTTAGAAGAATTTCAAAAGCAATTAGTTGAGATCGAAAAAGAAAATGCAAAAAAACAAACTACAAATCTTATGAGTCATATAATTGAATTTGATAATGAATTAAAAATTAATGCAGTAGATCCTCACAGAAGAAAATCAGTACGAACAAATTTAAAAATTGGAAAAGAAGAGTTTACTGAAACAGAATTAGATTTTTTTTATAATCTAATTTTACTCAAAGCATTTAACGAAGGCTTAGCAGATGTTTGGGGTTGGCTCTATACAGGTGATGCTGATTTTATTAGTCATAGTTTACAAGTTGTTAAGTTAAAACTTGATGGAAACTCTCGCGAGTTAAAATTAAAATCCTTAGATTATCCCTTAAAATCCTCTCTAGAAATTCGTTCTGAAATTGAAAATCATAAATATGGGGTTTATGGAGCCGTCAATGAGATGCAATATCAATTGGGTACTCAACTTGCGAGTACGGTATTTAAACGCATTGTTGATTCTGAAAAAAGCTTATTATTAAATGAACAGCAAAGAAATAAGTGGTCGCAAAAAATTATTAATGTCGTAGCCTCATTAAAAGGTCAGTTTCATCTCTTGGGTACTAATGATATTAATTTTACACAATTCTTAAAGAAATTAATTTTTGATGATACTGAAGTTAAAACATTGTCACAGGAAGAATGTGATTCTTGGAGCGAATTTTTTAAAAGTGATGAAAAAGAACAAATTTTAAAGCATCTGTGCCCAGCAACATAAGTCATAACTTAAAAATCAGCGCTAGACGCATGGAAGGCGAATAAATAATGAAACGATTTAATGTGAAATTCAATTTAAAAAATCTTTTTTTGTTACATTATTTTTTCATTTTAATTATAATTCTTTCTCACGCAGAAGTCTTTGCAGCAATTGCAAAAGGACAACCAAAGCGATTAGGTGTATCAATACATGGTAGCTTATTTGTGCCTAGTAGTTCTGGTTCAAGTAAATATATTTATTCTGAAGAAGATTATGGTAAAGCACTATTATTGGGTGTTGATTATGAATTTTATAAAAGACAATCCGAAGTTTATTATGAAAAAACTGAAATTTCATTTGAAAAGTCCCAAAGCAGTGAAGGTGGATTTAAAGTTAAAAATAATAAAAAAACATTACAACAATGGATTATGGCTGCGACTCAAACCCATGGGGCTTTGCGATGTTTATTTGGTTTTGGTTTAGGATTTGGTTTAAATCAATTCGAAAATGAATACAGTATTTTAAGCTCAAAAACAAAAACAAAATCTCAATGGGGTGAACCTCAATTTGGTTGGATGCTAAATGCAAAATTTAACATGCTAGATCCTTCACTTTATGAATCTTCATTTAGTCCAGCAGTTAGCAGTGCTGCTAAAAATCTTGAAAAATTCTTTTTCGAAATCAGTATTCGGCAAATTTATGGATCTATTTATACTAATGGAAGTCGTTACGAATTATTGGGTGGCTTTGGTTATTTTTTTTAATCATATATGCGTTAGGGATCGACACCTCAAATTGATTTAGCCATTATAACTGCTCATGATTAAGTCTGATTGCTTCGCAATTATATCAGACATAATCACGAGCAGTTATTCTCTTGTTTGTTGGGGGCGATTTTCAATCACCCCGTTTTATGAAAATCCAAACTAAAGTTTGTATTTTCATAATAACTATCATAATTAAAAAGATACTCTAACATCATAAGTAGTAGATTAGTGGAGTTGAAATTACAGATGAACGGTCTTAAAAATGAATATATATTTAAAGTAAAAGGGATGCGTTGCGCTTCTTGTGTTGGCAAGGTTGAAGATTTTATTATTAAAATACCGGGAATTGAAAGTGTTAATGTAAATTTGCCTGCAGAAAAAGTTGGAGTTCGATCTGCTCTTAATTTCGATGTGGATTTAAAAAATAAAATTTTTGCAGCAGTAGTGGAATCTGGTTACACCCCAGAAGATATAGTAACAAAAAACTCAAATATACAAAAAACATTAATACAAAATATTTTTACAAATGATTTTCTGAAATTAATAACTTCTGCAGTGTTGAGTTTTCCATTACTGTTACCTATGTTCGGAGTTCATATTTCTGGTATTACTCAGTTGTTACTTGCAACTCCCATTCAATTTTTAATTGGTTTTGAGTTTTATAAATCATCTTATTATGCCATTAAAACAAAATATTTAAATATGGATGTTTTAGTTGCCATAGGCACAAGTGCTGCATATTTTTTAAGTCTCTATCTATTGTTTTCAAATACTTCAGGACATTTTTATTTTGAAAGTTCTGCAGTTGTAATCACTTTGGTATTACTTGGAAAATTTCTTGAAAAAAGAGCAAAGTTAAAAACCTTAAAGGCCTTAGAGTCTCTTGAGTCTCTTAAGCCATCACGGGCACTGGTTTTTAATTCTAAAACACAAAACTTTGAAGATCGCTCTACAGAAATGATTTTTCAAGATGATATAGTAATGGTTCGTCCCTCTGAAAGGATTCCCGTTGATGGAATTATTATTGAGGGACAAGCTCAAGTGGATGAATCTTTTTTAACAGGTGAAAGTTTACCTGTGTTTAAATCGATAGATCATAAAGTATTATGTGGGTCTTTAAATACAGATGGCATTTTAAAAATTAAAGTAACGGCCGCGACACAAGATGCAACATTGCTTCATCAAATAATACAATCCGTTGAGTCTGCGCAAATGACGAAGGCTCCGATTCAAAAAATGGTAGATCAAATCAGTCGAATTTTTGTTCCAGCAGTGCTCTTAATAGCATTACTAACTTTTTTAGGTTGGTATTTTTACTCCTCAAATTTTGAGTTGAGTTTAATGAATGCAGTTTCTGTTTTGGTCATTGCTTGTCCTTGTGCTCTTGGTTTAGCAACTCCAACAACAATGATGGTGGGAACTGGTCTAGCCGCTCAACGTGGAATTTTGATAAAAGACATGGAGTCTTTTGAATTGGTGCATAAAATTAAAACTATTGCTTTTGATAAGACAGGTACTTTAACCCAAGGTAAGCCCCAAGTTATTTCGACAATTTTCGATAGTGAATTAAGTGTAAGTGATGCTGATTCAAAATTGAAATTGAAAATAGATATTTTAAAAAAAGCAGCTTCCTTGCAAAAAAATATTCACCACCCTTTAGCATTAGCAGTTGTAGAACATTTTGAGAAAATGAAAAACAACTTATTAGAACTTTACCCTGTATCGGAACTAAAATCTATACCGGGTTTGGGAGTAGAGGGTATAATTGAAAATGAAAGATGGATTCTCGGAAGTAAAAAACTTCTAGAGAGTTATCAAGTTAATTGGCAAGACGATAATCAATTCATTTTGAAGAATCAAGATTTTGGAATTTCTTCAACGGCTTACTTAGCAAGAGTTTCAACAACTCTTGGTATAGTTAAAGTTAGTGTTGAATGTATATTTTTATTTCAAGATCAGTTAAAACCTCAGTCATTGATTGCGATTAATAAATTAAAGTCACTTTCTATTAAGCCTGTATTAATTACAGGTGATAATAGGAAAACAGCGGCCCTTATATGTGAGCAGCTTGGTATTAAAGATTTTTTTGCTGAAGTCTTACCTCATGATAAAATGAAATATGTAAAACAATTAAAAATCGATGCTCAAGGATCAATAATTGCAATGGTTGGGGATGGTGTTAACGATGCTTTAGCTTTAACAACGGCAGATGTTGGAATTGCCATGGGAAGTGGTACTGATGTGGCCATGCATTCTGCGGGTATAACATTACTATCGGGAGATCCTCTTGCAATAATCGATGCGATTGAGCTTTCAAAGAAAACATCTGATAAAATCAAGCAAAGCCTTTTTTGGGCGTTTATTTATAATGTATTAGGGGTTCCACTGGCTGCTTTTGGAATTTTAAACCCAATATTGGCCGGTGGTGCTATGGCATTAAGTTCAGTCAGTGTAGTTTTAAATGCCTTATCGCTAAAACTCAAATAACGGCTCATGATTAAGTCTGATCGCTTCGCGATTATATCAGACATAATCATGAGCCGTTATTTTCTTGTTTGTTGGGGGCGATATTCAATCACCCCGAATTATGAAAATCCAAACTTACGTTTGCATTTTCATAATAAACTCAAAAATCAATCAGATTTAATCTTGACTAGAGATTAAAATTAATTTGGTATGGTTCATGAAAAAATAGTTTTTTCTAGACAATTCATGTATATTAGATCGCATCAAATATACTTTATTTTAAATTATTAGTTACTTAAAAATTGGAGGGAGTATGAAAATGTCATCAACAAATCCTGTAGGTTTACAAGGAATAGAATTTGTGGAGTTTGCATCTAAAAATCCTCAACATTTAGATATATTATTTAAGACCTTTGGATTTTCAAAAACACAAAAGCATAAAGATTCTGATATCATTCACTATGAACAAAATCAGATTCATTTTTTACTCAATAACTCCCTTGGCTCAATGGCTGAGAAGTTTACAGAAACCCATGGCCCAAGTATTTGTTCAATGGGTTGGAGAGTGATAAATGCACAAGCTGCGTTTAAAATTGCAGTTGAGCGAGGCGCAAAACCATGTCCAACACCAGATCTTAAAAAAATTGATGGTCAAGCTTTACCGGCAATTTATGGGATAGGTGATAGTTTAATTTACTTTGTTGATCAATGGAATGAAAAAGATTTTTATTCAAAATTAGGTTTTGTGAATTTAGAAAAGCAAGAACTTCAACCTTCAAAAGGTTTTATTGCAATAGATCACCTGACTAACAACGTTTATAAAGGGACAATGGAGCAATGGGCGAATTTTTATAAAGATATTTTTGGATTTACTGAAGTTCGTTATTTTGATATTCGTGGAGCAAAAACGGGTCTTGTTTCTTTTGCTCTAAAATCTCCAGATGGAAGTTTTTGTATTCCAATCAATGAAGGTACAGAAGATAAATCTCAAATTAATGAGTATTTAAGAGAATACAAAGGGCCAGGCATCCAACATTTAGCATTTTTAACAGAAGATATTTTAATGTCTTTAAAACAATTAGAAGGTAGCCCAATTGAAACTCTAGATATCGACGATGAGTATTATCAAGATATTTTTAAGAAATTTCCTAAAGTCACTGAAAGCCATGAAGATATAAAAAAATATCAAGTTTTAGTTGATGGTGATGATGATGGTTATTTATTACAAATTTTTACAAAAAATATAATTGGTCCAATTTTTATTGAGATTATCCAACGTAAAAATCATTACTCATTTGGCGAAGGTAATTTTGGTGCATTGTTTAGATCTATTGAAAGAGATCAACAAAAAAGAGGAACAATTTAGTCAATGGTTAATTTTGAATCTCCGCTTGCAATTACTATTCGTAAAGATATCGTTCGAGCACTTAATGATTTTAATATGATTGCAGAGAACGATAAAATTATGGTTTGTGTGTCTGGCGGAAAAGATTCAAGTATTCTTGTTGCTCTTTTAACTGAAATCCAACGACGTAGTTCAATTAATTTTAATTTTGAAGCTGTAATTCTTGATCAAAAGCAACCTGGTTTTAATGTTGATGCATATAAAAACTGGGTCACATCACTTGGCGTAAAACTTACTGTATTAGAAAAAGATACTTACTCGATTGTTAAAGAAAAAATCACAGATGGATCAGTATATTGTTCTCTCTGCAGTCGTCTTCGAAGAGGTATTCTATACGAACATGCATTTCAAAATAAATTTACTAAAATGGCATTAGGTCATCATAGAGATGATTTGCAAGAGACGTTGTTAATGAATTTATTTTTTACTGGTAAAATTTCTTCCATGCCACCTGTCTTAAAGAGTGATGATGAGCGAAATATTATTGTTCGTCCCCTAGTTTATGTTGCAGAAAAAGATCTCGAAGCTTTAAGCTTAGAGTGGCAAATTCCAATCATGCCCTGTAACTTATGTGGCTCTCAAGATGGGATGAAAAGAAAACGTGTTAAAAAACTTCTCACCGATTTAGAGAAAGAAATTCCTGAAATTAGATACTCAATGCTAACAGCATTAGGTAATATTCACCCTTCACAGCTTATGGATAAAAAGCTATGGAGTTTTGACAAACTAAATTAAAGTTTGGGTTTACATAATACACAAACTTATTTTAGTTTGGATTTTTTGTGAGAGAACGATCTTTTATGATTTTTTTAGGTTCGATATGGGTCGGAATTCCCGAACCAGACCATATTGTAGTTTGATAAGATCCATTTCTGATTTTATCGGATTTAATTTCAACATCTATTATTCCATTAAAGCCTGCTTCAGCTGCAAAATATGCAAGCCTAAGCAGTGCAATTTTGCGATCGGTGCATTGTTTCGCAAATACTGGCTTTTCTAAGCGTTTTAAAAGGCGTGTTTCTTTACCTTGAATTTTATCATAAACCAGTATGGATTCAGCCGCTGTTGCTATTTGTTTATATTTTTCCTCGATTGGTGCGACTTCTTTTTCAAAACAATTGGGGCAATAAGCAGAATGGAGAATCGTTTTTGTTATCTCTGGATTTAGTACAAATCTTTCATCATCAATAAATTGAATGCAATTTTTACAAACTGAAGTCTGACAGCTTTCACAAGCTAATTTAGATTTTGTTGATCCACAACTATTACATATTTGATTTTGGTTTGACATAAATTGTGTTTTACTTTTTAGATTCGAATCTGTCGTTGTCTTTCCAAACATTTGTAAATTATTCATTTATTTGTCTGATATTTTAACAAGGCCATACTTTTTTTATTTTCAGCTTCTTCATTGGCAATAACTGCTCATGATTAAGTCTGATCAGCTTGCACTGATTATATCAGATATAATCATATGCAGTTATTTTTCTGTTTGTTGGGGGCGATTTTCAATCACCCAGTAATATGAAAAACTTTAATACACATATTAAAAAAAATATCAACGCCCTGTCTATTTTAAAGAGGTATTGTTATATATTACTTATACATTTTAAATTCACAGGAAGTGAGTAGTTAATGAATATTTATCCTTTAAAAAGAATTAAATTTAAAAAATGGATTTTATTATTTTCAATTCTTTCTGCCTTCATTACTTTTTCAAAGTATGTAGATGCTGGTGGGTTAGCTTGCGAATCTCTTTTTAATAATTATAATTTCAGAATTTCACTTAGTTCATCTTGGGGTACCGAGCTTATTTCTCCAGATCATCCAACTTGGAAAGATCCAGAGTATATAAA
>SXSU01000100.1 GCA_005793345.1 Bdellovibrionales bacterium
CCGAAAACAGATTAACAGACATCAACTTTTATGAATTTTTCTAAAATTCCGTTTCAAACTAGACCAGTTTTTCGACGACAAATGAATCCAAAGCCTACATATTAAAAAGTAACAGCGATTCCTTATGAAACGTTCGTTCTGACTCAAAATGAGATTAATATTTTTAAGTATAGCAAATTTATATGCAAACGTATCGTTAGTAGTCGCTACCGGTGGAGTTTCAATATATTCTCCCAATCAAAGAATTTTCATGACTTGACTTCAATTAAATTTTCACAAAACGTTTTTATTTAAATCTGGAAAATTGCTTAAAGTAATCATACCTTTTAAACATCATCCGGGCACTGACGCTCTTTAATATTTGAACCGCTTCTCCGACTGATTTTTGCGGTGGTATCTCCATGTAAATATGTACAAGATCTTCATTTATTTTTTTATTTCATAGAAAACTTTTTTTAAAAGTTCTCAGTTTTTAATTGAACGACAACAACTCAAATATATATCCTTATACTTTGGATTATAGGTTTTGCCAATGGCTCTTTATTCTTTGTATAGAATCCTCATGTTTAGGATAATCTAATCCATTAGTACAAAAACATGTTAACTCTGTACAAAAGATTCCTTCATCAATACCTTCAACATCTATTTCATTGTCATCCTTTTGAATACGAATAACATTTCCATCTTCATCGAGTCTTGCTCCTTTTGATCCTTTTAATTCTGATTGGCCTTTTATCAATCTTTGACTAGAGTGTTTCTTTGTTTCATCGATTTTTATTTTTCTATCGGCCTCACAATCCTCCCTAGAAATGAATGTTTTCATAAAATACCATTCGGAAGTATAAATATCATACCCTATCAAAAAAATATTTCTATTATCACCATTCCAATTTTTTTCTACCAAACTTTGTATTAATGTATAAAGATTGGCTATGTTTGGAATAAAGTCCTCACCAGGTACGGTTGCTATCACTATATCTTTACTAGGTTTCACTGCATTATATCTTGGTTGTCGACCAGTGCGCCCACTCCGCCCCGTTCGACTCCTAGAATTTGTGTAATATCCATTAGATTCTTTGGATGATCCTTCAATTATATTTTTGCTTGAATTCTCATAAATCAAAACTGCAGATTCAGTTGCCACATTAGCTATAGGAACAGGAATTATAATTTGAGCTCGAACTAGAACTGAAGTAAAAAGGGTAAAAAAAATTAACAATTGCCAAAATTTGATGACTGTAAATTTCACTTAATACTCCTATTTTGTTTATAGATACTAATAAAGCATTCTATTGCAAGTTTTATAGTTAAATCGCGAAATCGATGAATAATACTAAATTTATCACTTTAAAATAATTGCTCATGATTAAGCCTCATTGCTTCGCAATTTTATCAGACATAATCATAAGCAGTTATTCTCTTGTTTATTGGGGGCAAGTTTCAATCACCCCTTACTATGAAAATACAAACTAAAGTTTGTATTTTCATAGTAAGGTATTCATTATCCACATAGTAAATTCAATTCTTGACTAGAATAAGTTATTTTATTTGTATCACTAGAATCTGTCATTGTTTTAATGGATAAAAAAATAATTCCAAAAATATATTTGAGTATTATTATGCGCCATTGAAAATTAACCATTTTAAATAATCCACTATTTTTTACATCCAAAGAGCGCCAACTCAATTTCAAAAAGTATATTGAGTAAATAATTAATGAATTCTTTCAATTAAGAATACCGTATCTCCCAATCAAAGAATTTTCATAACTTGACTTCAATTAAATTTTCACAAAACGTTTTTATTTTAAATTTCAATTTATTTATTTTTTTAAAATTCAACAGGCCCTTCCGTAAGGAAGGACCTGTGGCGATAATTATTTACTCCTAAATTTTGATTTATTAATAGTAAAGTCATGATTTTTAATGCCACCTAAATTATCAATAATCTTAAATCGAGCAATATAGTTTTTATTTAAATCTGGAAAATTATTACATTCTGATTCAATACTATTACTTTCAGAAAACCCACAATCAGAAATCACACTCTTTTTATCAGAAGATAAAAACTCCCATCCATATCGAACAACTTGACCATCTTTATCATTAAAAAGAGCTAGGAATGGATCTTCATCATTCGGATTACTAGTTTCAAAAAAATCTGCAGTTATCGCTGCTTTACAATGACCTGAGCTATCACATTCAATTCTATATTTTTTATATTTCTTTTTAGCAAAATCTGGTAACTGATTTTTAGTTACAAAATTAAACTCCACAGTTGATATTGCACCTTCGTTATCTTCAGCTTCTGCTGTAACTGTATAAACACCAGCAAGAGGTGATCCGATTGCTTTGGTTGGATCAGTGTAAGTATGATTAAATTTTCTCATCAAATATCCATCATTTGGTTGTCTATATTCTTGCTCAGAGGTAACTCCACCAAAATTAACTTTAATGCTATTTAATATTCCATCATCCTTAGCAACGTATGTAGGAGAAACTTTATATTTTTTATATTGTTGAGATTTAGTAATTATTCTAAGGCTTTCTGGCGTGATACTTAAAGATGGACTTAACGGTGTTTCTACAATCGATACAAATATATTTTTATCAGACATTTCTTGTGTAGAATTTGCAACTGTTACCGTAATTAAATATTCACCAACCTCAGAGTATCTATGTCTAAATTCTTTATAACTTTGAATTGATCCTACTAATTGAGATGAACCATCTCCCCAATCAATACTTGCATTCGAAATTTCACCACTGTTAGAATCTTTTTTCACTTGTAATAAAACATCATTAGTTGGGGTTGTTACACTTGCTTTAGGTAAACTTAAACTTACTCTTGGAGGAGCATCATACACTTGTATCCAAAAAGTATCTGTTGAACTGTTATTGTCGTAATCAGTTACCACTAAGTTTACATTATAAATGCCCTTACTTTTATATGAATGTATTGGCCTTGAACTATATGAATAAGTTCCGTCGCCAAATGTCCAATAATAACTTTTTATATTGTTATCATAATCATAACTAGATGAAGCATCAAACTGAATATTAGATCTAACTTGAGTTTTATAGGAACTAGCAGATCCGACTGCAACTGGAATAAAAGTATTAACAATATAATAAAAACCACGGATTCTAAATCCATCATATCCATCGTAACCAGATTTAGCTCCATCAGTTTTTACATACACCTGTACCCAGTTTCCAGAACATGTTGCACTTAATTTTTCGCTATAATAACCAGTATAGTAAGCACAAAGACCATATTGATCATAAAGATAAACATAATCATAGCCATATTCTAGATCAATACTATCAAAATCGACCGTCATATAGTAAGCACCTGAATCTGGTGAAACTAAAGTTGTTACGAGACGATCCATATCATTCACGTAATCGGAACTCCAAAATCTGTAAGGCCAAGAATAGTATTTTTCATTAGCATATGGCGTATCGTGATTTTGAATTGAGACCTTTGTTGGAGACTTACTTTGTTCAAATTTAATCTTATTGTTATTGTCGAGAATAGTATCTTTAAAAATTTTATCAAATAGGTTTTCAGATAATTTAGCACGAGATTGTAAAATTGCAGCCCTATTTTTTATCCGTTCAGAAAAAGAAGCCTCTTTTTCTTTAATTTTTAATGAGACTTGTTTTTGTTTATTTTCACTAGAATTGCTAAAATCTACAAAAGCTTTCTTTTTTGGTTTCCTTGGGTTTTTCTTACCTTGAATTTGAAAGTTACTTGGTTCAGTAGTTATATCTTGTAATGCTTCATCTGCTATTGCTTGTTGAATAGAAATTGGTCCAGATATTATACATATTGATGTGAAAACCTGAAACAATAATTTTATAAACTTTTGATTAATCATTTTTTTCTCCTAAAATATTTTTATGAAATTAAAACTATAGTTATTAAATTTATATGCTAAAAAAATTAGTTCTGAAACTGTAATGATTTTGACAGTATTCTTGAAGCTCTAAGGATTGGATATAGTTATATAAAAACAATAACTACAAAAAGTTTTTTATCGAGGTGACAATTTAGAGTCATTTAATTATTGAAGCAACTTGTTAAGTTAAAAGTCTATTGCTTTAACTTACTTTTGTATGGCCAAATATTAAAATGAATAATTTATCTAATCATTATCGTTTCATAATTGTAGGCGGAGGAAGTGGTGGTATTTCAGCTGCTGCTCGATTAAAAAAAAAATTTGGCGCAAATTCATTTAGTGCAAATTCAATTGCACTTATTGAACCTTCAGAAAATCATTATTATCAACCCCTATGGACATTAGTAGGCGGTGGTGTTGTTAAAAAAGAGATTACCCAAAAGCCAATGAAATGCTTAATCCCAAATGGAGTCACATGGATTAAGGATTCTGTTATTGAATTAATGCCTGAATCCAACTCTTTAAAAGTATCAGACTCTAAAACTTTCACTTATGATTATCTCATTTTATCACCAGGTTTAAAAGTTGATTTTGAAAAGATAAAAGGATTAAGTGAAACCTTAGGTAAAAATGGAGTCTGCTCAATCTATGACTATCATCAATGTGAAAAAACTTTTGAAATTTTAAATTCAGTAAAAAGTGGAAAAGCACTATTTACAGTACCACCTATGCCAGTCAAATGCGCTGGAGCTCCACAAAAAATTATGTATTTAGCAGAGGAACTCTTTAGAGACAATGGAGTTCGGGAAAAAACTGAAGTCCATTTTTATTCCAATAGCCCTGCTATTTTTGGAGTACCTTTATTTTCAAAAGCACTTGAAAAAGTTGCTGCAAGAAAAAATATTCAAACCCATTTTTTGCAAAAATTAGTAGAAATTAAAGCTGAACAAAAAATTGCAGTTTTTGAAAAAGTTTCGCCACCACCTGTTCCTGTTGCTCCGGGATGCGCTCCTGTCTCTTTACCAACAGATCCTCATTTGGGTGAAAAAACTGAAGTTAAATTTGATGTCTTACATGTAGTACCACCAAACTCACCTCCTGATTTTATTGCAAAAAGTTCTCTAGCATGGACCGATGGAGCGCAAAAAGGTTGGCTTGAAGTGGATCAATACACACTACAATGTCACAAATTTAAAAATGTATTTGGTTTAGGAGATGTATTAGGAACTCCTAATGCAAAAACAGGTGCAGCAATTCGTAAACAAGTCCCTCTACTCATAGAAAATTTAGCTTCAGTAATTGAAGGAAAACCTCTTACAAATAAATACGATGGTTACTCTTCGTGCCCATTGATTACAAGCAAACATACGGTGATGCTCGCTGAATTTGGATACGATGGAAAAATTTTACCGAGTTTTCCCCTAGACCCAACAAAAGAGAGGTATGTCTACTGGCTTTTAAAAAGATATTTGCTTCCTAAAATTTATTGGTGGGGTATGCTCAAGGGATTATTGTAAAAAAAAAGAATGGATAATATTTAATGGCATCATGGATTGTATTAATAGAATGGCTGGCAAGAATTATTTTAATGGGATTATTTGGACTTTCAATTTGGTCCATCACTATTATTATTGATAGAAAAAAATTTTTTAGTAAATATAGTTTAAATAACGAACTTGATAAATTATTAAATTTAATAGCACATAAAGAGAAAAATAAATTAATCGAATTTGCAAAAGATAAAAATTCACTAAGTGCCAAAACAGCTCTTGCTGCTCTTCAGATAAATAATGCAAGTACTGAACAAATTGAAAAAACTGTTGCAAGCTTCTGGGCTCAAGAGCGCATAATTTTAGAAAAAGGTCTACCCATTCTAGGTACCCTAGGTTCAACAACTCCCTTTGTAGGACTATTTGGTACTATACTTGGTATTATAGTTTCTTTTGGGGCTCTATCATCAGGAATGATTGACTCTCAAAAAGTAATGCTATCATTGGCTGAAGCTTTAATTTTAACAGCTGTTGGCTTAGGTGTCGCAATACCTGCAGTTGTAGCTTATAATTATTTTACCAGACAATTAACTCTTATTTTAAGAGAGGGTGAATCGGTTCGTGATGCTATTATAGCTCACTATGCAGTATCCAAAAAGGAGTAGTGGCTAATGGCAATTAATAATCAAAATAATTTTGAAACAAAAAATCTTGAAGGTATCAATGAAATAAATATAACCCCTTTTGTTGATGTGGTTTTGGTTTTATTAGTGATTTTTATGGTCACAGCCCCAATGATGATGAAAGATATTATTGGATTAAAACTTCCAAAAACGACTTCTAGTGATGCTCAAAGTTTTTCAACTCTTGCCATTGCTATAACCAAAAATGGGCAAGTTATTTTAAACGGTGAAATAACTACTGATGAGCAATTAAAAATAAAATGCAACGATTACTTAACTAAAAATAAAGAAGTCCAAGCTGTTATTAGTGCTGATGTTGATTCACGACATGGAGACGTTATTCATATTATTGATTTAGTAAAATCAAGTGGTATATCTCAATTTGCTATTCAAGTTGAAAAAGAAGTGAAATAATTAATTAAACAATGCTAAACATAAATAAATTAAATCTATCACAAAACACTCCGATTAGTCCATTTCAATGGTCATTATTAATTCATAGTTTATTCGTAATTTTATTTTTAATATTTATTTTTTTATCGAATACTAACTCATCAAAAATAATTGATACTGTTAAAATTGAATTTCAAGAAGTTGTAAATCCTGTACAAACTTCAAAGGACTCACTACCTGTAATTAAAACTCAAAATAATACAAAAGTCACACCTCAAAAAACAAAATCACAAACCCCACCTCGTAAAATATTTGGAATTAATAAAAACACGATAACTAGCGATACTGCTGATGGAATGGCAATCAAATCTGGAAATACTATTTCTAAAGATATTGATCAAGAGACATTAAAGCCTGAAGATGAACTTTCATTACCAGAACCTGTTGAAGAGTTTTTAATTACTTCAATGCCAAAAATAAAAATAGCCCCTCAAATACCCTATCCTCCTGAAGCAAAATCTAAAAATATAGAAGGTCTTGTACTTCTTGAAATTTTAATAGATGAAAATGGCAAAGTTCGTTCTGCTGTTGTTATAGATAGCCCAGGTTTTGGACTTGATGAAGCAGCTTTAAAAGCAATTTATTTATTTGAATTTGCACCCGCGCTTATAGATAATAAACCTGTACCTGTAAAAATTAAGTATGGATACAGGTTTTTATTAAATTAGAGTTAAGTTAAATTTTTTAAAGACAAGGAGATAACTTTTGATATGTACAATAAATTTTTGTCAATTTCTAAATTTATTGTAAATTTAAAAATTACATTTGTTTTTTTAATTATGTTATTTCTAAATTTGAATTTTAGTTCAATTGCATTCTCCCAAGTAGAGCAAACTATTAATGGTCAACTATTTGAAAAGGGAACTAAAAAACAACTCTCTAATGTAAATATTTATTTATTGCCTAGTAAATTAAAAACCTCTACTGATTCTTCTGGTAATTTTAATTTTGTTTTTAAATTAGATGACTCCATTCAAAACCAAGAACTTGAAGTTGTTATTAATTCCATTGGATATAAAAAATTAACTTATAAATTAGAAGCTCCCCTTAAGAATATTCAACAACCTTTAATTTTATTTCTAGAAAAAGAAGTCTCACAGTATCTTGAAACTGTAGTTACTGGACTTCGTGAAAAAAAAGATTCTCAACAATCACTTAAAGCAGAAGAGTTTTTAACTCTCCCTGGAAGTGGTGGCGACCCTGTTAAGGCCGTTCAGAATTTACCAGGAGTAAATCGAACTATAGGGGGCGATGCAAGAGTCGTCATTCAAGGTAGCGAACCCGAAAATACCAAATACAATATTTTGGGTCATGAAGTTCCTCTTGTTTTTCATTTTGGTGGATTAAGTTCGATCATAACCCCTGAAGCAATAAGTAGCGTTGATTATTATTCTGCCGGTTACAGTGCTGATTTAGGCCGAGCGCTTGGGGGGCATGTTGGTTTAAATGTAAAATCTCCAGAAACAACCATAACTCGCGGATTTGCTTTTTTAGATATTTATAATACAGGAGGACTCATTGAAGGGCCAATAGATGAAAAATCTTCGTATCTAATATCTGGTCGTTATTCTTATCTTGGAGCTGTACTTAAGAGTGTTGCAAAAAAAAATAAAGATTTTAATTTAATAGTAGCTCCCTCATATTATGATTTTAGTTTTCTTTATCAGCGAAAATTTGAAAACTCAGACTATGATAACATAAAAATATTTACTATTACTTCACAAGATCGTTTAGAGTTTGTATTAAATAAACCCATTGGTAATGATCCAAAAACTCGGGGGAGTTTTTATCAACGCACAGAATTTTCAAGAATTATTCCCGAATGGAACCATCAAATAGATGAAACATCTACTTTACAATTATCGACCGCATATGGAAATAATGATATCATTGCTGATGTGGGCTCTAATTATTTTCACCTTAAAAATAAATCATTAACGACTAAAGCACATTACGAAAAATCTGTTTCTAGTATAAATAAAGCAACTATTGGATTTCAAACTTTTGATGATTGGTTTAATGTGGGATTAAAGTTTCCAGTCCCATACTCAGAGGGTGGAGTTACAAATCCTATCGCAACAGGAGATTTGAAAGAATCAAAAATAAAAGGGCATGATAATTATTTAGGAATCTATTTTATTAATAAACTTCAGACGGACGAAAGCTCTCCATTAATATATGTTCCACAATTAAGATATGACTACTTTTCGCCGACAAAAGAAAATCACTTTCAACCCCGTTTTACTTTAAAATATAAAGTCAGTGAAAATTTATTATTACGTGCGAGTACTGGTATATATTATCAGGCTCCTGCACCTCAAGAGTACGATTCAACATGGGGAAATCCAAATATTAAAAGTACAAAAGCAGTCCATTATGTCATGGGTTTTGAAAATGATTTTAGAGAAGGTCAATTAACTGGTCTCACAGCAAGTGCAAATATATTTTATAAAAATCTTGAACAAGATATTATCTCCTCTCAAGCCACAGTTCAACGGAATGGTATTTCTACTTTCGAAAAATATAATAACAAAGGAACTGGATTTATTAAAGGATTTGAAACTCAATTCAAATACAAAGATTCAAATAATATACAGTGGATTTTATCCTATGCTAATCTACAAAGCCGGCGAAAAAAGCCAAATGAACCAGAGTTACCTTCTCAATACGATCAAACACATTCATTTAATCTTTTAACTAGTATTCCGAAAGAAAACTGGTTAATTGGTGCACGAGTTAGGTATGTCACAGGTAATCCCTACACTCCCATTGTAGGTTCAACATTTGATGCTGATAACGATGTTTACATACCTGAAAGAGGACAAATTTTTAGTTCGAGATATTCAAACTTTTTCCAAGTTGATTTTAGAATTGATCGAAAATGGATTTATGATACTTGGATATTTTCAGCTTATCTTGATGTTCAAAATGCAACCAATCATTCAAATCAAGAAAGTATTACTTACTCCTATGATTATACACAAAAAAGTGAAATTACAAGTTTACCAATGATTCCAACTTTGGGGGTAAAAGGTGAATTTTAAAAAAATATTATTTATTCAATTTATTTTAATTTCATGCAGTAGCACTAACTTCCCAAATTTTTCGGACTTAGATCGAATGAGAATACTTGCACTAGTCGTTGATACTCCATCAATTCAAAATCCCCAAGGCGGAATACAAAATGTTCAACTTACCCCCTATGTGAGCGATATAGGTGGAACAGGTGATCTAAAAATGACAGTACAAAGCTGCCTTGACAGAGGCGTTTCACAGGGGCTTATTGCAACTTGTGAAAATGAACCAACCGCTTCTTTACCTCAAGAGATTACTATCTCATCTGCCATTACTTCTACTGAAGGATTTTTTGGTTCACCAGAAAGAACAGGATCCCCTCAATCAGGAGCCATCACAGTTCCGTTGAATATTCCTGAAAATTTATTTTCTAATTTTAGTAATCAAGTTACTCACAATGGTCTAAGTTATTTAATCATTGTTGAGTTACAGGCTTTAAATAACCCAACACAAAAAATTAAATCTTTTAGGCGCGTCCTTCTTACAACACAAGTACCTAATTTAAATCCAGTTATAAATGAAATAAAAATTAACGGTACTACTTTAACAGGAAAACCATTCTTAGGTTCACATGAGTTAAGTTTTGATGCCGTAAATTCTCCCGATCAATATACATTTCTAAATAGTATTGGTGAGTTTACTCCTTTAACTGAAACTTATGAAACCTCTTGGTTTGTTAGTGACGGAACAATTATTTCTTCAAGATCAAATTTAGATCAGACAGTAACTTGGGATTTTCTTGAAATGCCTTCTTTGGGATTTCGTCGAGTTGTGGTAGTTGGAGTATTAAGAGATGGAAGAGGTGGAATTGCTGTAAAAGTTAAAACTTTACAATAAAAATGGAACAATGAATTTAATGAAAAATAATTTAAATGTTAATCTTAAAATTAGCCAAAAAAATAACTATATTTTTGAACCAATTGCATATTTAAAAAGTAACTTAATTGATCCAATTGATGCTCCTCAACAAGGTGTTTTTGCTAAAAATGCCAATGCTGAAATTGATTTAAAAAAATTTAAACAGTGGAAAGAAATGATTTATCAGTTAGAAAAATTTTCGCATATTTGGATCATATTTGTTTTTCACAAAAATAATTCATGGAAACCACTTGTGCTCCCTCCAAGAAGTGAAAATAAAGTGGGAGTTTTTGCAAGTCGATCTCCTTACAGACCCAATCCAATTGGAATATCGACTGTTCGATTAATTGAAGTTTCTGAAAGTAAACTCATAATAAACTCACATGACTTATTAGATGGAACTCCCATTTTAGATATTAAACCCTATATCGCGTATGCTGATAGCTTTACAAATGCGAGCAAAGGTTGGTTGGCTGATTGCAAAGAATATAAATTAAAATGGTCTGCAAAAGTATTAAAACAGTTAAAATTTTTAGATCAGTGGGATTCGACACAGTTCAAATCAATTATAACTCAACAGTTAAAATTTAATCCAACAGATAAAAAGCGAAAGAGAGTTAAAAAAGTAGATCCAAAAATAGAAACTTATGTATTGAGTATTCGAACTTGGCGCATATATTTTCAAATTGTAAAAAGTAAACAACTCAAAAATATAAAAAATTTAAATAATACAATTCAAGTATTAGAAATTAAATCTGGCTATAATAACATAGATATTACAACTGAAGATAAATACCAAGATTTAGAAATCCATCACGCATTTAATTCTATTTATAATTAATCAATTAAGCTGACAGTGTGAAAATAAAAGTCAATACTAAGTTAATTCTGGATAATCAGAAACAAATAGAATTAATAGAAATATTTGATACATTAATAAAAATTGGAGCCTTTAAAACAGCGCACACATTAATTAGGAACTTAAGTAACATAAAGGATCCACAAATTCAGTTTGTATTTGCTGATTTGTATATAAGTCAATGGAGTAATTAGAAAGCTAAAACCCACTTACTTCAAACTATAAACAAGCTAGAGCTACATCTTGATTTAAGAAGTATGTGTTATTTGAAATAGATTTATTATTAAAATTGTTTTCCATAAATTTCTCTTTAGTAATAATTTAATATTATAGAGAAATTTAAAAACACTCGATTAACAAATTTTGACCATAAAAAGTAATAAAGTTATAAATTACAGATTATTAAAAATATCTAAAAATGAGATTTTGGATATAAAAAGCTTATAGAAATAAAATTAATAACAAATTATAATTTTACTTTCAAATTGAATAATCGATTTCAGTTTGCAAATTTACAATTTGATTTGGGCTTATTTTTTTTCCAAGTAATTTTACTTTAGACAATACTATAAAGCCACTCATTTCATGATTTGAATTAAATAGCGGTGACATCACTTTATGAGTGACATCGATAACAAATTTTCGCTGACTTCTAGTTTCTATTAATGTGTTTTCAATCATTGGTTTTTGTGTTTTAGGTGGGTGAGTAATTGACAAGCTTGAAATTACATTTAAAATTTGGGTTAATGCAATATCATTTCGCTCATATCTTTCTTGCCAAGTTATGCAAAACATCTCTTCCAAAGTATAACTACAAACAGATAGAAATTTTAAATTTCTCCAAATTTGAATATTTTGATTATTATAAACTTCGATAGCATCATCATTACAAAGATACTCAAATATATCTGATGTTGGAGTCAAATTGAAATATTTTAATGCCACCCAAAGAGAATGCTTCTCATCAATTGAAATTGAACTTGAACTTGAACTTGAACTTGAACTTGAACTTGACTGCTGGATAGACTCTAAACTATTTAGATAGTTTTTTAAATTGAAACATGCTTTACTTTTCTCAATAATTGATAATTTTCTAAAATGCAATAAATTCTCATTTGAATAGGCTTGTATTGTAACTCCTTCAGCATTAATAATTTTCGCAAGTTTATTCGATAATAATATAAATTCGTTAAAAAATAATTCTTCAGTTTTATTTTCTAGTAAATTAATCATTTTAGTCCTTTCTTATCTCTATTAAATCGGAAGAAAATTTAAGTTTTCAAGTTGAAAGAATTAGTATACATATCTTATAAATTAAAATACAAACTAAAGTTATATTCTTATCATGGTTAATAAAAAAATAACCAGATTTTCTAAACCGTTATCTTATTGTAAATACTAATTTTTGTAAATTAAAAAAGTTTTATATCTTAACTAATAAAAAAAGCAACCGATAGCAATTCTACAAACTAAATACAACTTTCAGTTTATTGGGAGCACTATATGAACTTAAAAATCGTTATTTTAGATGAACCTATTCATATTTATAATTCTAAGGCATGTAAATTATGGCAAAATGCTATTTGGGCAAAAGAATTAGGCTATAAAAGCCAATATAAAAGTTCAATATTACCCATAGGAACAGATGACTTTTTTGGAACTCATTTAATTGTAGTAAATGAGTTGTCTGATGGTGATTGGGATCCAGTAGTGATGTATAAAGTAGTCAGACGAACTCAATCAAATAAGTTTAATGTCCCATTTGGTGCAATATCACTTTTAAAAGGTACCAAATATGAAAATTCAATAGAATTACAGCAAATTTTAGAAGATCCAGCCGAAATTTCATATGATTCTTCTTGGTCGATTAATCCAAAATACAAAAAAGATAAAGAATTTTCTACATTACTTCGAGATTATATTACATTATTTTGTTGTAATATACATCAAATATTTGGTTACAATCGATGGCTCACGGCAGGCGTTCAAAAATTTAAAATTGATGAGTATTTTTCATGGTTAGGTTGTAAAAAAATACTTCCAGACTTTGAACTTTTAATTATTGATAACGATAAAGTCAGTATGTTTTATGTTCCAGATGCAGCATCGCTCTCTAAGGAAGCTAAAGCCGTAGCCAAAAAATTATCAAAGGAATGGGATAATAAAATAATCTTTCAACCCGATCGATTATCAGAACAAAAAGTCGCGTAAAATTTAAATAATAATAAACAAAATAGCTTAGGGAGAAATTAAATATGGATTTTAATCAATTAAAAAAACATTTTGAATACAGTTATAAAAAAGTAAATGAAAGTATTGAAGCCTTTCCTTGGGAAGAACAAAGTGCATATGCTTCATGGTTAAGAAATAGTTATCATTATGCTCATAATTCGACTCGAATTTTAGCATTAGCAGGTGGAGTAATGCCTTCTGATAAAACTTCAACATCAAATAGATTTATAGCCCATGCCAATGAAGAAAAAGGACATGAAAAATTACTTGAAAATGATTTAAAATTTTTTGGTCTAAATATAAATGATATCCCAGTGACTTACGAAATGAAAGAATATTATCAATCACTATATTTTTGGCTATCCCCAGCTGGAAATCCAATTGGACTTTTTGGATGGATACTTTCCCTTGAAGGTTTAGCTGTTAAAAAAGGTAATTGGATTTATAATATAACTAAAAATAAATTTGGTCCTAAGGCCACTAGTTTTTTAAGAGTACATTCAGACGCAGATCCTGATCATCTTGAAAAAGCATTAACAATGGTTTCCCAATTTTCCCATCTTGAATTAGACTTAGTTGCTGACACATTAGAACAATATAATTATCATTATTGCTTAATTTTAAACTCAATAAAGCAAAATTTAAACATAAAGCCTCAAACTAAATTTGTATCAGGAATGTGAAATAAAATAAATAAAGCAACTTTTTTTTTGAAAAATAATAAATTACATACTTAATTCTCCACATATACAAGTTATGTGGAGAATTAAAAAACTAAAAATGTGGCCAAACAATATTCACTGATTAGGTCAAGTGTAGTCTTTATTCTGTGGTAACGGGCTTCCCACACTCCGGTTTTTTCAAGCAGCGTGGAGATTGTGGAAAACCCTCTAACGTTTTGAAGTGCCATTAAAAATTAAAAATTTTGTTTGTGTGAATGATTTTTTGATTTATAAATATAACCGTGAGTTTCAAGGTTGTAATATTTATTATGACTTGCACATAACAGATTCAGTTTTTCTACATCATCATGAGTGC
>SXSU01000101.1 GCA_005793345.1 Bdellovibrionales bacterium
CCAAATAATTTCTACCAGGATCATCGGCTAGTTTTTTAATTTACTTTAAGAATTTTTAACAATTTAATATAGGCTTTGAAGAAGAATGTCATTTTCATGGTCTTGAAAATACTGATTTTAAAGGAAAACTCCTGTTAGTCGTGTAATAATATTTTTTTGCATCAAAGTGAGACTTGTCTCACTTTGATAAATCGTCGCCAACTTTCATAAAGGACCGTAACTATCTCAGTGTGATTCGTATTGAGTCGTTGGCACTTTTTTAGTTTCGCGCAACAACAAAGAGGGAGCTTGAAAACTCATATAAAATTATGGATTGCAGAGAGTAAACTAGCACCCATATCGATAGAAAAAAGAATTACTCCATATTTTTTATATTTCTTTAATAATTTGATGTAAATAAGATAAACTAAAATCATTATAAGTGAAGATAAAAATCCAATAATAATTGAAATAAAATTTAACTTTAGATGTGTAAATCCCAAAATGGTGAGAGCAAGACTTGGTGGACCGATTATTTCAAATAGAGTATTATTTGAGGTGTTAGAATTTAAGCTTATTTTAGTTTGTATAAATAAGCTAATTGATAACATCAAACTACTTATAAGTAAAATGCTTTCAAATTTGTTCAATATTAATATTAAAAATCCTAAAATTATAATAATGATCAAACTTTTTATTTTTTTAAATTCACTATTTGATATAGCGCCAATTATTAATAAAAATAAAGGAACCATTCGTGTTAATAAAACATAATTCGGCAAAGAAACTTTATTTGCAAATTTTATTTGAATATAGAGGCCACCACCACCCAAAATAAGTCTAATAAAAAAAAGTTTTAATGATCTATAATTAATAAATGGCAATCTATGGCTATTGCTCGAGATCATAAAATTATTTTTTTGTTCATTAAATAAAGTTATAATAAGTGCAATAATTAAACTTAGACTTCCACGATAAAATATAAACCCCGTTTTATAAAAATTTTCAGTTCCCCAACGAATACAAATTGCGTTTATAAAAAGCAAAACTAAATAAATGATCTCTAAGTAAAAAAAATTATTTATATCAAATTTCGTGAATAGGAAATTCTTCTTTAAGTTTTGTCGTGAGAGGTTGTAATATTTCATTTATCTTGTCCCAATTTTTTTCTAAATCTAAAACACAAATTAAGGTTTCAGATTCTGATTTGTATCCATATCTTCGCCACCCCTCTTTATTTTCTATAAATTGATATCCAAGTTGTTTCATAAGACTGTGTCTTGGAGCTCCAGGAATAATTGTTCCAATTGCCTTTTTGATTCCTTTATTTCGTAAATAGTTAAATGCAATTAAACGAAGGTAAGAGTTGAGTCCCATACCTTGGTAGTCTTCAAGGGTTACGGCTTTCCCTAAGAGGCCTACTGGAAGCTCATCTTCTATTTGCAAGTTATCAAAATCTATTTTGGTTGAAAGCTCTTTAGATGAATTAATTATATCTACTCTCAATGTTGCAATTAATGTATTTGTTGAATCAATGGCACCAAGGATTACATTTTTATCATCAGTGTGGTTCCATACCAATACATCATCAGCGGCGATAAATCCTTGCGCCTTTTTTAAATAATCCAAACGCAATTTGGAAACATTTTGATGATGTGTTGAATCGAGTTTATAAATACCTTTAGATAAATTACTCATCATAAGCACCTCTTAAAAATTTTGCATAAAGAGCATCAGGAACACTCAATGCTGTTCGTCCACCAAGGTGGATTCCCTCAAGAATAGCATGAAAGGCTTGTGCAGACGTTGCTACTTCAATTGCGCCTTCAAACATCCATTGGGCATGTTCATCAGAATCAACACTGATATGCTCTTCCAAATATAATACATTTGTTTTTGGATTTTTTTTGTAAGCGGCAAGTGTCATTTGAAAAAGAAAAGGCACTATGGCTTCAGCAACTAATGTCCATCCAACAATTTGCCCCTCTGACATACCACTTACTGCATTCATCATTTCAGTGGGGTGAATTGCCAGGGGGCTATAATATTCGGTTGAACCAAAAAACGGATCAACACCTAATGATTTAATAAAGTTCATACAAAGAGTGATATGTGAAGTGCCACAGACTCCTGCTTCACACATAATATTATCTTTTAAGGCCTTGCTAATACGAGGTGCGGAAACACGATCTTTCATTATAGCAAGCATCGGAACCCAAAGCGTGCTATCTATATATTGGAGTGATGCATACTCTTTTAAAAGTTTTAAAGGTACCCTTTGTGATTTAAAAACATTTTGTAATGGATGAGTCTCCATTTGTTTTTGATAAAATTCTACCAGTTCACTGATTTGATTCGCATATTCAGAATTTACATTTAATGGAATTCCGTGATAGGTTTCTACATTTTGATTATTCATATATTCTCCTTTTTAAGTTGAGTGTTTTATCGCTGATTTTCAACTTGAATAAAAGAGCATAATAGTATATCTTTGTTTCCAATATGGAAACAAACAAACTTCGTATTTTTATTACAGTAGCAAAAACTGAAAGTGTGCGAAAATCTGCAGAGATTTTAAATATCACGCCCTCAGCAATTTCAAAAACTCTTAAATATTTACAAGAAGAATTACAACTTCAATTACTAGTGCCTTCAGGAAGAGGTTTAATCTTAACTCCAGAGGGACGACGTTTAGCTTTTGAATCTGAGCGATTACTCAAAGATTTAGATGAGTTAAAATTTAATTTAAAATCTAATCTACAATCACAAATTGAAAAACCTATTCGAATTTCCACATTTGAGGTTTTTTCGACTTATTTTTTAGATGTCTTATGTGATGTGAAATTAAGTGAGCGTAAAATAATTTTGCATGAGTCATCACCTGGAGAACTTGAAATGTCGGTGGCTCAAAATCAAGTGGATTTTGGGATAACATATATGCCAGTTCCTTTTCCTGATGTTGAACACATCAAAGTGACATCCATAGAAATGGGTACTTTTAAAAGAAAAGATTCATTTCTTGGAATTCCAATAAGAGACTTACCCTATGTTGTTCCGGTGATGCCGTTTCATGGAACTCCAACTCGTAATCAAGGATTGGACGGATGGCCTGCAGAGGCTTTTATTCGAAAAGTTAAATATGAAGTCACTCTAATGGAGAGTGCTTTGGAGTTATGTCGTCAAGGAAGATGTGCAGGTTACTTTCCAATATTTGTTATTCAAAGGCATAATAAAAAATATCGCGAAGATTATTCACTTGTTCGACACCGAATTCCCAAATTAGGTGAGGCGTGTGAAACTGACGTTTACCTGGTTAAGAGAAAAGACCAAGCAGAAACTGATCTCATTAAACTTGGTTATCGTTTAATTAGAATGGGGACAAAAGCCCCTTTGGGTTTTGGTGGATGAAATCTCATGTTTTAACTTCCACATTAGTCTAGTTCATTTGTTTTTCAATATATCTAATTGAATCATATTTAATTAAATTTTCATTTTCTTCGTATTGTTTTAAAACGAAATTAAGTTAATATTTTAAAACAGATTAAAACTATGAGATGATAATTACATCGCGTTAAAGGGGTGTATTATGAATAAAGTACGTTTGAAAATTTCTATTTATAAATCTGCGTTCATGATATTATTTATTGCAACTCTTATTAGTTTTCAAAATTGTTCAATGCAAAATGGACTTGCTTTAAAAGTTGTACCTGGTTCAGGTATTAAGTCACAAGTTTCTAGTATATATACCACATATGATCTCGATGAAGATATTGAAAATTTTAATATTGAAATTAATTTTGAAAGTGATATGGAGGGTTTAACTAACGAGGCGTTTTATCTTGAAAATGCATCCATTAGTAATATCACAGGTTCTGGTAAATCTTATTCTGCCCTAATAACTCCAAAACAAAATGGAATTGTTAAGATTATTTTATTGAAAGACACAGTAAAAAAAATTAACTCAAATATTTACAATGCTGAAAGCAATATTTTCACCAGACGAGTTGGTAAAAATTCTGCAGTTGTTAGATTGTTCAATGACCAAATTAAAAATTCAATTTCAGATGAATTTAAATTAAGCATAACGTTTTCTAGGCCATATATGTTTATTGACCTTGGTTTGATGAAGGTTAAGAATGCTGTTTTAAAGAATTTAACATTAAAAAGTGATTCCTCATGTTTGTGTGAATATGAAGTGACTGTTGTCCCATCTGGAATTCTAGGTTCAACTATTAGTGTACAGTTTCCTGAAAATGTTTTTTTCAATAAATGGAACTCTGGAAATGAACCTTCTAATTTATATGAAATCTTATTTCAATCAACAGCACCTGAAATTTTAATCACTTCAAATGCCCCAAATGAAGTTTATGGTGATTTTGAAATTCAATTACTCTCAACAATTCCTTTGTATTTTATTTCTAATGATGGTCTCAATACTTTAACAAATTCGGTTAACGATTCTTGGTTTAACATTGAAAGTGGAAAATACCACTCTTATAAAACTGTCAACGATCCATCTGGAAACTTAGATCCTTTTAAATTAATTGTTAAAATAAGCCCTGATGCTAGTCTCTTAAAAGCAAATGTTAAAGTAAATGTAATAGCTAACTCCCTTTTTAATAAATGGAATCTTGGTAATGCAAAATCTAACATAATAGAACGAACTTACTCAAATTCTGTACTCTCAATTAGTTCTCCATTACCTTTACCTGTTATTACAAATTCAAATATTTCTAAATATGATGTAACTGGAAAATGTCCTTTTTTAAATCAAACTGTTTTTGTTTATTTCAATAATAAATCAAGTAAAGTGGGGCAATCAAATTGTATTTATGATGCAGCAACGACGTCGGGAACCTTTGGGATGAGTTTAAATTTCAGTTCTATAGAAGAAGTTAATCATGTCGGTACTTATAAATTAATTCTTGCTAGTAATGATAATATTACTGGCGGTGAAATATCTCGTGAGTATAATATCTCAGTGGCTTTGAATTTAGATATTGATGTTAATACTCAAACCATTTTGTTTAATGATACAATCTCTTCTCAAACGAACTTTAGAGAATCGTCCAATTTTGTAATTATATCAAGTGGCTCACTAAGCGGTTTAAATAATTACCCTATAAGTGTTTCTTCTACTGATGGAAATCCAAAGTTTAAAATATTACGTGCAAATGGAGATACTTCTGATAATAATCAAGAATTATCATCCGCTATTTTAAAAAATGGCGATGCCGTTCAGTTGATTGCAAACTCTCCTGAAGTCCATGCAGGGATAAGAATTGTCAAAGTTATTATTAATGGTATAGAGTATTCATGGACAATTAAAACAATTAAAAAAGATATTTACTCCCTAGTTTTTGTCACCAGCACTTCTTATGCTGGAAATTCATTCAATGGAAGTTTAACTGTTGCAGATAAATATTGTACTGATATGGTAAGAAAAATTGGTATTGGTGGATCATGGAAAGCTATAATGGGATCAACTACCGAATCTGCTAAATCCAGAATACCATGGGCATGGTCAAGTTTAATTCGATTTGATGGTGCAGAAGTTGCAAAATCTATAAATGACTTGTTTGATAATTCAATCGGTAATCCGATCAATAAAGACGAAAATAATAATGATTATAATGGAGGAGTTTGGACAGGGGTTTTAAATTCTGCTGGTGAAATGACAACCCTTGATTCTGATACCTGTTATAATTGGACTAGTCACTATACTATTGGTGGTCGATATGGATTATCCTCTTCTGTTGATGGTTCTTGGATTAGTTCACTTAACTCTTATTGTTATTCTCCAAACCATTTATATTGTATGTTAGATACTTCTAGTACTTTAAATGAAGACCCTAAAGATTTTGTTTTTAAAGATTATGTCACGACTGTGGCCAATGAAGAAATAACAAATGGAACTTATATCATTCAAGGGGTTGCAAAACCTATTGAGGTATCAATCTCATCAGTATCAGGATTTCCAAAACTATCTGTTAATGGTGGGAATCGAGTGGTTTCAGCCATTGTAAAAAATGGCGATGCAATAAGATTTCATATCAATTCACCGCTCAATTCTGGAGAAGAATTTATTTCAGATATTAAAATAGGAATGGATAATTATAAATGGAAAGTTCGGACGACATCTGTAGATAAAACGTCTAGAATATTTGTTACATCAAAGAATGATTTTAGTAGAGTTTTAGGTCCACTCGGACTTTATAGTGCTGATGTTACTTGTAATTCATTAGCCACTGCAGCTGGTCTTGGAAGTACATGGAAAGCCATGGTATCAGATGTAAATACGAATTTAAGAGACAGAATACCATGGGATTGGACTAAACTAGTACTGGTTGATGGTACAACTGTAGTTGCAAATAGTTGGACTCAATTATGGAGTGGAGAACTAAATCATGGAATCAATTTAAATGAAAAAGGAGAAGATTTGTCAAGTGACCCATATTTAAGTGTAATGACTGGAACCAATATCGACGGATTAAAAGCAAATACATGTTATTTATGGGATAATCCTGACAACTCTATGAAATCAGTTAATTTAGGTGTTTTGGGTCAAAAGAATGGATCTTGGATCAATTCAGGCTCACCAACTCAATGCTGGGATATTACAGCTCAGATTCATCCACGAATTTATTGCATTGAGGATAATTAGATTTGTTAGATTGTGAAATCCTCAAAATTGGATATGATGTTGCTAACTTAAAATCCTAAGCTTGTTCAAGTTGTAACGTCGTTTGCATTCACGCAAGGGGAGTTTCCTTTAAAACATCATTAATTTTTTTATCTGTGAAAAATTGAATAACTTTATTTTTACACTCTTGTCCTGATTTGTAAAAAGCTTCGTGAGTAGTTGCGCCAACGTGTGGAGTTACCACCACATTTTTAAATTTTAAAAGTTTGGAATCTTTTAAAAGGGGTTCATACTCAAAAACATCTAAACCCACAGCTCCAATTTTTTGATTTTGAAGCACATTCAATAATGCCTTTTCGTGAATGATGGGACCTCGAGCTGTATTAATTAAAATAGCATGGGGTTGAACAGATTCTAAAAACATTTCACCAATCATATGTCGAGTTTCTGTTGTTAATGGAGTGTGTATGCTAATCACATCTGCTTGTGAAAGTAACTCTTCTAAACTTGAACGGTTAATTTTAAAATCAGAAAAAATATTATCTTCTTGATAAGGGTCATATGCCATTACAGACATTGAAAAAGCTTGAGCTATTTTAGCAACCTTTTGTCCAATTCGGCCAAGGCCAATAATACCATAGGTTTTACCATTTAATTCTGTACCTATTAATTTTTGGCGATCCCAATCTCCATCGACAATAGCTTTATTACATTCCTTAAGGCGACGAGCACAAGACAATACCAAACTCCAAGTTAATTCAGCAGCACTTGCTGAATGGGAATCTGGACAATGTGAAACAATGACATTATTTTTTTTACAAGCCATTAAATCAATATGATCAAAGCCTGTAGTACCAGTGACAATAAGTTCTAGTTTTGGAAAACGAGATAGTAATTTATCATCCACTACAGTTTGACTTCGTATTATGAGAGCTTTGATATATTTAAGTTCATCATTATTTTTTAAAAACCATTTTTTATCTTCGAGAATTTCAAACAAGCCGCAGGTTTGAAGTTGAATTTTAGATTGTAGTTCAAAGCGCTCAGTGATTAAAACTGAAATTTTCATTTGTTGATCCACTCACTCATAGCCTGAGTATTAATTAATTCTTGGTTTGGGCAAATAGTAGATTGAAGTGCCAACATTAATTGTATCATTTCATTGTTTTGAATATACCCCATGTGACCTATACGCAATACCTTACCCTTCCATTGATCCTGCCCACCCATTATTGTTATTGAAAAATCTTTTTCAAGTTGGCTTCGTATTTTTTGACCATCAATACCAGATGGCATTTTAAATCCCGTTACAGAAAATGAAGGATATTGAGTCGCAAGTTCCAAATTTAACGAATCCCCAAAATGTCTTGTAAATTTAGCGCGCTTTATTATCTGAGCAAAATGAGAATTTAACCCTTCACTTAGAATAAGATTAAGTACCACATCTAAGGCACGTATGAGTGTAACATTTGAGCTGAACCAAGTTTCTCCATTTCGATTAGCTTTGTCTTCTTCAACAATATTAAAATAATATTTAGGAAGTTTTGATTTTCTAATTTTGTGCCATGCTTTCTCTGAAAAAGAAACAAAACTCATTCCAGTTGGGAGCATAAATGCTTTTTGGGAACCGCCGACCAAACCATCGATATGCCACTCATCCATTGGAAGATGATAGGCCCCAAGGGCTGTAATTCCGTCAACTAAAAATAAGGTATCAGTAAATTGGTGAATTAATTTTCCAAGTTGTTCAATGGGATGAGCAACAGTTGTAGAAGTTTCAGTTGCCTGACAAAATACAGCTGAAATAGGTTTGCTAGTCTGTGAATGAATTTTTAAAAGTTTTTCAATATCATCAATAACAACAGCATTGCCCCATGGAATTTGATGTTCAATGACATCGAGTTGAAAATCTTTTGCCATTTGTACCCAGCGTTCACCAAACTTTCCAGAGTTGATGACTAAAACTTTATCACCAATGTTCATGGGATTAACGAGAAGGCACTCCATTCCACCTGATCCAGTAGATGATAACATGTAGCAATTTTGTTGAGTTTGAAAAATTGCTTTTAAGTTTAACAAAACTCGTTTGAAGATTTCATCAAACAATGGTGTTCTGTGATGTATCATTGGAAGAGATAAACTCTCAATGACTAAAGGATGAAGTTGAACCGGGCCCGGTGCAAGTAATAAATAATTTGAATTTTTCATAGTATTATGATGGTAAACAATACATTTGGTGATGTAAATAAGATAAACCCCACAGCATTCGACTCAATGAGATAAAAAAAATCATAGACATCAGTATTAGTTTTAAGCATTGTCCAGTTAAAAATGGGATAATAATAAAATTATATTAATCTTAGCTTTACTAAATTAAATTAATTTTAAAATTATTCTAAAAGAAACTAATAAATAAACCCGTTCTAAATGGAGATGTCATGAATAGATTGTCAATTTTGTTAAGTGCATTTTTGCTCACTTTAATTTCCGCTTGTTCGCAGGATTCAAATAAAAATAAAAAAATGAATTATGAAAAAAAACCTGAGCAAGTTAAATATTATAATGAAAGTGCTCCGCAATTACTAACTGCAAGCGTATCTTCAGAATTAGGTGTTCTTGTTCAAATTGATAGTCCTAAGGATTTTAGTTCTGAATTCAAATACAATCGTATGCTACAAATTTTAAAAAGAAATGCCCCTGTAATTAAAGCTAATTTGGGCGGAGTAAGTAAAATTCTTATCACAAACTCGACATCAGTTCGTGGTGAAATTGGTAATATTTTAATTTCATTAAGTTATGATTTAGATGAAACTAATGTGATTAAACTTTTTCAAACAGGTGTTCAAGAATTAAAAGATGCACTAATTATTAGTAAAGAGCTTTCAAATAAAATTGGAGTTTCAATCAATGACGATGTTGGTGTTACACCATCAAATGTTTCGCAAGTGTCTGAAAAATTAGTAAATGTATCAAGACAAGTGGAATTTTTCCAAGATCCAACTTTTAGAACATTAACTTTAGGAAATTATTTTGCAGTTACTAGTGACGGAGCGATTATCAATATTGGCGCTGATTCAACTGATATTGTAACTCAATTAAAAGAAATGATTTCTGCGCGAAATCAGTGGAGAATTGAAATTTTACCTTTACTTGCTAACTTTGGTCTTCAAGTCACATTTCAACCTGGTGTTTTAAATGCTGTAGAATTATTGAAATCAATAGCAAATTTAAAACAAAACCTTGTTATATTTAAAAGTACTTTAACACAATTTAATCAAGTCGTTATTGGTAAAAGATGGGACTATGATTATGCAAATAAAGTTATATTAGCAGATTATAGTGTGACAGGAGAAGAACTAAGAAAAATCTTATTAGATGTAAACCCGGTTCCTGATGCAATTCAATTTACACAAGCTAGAAAATCATTAATTGATACTTTATCTCAAAAAGGATTAATTTTAAAAGATATTATTATTGATTTACCACGTACTCAATCTAGCTTAATGAAACTTCAAAAATTTGAAGCAGATTTTCTTGCTTATCCTAAGATTGCAAATATCGAAAAGTTAAATATTTCAATATTAAATATTCAAGAAACAAGTGATACAGCAATAACTTTAGTTCATGGAACTCATACTTTGTTTCTAAATTTACCAATTTCAATTTCAACAATTGAATCTTATTTAGCGCAATCAGTTTTAACTGATGCTTATAATTTTGAAAAGTTTCAGTTAGAAGATACTGTTGCAAAATTAAATTTAAAATTAGATTTACAACTTAAAGGGCATACTGCATTGACTATTGATAGACTTCATGCTGTAAACAATTGGTTGGCAACTGGGGAATTAAGCCCTGAAATGATATCAATTTTAAATATTAAATATTTACAAATTATAGCTACAAATGATATTCAAAATTATCCAACTCAATTAAAAGATACATATTTAATTTTAAATATGTTTAATTTTCAACCTGAGCAAATGAAAAATATTATCAAAAAACCAGTTCCCCCAGCTCCAACTCCAACAACAACGCCAGTTCCGACGTTGACTCCTGCTCCAAGAGTAAGTGATTCAATTTCTCAAGTATTTGAAAATTAAAATATTTTATATTTTATATTTTAAATTTTATTGTTAAAAAAAAAGGGGGTATTACCCTCTTTTTTTTTCTCGTATTTTGAATCACTTAATCTCGATGCGATCAGATTTAGTAAAGAAAATGTTTTGCCTCAATACAAATCGTTTTTTGAAAAAAAATCTATGTTCAATTAAAATATATTAAAGTAGGAAATTGATACATTACTGGTTAATTATCCTAAGGATTTATTTTTCCTAAATATTTTCATCTCTTTTTGAATCATTTCAAAAGTATCATATAGAGTCGCTGACATAGCTGAAAAATATTAAAGTAAATTATATTTTTACCCGATGAATTTGATAGAAATTATTTGGGAGAATATTATTTTATGTTTAATATCATTAAATTTTTTTCCATAAAGAGAATTAACATTAAAGAATATTTAAATTCTTCTATGTTAATCTTACTTCTTTTAACACTTAACATATCTTCTTGTGGATATTATCGAGGTTCTGTAGAAACTATTGATGATCCATCGAGTGCGACAACTCAACCTTCGCCAGTCACCCCTACAACTCCAGTTGACCCTTCTGACCCTCAACCCAATTTAAACTCAGCCAGTAAAGTTTCAACTTCAGATTTTGTTTCGGGTAGTTTTTCATTACAAACCACGGCTTCAAAAAATTATAAAGTGATGTCTTCATCAGGAATGTATAAAACAGATTTAATTACTAAAACACAAAAAGGTTACACTATTTACTCTACTTCATTAGGAACTTTAATTTCAACACAAGGTGGAGTTGGTGTTAAATAATTATAAAAATAATAATTTTGTGATTTTAATAATACTACAAAACTTATTTTTATTATTATATTTTAATGTTGCCTTTGCTACAAGCGGAGCAGGACTTAATTATCAAGGTCGCTTAATAGACCCCAGTGGTAAGGCAGTGGTAGGCAGCAGTGTTAAATTTAAACTTCAAATAAGATCACCTGGTAATGAAAATTGTCTCTTGTATGAAGAAGAGCAAACAAAAGATTTATCTCAAGCTGATGGTGTTTATTCTCTTTCTATTAATGATGGTACAGGAACAAGAACAGATTCTTCAAGTTATTCGATTGATCAAATTTTTGCAAATCGTGGAACCCTCACTCTTCCTGCTGGATCTTGTGCTCTTGGTAATTCCTATTCTCCAAGTCAATATGATGGCCGAAAAATTCAAATGTTATTTAATGATGGGACCTTTGCTGCAGGAACCTGGGAGTCAGGTCCAATTATGGCTATCAGTTTTGTGCCAACAGCCATCGAAGCACTTCAACTCTCAGGCTATAAAAAAGAACAAGTTCTAAAACTAGCTGATGGTGTAC
>SXSU01000102.1 GCA_005793345.1 Bdellovibrionales bacterium
ATGTAAATTTAATCTTGCAATTAAATACAAAATTTAATTCTGGATAAAAGTTTTAAACTGCGCATTGTTGCGATAAAATAAAATGAGCTTGCTCTGAAAGCCCTGATGGTAGCAGTCTTGATTTTCATAAGGAATTGCTGTGAAAATAAGTGCGCAAGATTGGCAGAAAATTATTCCAATTGCTTAACAGAAGCAGAAGCTTTAAAGGAATGTAATGACGGTCCTACACTTGATCCCAATAAATCTAATAGTGTAGCAACCTCTAGACGCGCAGATTTGGCAAATTGTAACTATTTTGGAGGTTGTTTTGAATATACAGCCCCTCCCGTTGGGGGTTCTCAAATAAACCCAGAAGAAAGAAATTATGATCCAAATACTCCAAATAATTATTACGAACATCACCAACAAGATCCTGGTTACAATAATTAAGCCGTTTAAAATCTTTTTTAAATTAGATCATTTTTTAGAGTGAAAATGCCAAAATATAAATTGGTGTATATTAGTATTACACTAGTTTATATTTAGTATCAGTTTTGATCTTTGGATTCGGGGATATTTTTAGCTAAGGGAATGGGTATTGCATATTAATTTTAATTGAAAAGGATAATCTCATGAAGTCGAAAATATCATTTATAATCTACATCTTGATTTTCATCTCGTCACATATTGTGTATGGAGGGAGATTATCCTCTCAATTGCCTGATGGTCTTAATAGACTACTGTTTGATCAGTCATTAATAACACCAGAAGAAGAAGATTCAAATTCACAAAATTCAATTGAGTTATTAGATTTTTACTCAAAATTAAAACAACTAAGTCAAGCCTCAACAGGAAAAGCGAAAAGTAACTCACTTGTAAAAGAATGTGCAGATATGCTTGTGGATAAATCTTTAAAACAAGATCTTGATAAAGCAAGAATAGGTAAAATAACTATTCTTAGATTTTTAATAGAAAATCCAATGATCGCACAAACAGCAAATATTAATTATGATTACCTAATTAATATAAAAAATGAATGGATTAAAATTTATATAGAACTATCAATTACGCTACTTAAAGAATCAAATATTTCTGACTACGTTCCAACAATAGACAATTTTAAAACTCAGATTAATAATCGCAAAGTAAATTTTCAAGATTTAAACCAATATACAAGATTTAAACTCAATTCTGAATTAGGAACCAGTCACGGTATTTCTCTAACTCAACAAACCAATAATGGTATTTATGATGTCAATGGTATGTATGATTTAGATCATCAACTTTTTGCTCTGGATTTTTCTCGACCACTTGGCGAAACTATAATTACAATTTCACATGAAATCATTCATGCCGCTGATCCAATTGTACTTGCTCATCGAGAAAAATTTAATGAATTAACTCCTAAAGTTGTTGGCATATTAAATAGGGTACTAAATATTACCTCAGATGTTAGAAGTATAATTGTTGATTTCTTAAGCCAAGTATTTTTTGAAGTTGGTAGACCAGATATCATCGAAAAGCTTGGAGCTGTTGCTAAAAAGTATATTACTGCCTATATGAACGCTCCCCTCGAAAATGGACAGAAGTGGGATAAAAATGATGAACTTATAATTACTCAATGGATGAGAGCTGCTATCGGAATGACTGTTGAAAATGAATACCGAGCGCACGGTTTGGCTAGTTTGGTTTACAGTAAATTAAAACTTCAATATCAGATAATGCTTCCTTCAAAAGCCCGTGAAATATATTTAAATGAATTTATATCGGGAGATTATAAAATTGCAAATAATCTTGCCCATACGATGAATCCATTTAAACTTTCATATGATAAATACTTAACAATAGTAAAAAAATACCAATTCAATGATGCTCAAAAAATTAATTTTGATCGATGGACTCAGTTTGTTCAGAGCATTTATATCTCAGAACTTAATTCTTTTTTAGCCCAACTTAACAATCATTTTGCAAATTTAATCAAAACCTCAGTTTCAATTAATGAAGTAAAAAATGTAACTATACCAAAATGGACAAATCCTGAAAGTCTTGATTCACAAGCAAATTCATTAACTCTTATTACAGCCAGAGTCTCACCACTTTGGGTTCGAAAATCAGTCGATAATATTAGTAAAATTCATTTAAAACTTGTTGATATCAGAAATACTTTACTTTCATTGAGAGCTGGGATTTTAGATTTTCATGATACAGATATAGAAGGATTTAAGCTTTTAAATTTAATTTCACCCAACACCTCAAACGAGGCTGAACTTGTTCCTAATTGTGATATTTCATCTTATTATAATGAAGCTTTGTTTGCAAATTTTAATAGATTTTTTAATTCATATAATTCTCAAAACTCATTTACACCAGATAGTGCTATTCGAATTGATAACCTGCTTGGCGAATTGCTAAAATTAAAATTAGTTGAAACTCAACTTTGGATGGAGCAAAAATTTCCTGAACTTAAAATAAATATTTTAGGTGCCAAAAGATTTATAGACAAACTTGACGATCCAACAAATTTTTTAGAACCGGAACAATTCCCACCGGAAAGAATTAAGCAATTAAAAGGTCAACTTTCTGAAGCTATAAATGGATCAACTATTAACGGTGAAGAACTTTTAAAAATAAAAACACTGGTTGAAGTCTTAAATATAAGCCAAACTATCAGTTCAGAAAATAGTTATATAGATCCAAAACTTTCAGAGTTAAAAGCGATTTTTTTACAAAAACAAGATGAAGTATTAAAAATGATCAACTTGGGTGGGTTAGAGACTAACTTTTCAATTGAAAAATTTAACCTGGATTGGGAAACGTCTTTTAAAACATTTCAAAAAGAAATTGAATCAACAACTGAGTTGTGTGATCAAGTGATGATACACAAAGGGCAAACACCACCAATTACATTAATAGATCATTCATTTAAACCTTCATATATTTGCAGTAAAAAGAAAACATATCTATTTAGGTTGCCCTGTGATGCCCATTTAAACTCTTCACCTTATAAACGTAATGGAGTTGATTATATTATGCCGATACAAGATTCTAAATATATTGAACTTCTTCCTTTTAATGTAAAAGGAAATATAGAGTGAACGGCTCAATTAAGTTAGACGATGTTATGAGACTTAAAAGTGTTTATTTGATATTAATTATATATGAATTAATATCATTTAGTAACAATAAAGGTACAACATGAAAAAAATCTTTACACTTTTTGCTTTTACTTTTTTTATTTTAACTAAATCGTTAACATTGATTGCTTTAGAAGATGCTGACTTACATTTAGATTCAGAGCTAACAAACGAAGCTGTCACGCAAAACGAAGGCATTAATATTAATAACCCAAGATCTTCCTATTTTTTAAAATCCAACCTAGGTAAGTTAGTAAATTGGAATAAAAATCTTGATGACTATTCACAACTTATATTTCCAAATTCATATCGAAATGCAATTGAGGGTCAAGATGCTCCTATTGATCTTATTCAAAAACTTCATGAAGAAAGTTTTAAATATTGGAGTGCTTTAGGAACTGTTAGCATTCCTGAATATTTAAATTTTACACAAAATGATTTTAAAACTTTAACCAACTTAAATAAGGATTCTTACTTAATTTGGAATGAATTAGTTGCTTGTAACAATGGTAATAAGGAAAAATCAAGAGTTGCAATTTATAATGCAGAAAAAAATAAAATGTGTGAAAACAATGAGATTTCTGCTAGTCTCTTTTTAAAATTACAAGAATTATTTTTTAATTTTCAAAGCTTTATTATGTCTATAAAGCAATCTGAAAAAAGCCCTGATTTAATTGTGAACTCAATTACATATACAACCGCTTATCAAATTATTTATAAAAATATTCATCCATTACTGTCAGAGTTTGCAATTATGAATTTAAGTATATACTTAACTACAAATAATGAAGCTTTCAGCGGAATCACAAAACCCATAACAAGAATGTCCTATGGTTTGGGAGAAGAAATTAAAATTATGTCAGATCAAACATATTATAATATGGCAAAAAATGCTGAGCCTAAATGTGGGGGAGCAAAAATAGATTTGGATAATTTAGATTTTAATTCAAAATATATTAGATACACAAATTTCATGAACACAATAACTTTTTTATTAAATATAAATACTACTGTAGAAGAAAATCAATGTGCTGTATACGGGCTATGGCCATCTTTAAATTCGGTTTTATTAAATCTTGAAGGTCTTGAAATTAATTTAAGTTATAAAATATCTGATTTATTAAAAATAGTTTCAAAAAAAACCGAACAAAATTGTGGAAGATATGCAAGTAAGTTGAGTTTAAATCTTAATATGGGAAGCTTATTCGGTGTCTATTCTGCTGGTGGTATTATCCACCGTCAATCAAAGTCCGGAGCCTATAAAGCTTATATTGGCAATCAGTGGGCAGCTCAAATTCCAGATAAAAATGTATGTCAAATTGCAAATGAAACTGGGAGTGCAGTTGGCGATGTTTTATCTTTTATTTTCACAGACATTCCTTTATTAAATTTACCATACAATATTTTTATTAGACCCTTTAATGGTCTTTTTTAACAAATAGATTATTTGTAACACGGCAAACATTCATAACTTAATTTATATGTTTTTTATCCTGAACAACTATAATTGATTGAATAATGAATGCATAAGAAAATTTATTTTTTCAATTTCCTTGAATGTTTAAATTATTGCAATTAAATGTTACTCGACAATATGTCTGATTTATAATGAGCAATTATTTTAAAATATCTAATTTTTAGTCAGCTCAAATCTGTAAGAGTAAATTTGTAATCTTTAAAAAAAAATCAGATATAACTAATTTTGTGATGTGCTAGATAATTTTATGGGTTCATTAATATGAAAACTAAAAATATTTAGTATTTAAAGTGAAAAAGAAATTTAGAATTAAAAAAAATAAAAACTAATTAATTTAAAAAGGAAAATATATGAGAATCAATTTTTTTAAAAGTCTAACTGTAGGAATTTTACTTTTTACTATAACAAGCCTTTTGAGCGCCCGAGAAATACCAGTATATGATGTTAATGCGTCCACACAATCAGGTGGAGCCGCAAATTTAGCTTCACAACCATTTCAACTTGAAGAAGGCCTTTACATTATGGGGCCTCTCGATAAATCAGAAATAAGTGGAACTCACTATTTGCTTCTAGATAAGAATAAACAGGACGAAGGTGAGTTTATTGGTGTTATTCTTGATCAAAGTACAATTGAAGTCGGTAACACTTCTGAAATGGCTTTTTTATTTAAAACTAAAAAAGTTAGAAAAGGACAAACAACAATATTATCTCCAACAAAAATTGATATGTATGGTCTTGAAAGCAGTGAGACTAAACTTGATGACATATCTCCTCATATTGAAATTTCTAAACAAGATTCTAATAATTCAATTCGTTATCCATACTTAGTTCAAGGAAAAGGATTGTTGAACAATAGTTTATTAGGAATGAGAAAAGCTGTTTTAAATTTGCCAAGATGGAATAGTTGGCCTAGCACTGGGGTTTATTATTCAAAAAAAGGGAGTTACCAATCTGTCATCAATGGAAATCAACTAACAGTTCATAGTGATTCGGTATTAACTTATACATTAAATCCATTTAATGATTATAATCTTGGTCGCATAGCAACAGTGAGCTTCAGTCAATTTAATAATATGGGGGAATTTGATAATACATCTTCTGAAGTTTTAAAAATTGCATTATTTTTTGAAGACTCTAATTCTACTAAAATGTTTATTTTGGCAACTCCAGCATCTTATCCAGGAAGATATAATGTAAATATCTATTATCCAAGAGAGCATTCATTTGTGGATTATTGGTTTCCAGGAAAAGAATAACAACTAATATCAACTAGACTAAATCTGATCGTAAAAATTTTGATAAAAATTACTATAATTAAAATAAAGGAACATTTATGAAAACACTAAATACAATTTCATCGTTATTAATATTTGCAAATCTATTTGGACCAATAGCTAAGGCCGATGAGGCTCCTGTCGCTGAATATACTCGAACATATATAACCTCAACAGCGATTTCAACTCATATTGTCACTGAAATAGCAAAAATCAGATCTCAACATTTATCGCAAGAATCAATTAAAGAAACTAACGTAACACTTACTGATTCAATTAAAGTTATTCTAGGACTTTCAAGGGGAACAACACCTTCTCAAGAAGGTATTCCTCAATCTCAATTTACTATAGAAGATTTAAACCAATTAAAAGAAAGTATTTCCACTGTTGAATTATTAATTGACACACTAAAAGATTCAAAATTACAGCCCAGTTACGAAGATAAAAGAAAGTTTTATGAAGCAAAGAGCTTTAGTATTGTAAAACTCACAGAAAAAAGACAACATGAAGAATTAATTCGAATGATACTAAATCGATCTGCTGATGTAGCAAATGCAATAATTCAATATATCCATCCAAGTCCTGTAATTAGAGATCGAATATTAGTAAGGTTTTATGAAGAAAATTTTAAATTTGCAATCCAACTAGCCCAAGCTAGTGAAAATTTAAATTATCGACAAATTTCATTGGCCGAATTTGGAAGAATGTATAATAGAATTCTTTGGAGGTTTTCTGCCAACGCAAGTTTTAGCCCTACAGCAGAAGCTTTATTATTACTTAAATCAGTTGGATATTTGGGTTATGATTTGAACTATGATTCCCATAAATCAGAAAAACCCCTCCAGGCAATGCTTGCTAAAGTTGTTGAGTTACAATTAGTAGATCCTTCTTATCAAAACGTACTAAAGTTTTTAGAATCTAATACTGTGCTCGAAGATGACCAAAGCATTGGACAAGTGAATCCCTTACCAAAATTGAGATTTAAAATTTATAATTTATTAAAAGAACTTCCTCGACACTTACTTGAATCTGGAGTTGAACTTCATGAGGGTGACAATTTAGGTCAATAAGTTTGGCTCAAATCGATTTAATTTGAACTGATAAGCAACAACACTGTCAAAAGAGTAGATATTGAAAAAAACCTTTATCTACTCTATTATTACAACTCAAAATAGAGGGATGTATGAGGAAATTAATTTTTAATATAATTAAAATTTCAATAATATTTTATGTATTTTCAAATTTTACATATGCAAAAGATGGAGAAGGAAATTGGGATCCTGAAACTCTTGTTCTGGAAATTGAAGGGGATGTCAATCAAGATGTCATAGAAAATCAAACAGCTCTTAATGAGCTATTAACAGCTACTCTTAAAACTTTTTGTCTTCAGAAAACAGGAAGCTTACAATCTGAAAATAATATTTCTATTTCCACTTATTTATCGAATGCAGGTCTATATGTGGATGTAAATAAAATTAAATCTGTTTTAGAAACACTTAATGAAGATGATAAAAAATGTGTCACATCTGAATTGAAATCAATATAATATAAAAAAGCTTTAAATAATTTTTTAAAATAAATTCTTATATAATTAACTTTTATTTTAATTTTAAACGATATTTAATATTAGGACCATTTCCTTCTCTAACTATGATACCGTTTAAAATTAATTTACTCAGCTCTCTTTTAACAGTACTTTCACTACTTTTTGTGGCTTCAACCAAATCTGCTCTTGTTAACCATTCTTCATTGAGTTCTAATTTTCGGTGAAAAACTTGAATCATAAGATTTTGAATTTTATGAGTACTATTCGTATCTTTATTAGTCTGCTTAATTAAAGAATAGCTAAATTTTAAGTTCCAGCGATATCCCCCCTCCCAAGACTCAATACAATCTGCTCCGACAACTTGTCTCAATCTTTGAAAGTTTGTATAAATTCTAGGGTCATGAGTGATTGGTGAATATGTTTCACCCCAAATCAATTGAGCTAATTGTTGTTTCGATAATACTTCTGGAGCATTTTCTAACAAGGTGGTTAAAAATTTTCTTAGAACCTCTTTGCGATGGAATTCATTTATTTGCTGATTTGATAAATAGACATCTCCTAGATAATCAACAACTAATACTTTATTTTTTGCGATTAAATTATTTAAATCTGAGAGATCATCAACCTCTTTGGTTTCAATTCCAAACTCTACTGAATTTGATAATATTTGATACTTTCCCTCTTTTGAATTTTTACTTTTTATAATCCATTTCGAAATTCTAACTTGTTGGTAAGGATTTAATTTTGAAAACTCCAGAATTTTAGAGAAATTTTTTACACTTATATCTGAGCTTTCCAAAAATTTTAAAACTTCTAAATATACCTTTTTGTAAACACATTCATTACTAATTGAAAAAATTAATTTTTTATACAGATTAACTAATGGTAGTCGCTCTTTATCTTGAAGTAATTGAATTTTAAATATTAATAACATTACTTCTTCAAATAGAACATCTGAATAATTTTTAATTTTTTTCTTAGCTTCATCAACTAGAAGTTCCATTTTACTTATTATTTGAATTAAATTTTTAATTTCGAGATTAGAATCTGAACATCTGATCCACTCATTTTCAAGTAATAGCCACTTTCCTCTTGAAGTTTTTTCTAATAATTCTCTTTGTTGATCATTTAATCTTTGACCTAATAACAATATGTAACGGAGATAATTTTTATTTTTTTCAAATCCAGAAACTTGCTCCCACTGCTCACTTATTTCTTCTAAATTTAATGATTTTTCAAACTCTAAACGATATTCAATATAATTATAAAATGGTTTTATTTTTTCGCTAAAAATACTCTCTGCTTCTTTAAATAATCCAAGATCTAATAGTATTCGAACTTTACATTTATAGATATCAAGAAAAGAAAAGGGAGGAGCACTGTGAGGCATCATTTCCAATGCTTTATTAATTTTTTCTAATGCAAAATTACGGTCCAATGACTCAAGCAAGCATATTGATTCTGCCATATGAGCGCCTGCAAGAATGTATTTATACCCAAATTTACGTGATTGTTCAATTAACTTTGGGAGTAAATCAGTAGCAAATTTAATATCATTTATTGCTACATATTCAAATGCTCGATTAAGTCTAGATATCATTGCAAAATATGGTAAATGCAATAAATTGTATTTCTCTTCAGCCTCTTGATATGCATCAATTGATTTTCTATAATCAAATAAATGTGAATAACAAGATGCTGATTGAAATAAAGAATGTGAATACGCAACTTGTAAGGATATTGTTTTTTGATCTTTTATGCTGCTTAAAATACGATTTAAAGTTGTTAATGCCCTTTGAGGATCTATAGTAATGTATGGATACGCATTTTCGATTTGATATAAATATTTTAAATCCCCAGATGAGTGATTTATATACTTTTCAAATAAATTTTTTATTCTCTCCTTATAGGGAGTTTGACTTCTATTTGACCAATAAATTAATTCATATAGTAACCATAAATACTCATTTGAAATTCTAGGTTTCAAATTAAAATGTTCAATTAAAAAATTGATTTGCTCTATTGTCTCACTTCGTTGCCCTAATAAAATACCAGATTTTAAAAATAAACGGATAACTCTTAACTCAGAATCTGAAATATCATTTGAAAAAGAATTTACTTTTATTTTTTCTATATAATGAAATAGTTTTAAGTGCATTTCATTTAAATCTAAAAGGGAAAGATGTTCTAATCTTTGAGGCTCAATAAAATTGACAACTTTTAAAAGCTCGTCCTCCAGCCCCATTCTTAGAGCAATATAATAAATGAGAAAATAATCTACTTTCGAGTTTAATTTTAATTCAGTAATTACATTAAATGCTTCTTTTCTTTTTATATCGTCTGAAAGATACTGCTCAAGAACTTCTTTAAGGTATGGTTGAATTATAAATGTATTTCCGTCTTTTTGGAGATAAAATTTTTGTAGCAATTTTTCAAAATTTAAATTTGAAGATTCATTTATTGAATTCAAAAAATAAAATTTTGCTAAAATAACTTTTTCTTCTTCACTAAAAAGGGAAATAATCGCGTCTCCCATAAGTTGATTTTGAGCTCCGTTTGTTTGAACCCACAAGTTAATCAAAAAAGGTAATCCTCCCGTTACACGCAACAACTCCGAAACTTCATAATTTTTTGAATAACTCAAAAAATTATTTATATAATCTTTGCATTCTTTTTCATTCAATGGCTCCAATACTAAAAATGGAACCTCAAGTTTAATTGAATTTTTATTTTCATCTGAAAGCAAAATATATTTTATTGTAGAAAAAGTGTTTTTCAAAAACGAAACTAAAATTGATAACTGAGGTTCAGGTAATAAGTGGACATCGTCCCACACAATATAATTATAGTTGTTATTATTTTGTGAAAATAAATTTAAAGCTTCTTCTAATGAATTTTCATTTGGGAATCCCAACTTTTCATTCAAAGGTACTAGATTGGAAATTGTAACCCATTTAAATTTAATTGGTTGTTGCAAATGGGATTTAAACAAAAAACTTCTTATTAATGTGGATTTACCAACTCCTTTTGGACCAAGTACAGAAAAAATATTTGAACGCTCTAAACTAAATTTAAAGTTATTCTCAATTTCTGGTCGTTCAAAAAATTGCATATACTCTCATTTCTATTCAACTCTTTATTGTATGGAATGAATGAGTCACTGTAAAGTTTTACCCCAGAGTTAAGTCGAGTATTAAAGTACTTATTAAGCTTTTTTTTAATTGAGATTTTTTAAAAGAAGAGACAAATATATATCCTCATTAATTTTCAAAGGAATATCTTTACTTACATCTAGATTTGTAAATTTTAAGTTTAAGTTTTTAATAACAGCAAGTGGATTTTTTTGATTAGCCTCCCCCATAAAATAAACAGCCATATTAGCTATAGCATCTGCATGATTTAAATGAGTAAACTTTAGTTTACGTCCAAATATATCTTTTTGCCCCACTAAACTTTCTATCCCACGGAAACCCCAATGAGCTAGACTTACTCCCGTTACTCCTCTATGCAATGGAGTCGAATGAGAATCGGTTAAAATGACTCCTAGCTTTTTTAATTTATAGTATTTTTTAAGGGACTTACAAATATTCTGTGCTGTTAGATATGGATTTTTTGGATATAAAATATAATATTCGCCATCGGTATTTGATTCATCAATTCCTGCAGCTGGTATTAATAAATTATGTTTTATTGTAATATGATGATTGTATAAAGATTCACCCAAGTACACATCAGCTTCTCTTTGGATAAGTTCTTTTTTGTTTTTAATTGCACTTTTAAAACATATTTGATTTTCAGATAAGCTCACAATTTTTGAAGTGATCGCAAGAACATCACCTTCTTTTAAATTATTAGTCTTAAGCGAAGAGATAACAAAGTCCACAATGTTATCCCCAGCTCGGAAAATTTTTGTTTTTATTGGTTTAATTTTAGGCTGCAATTTTTTGACCTATTAAATATAAAAACTCAGGTGCGAAATCTGCACCATTAGGCCACTGGAGAACCTTCCAATCAGTTAAATATACTTTTTTAAAAAAAGTTATATCTTTTAAAGGCTCAAAAACCTCACCTTTTAATTCATCTTTTAGATCAACAATTTTTATTTCTCCGTTGTTAAAAGTAATTTGGATTTTATAATCCTGTACAAGTGTAAAATTTATTACCTTAAGTATCATAATTACTCCAACGGTTTAATTTTATGCGGTAGCTTTCCTGATTGAGCAAGATTCCAGTTTTGCATCAGTTCATCGCGATGATCATCTGCCCATTCAAGCACAGCAGCTTTAATTCGTTTAGGTAACTGGCCCTGTAAAGTTCGCAGGTCATTAATGCCGATAATAGCCTCATCTTCACCGTAAACAGCATGAAAATATGGAGGATTGTGCTCCCTAAAGTTCATCACTATTATCACACCTAAGAATCGACAAATCTCTGGCATTAAATTTCTCCAAAAAAACATGAATAATAACGGATTACAAGTCCTTGTATTAGATATAATCATGAATGGTAACTTTACTCAATAAAAATACTTCATTTATTATGAAAACAAAAAAGTGAGTTTATTTTTTCATAATAGTGAGCTATAAAAAATAACCTCCTATTATCATTATATTAACTACACGTGATTACGTCTGATATAATCTCGAAAGCAATCAGACTTAATCATAAGACAATGCATTTATTATTTATATTTAGTCTTAAATTTTTCGGTTGCCTCTAAAAGTACTTGAGTAATTCCAGGCTCTGTTACTGAATGACCAGCATCACTTATCAAAAATAATTCTGATTGAGGAAGTGCTTTATGCAACGCCCATGCACTTTTAGCAGGACATACGACATCATAACGACCTTGCACGATTATCGTAGGTATGTGTTTTATTTTATGTGCTTGCTCTAGAATAAAATTTGATGATGGAAGAAATGCATTATTCATAAAATAATGACACTCAATTCGTGCAAAAGGCAAAGCTTTGGCAGGATCATTATAATGATCCATATAATCTTTTGCAGGAATTAATTTTGAAACTGAGGCTTCCCAAATACTCCATACTTTTGCTGCTTGAAGTTTTTCAGTTTCGTTTTCAGATGTCAGTCGTTTATAATACGCTTTAATGAAATCATGTCTTTCATTTTCTGGAATTAGATTTTTATAATTCTCCCAAAAATCTGGAAAAATCCAACTTGCTCCCTCTTGGTAAAACCATTGAAGCTCTTCATGACGACATAAAAATATTCCTCGAAGAATCAACTCACTTACGCGTGTTGAATGCGTTATTGCGTAAACTAATGCAAGTGTAGATCCCCAACTACCACCGAATACCAACCATTTTTCAATTTTTAGTAATTCTCGAACTTTCTCAACATCAGCTACAAGATCCCAAGTTGTATTTTCTTTTAGCTCTGCAAATGGTATACTTTTACCACTTCCACGTTGATCGATTAAAATTATTCGATAAAATTTAGGATCAAAATACTGCCGGTAAAAAGGCTCAATTCCCCCTCCCGGGCCACCGTGTAAAAATACAACGGGATAGCCAGTGGGATTTCCACATTCTTCCACATGGATCGTGTGAAGGTCAGATACTTTAATGAAATGGTTTTGAAATGGTTCTATTGGTGGATATAAGTTCATATAATAATCCTATCTGACATAATCAGCGCAAAGGAAATAACTGCTTATGATTATTTCTGATATAATCGCGAAGCGATCAGACTTAATCATGAGTAGTTATTTACATAAAACAAAATAAATGTTTCAATGAAAACGATAAATACTTTTTGAACTATAATATAATTTCAGAGCCCGTCAAATATAATGAACGCAACGAGTATAGAATTGCTCTCTTTTCAAGCTCTGAGTGAAAAATAATTGGATCGAATATGAATTTAAAAGATTTACCAAAAATTGAACTGCACCGTCATCTTGATTGCTCAATGAGATTCTCAACGATGCTAGAATTATTAAATATTGATACCAGTAGCGCATCGGTAAAACTTATTACTTTGAAAAAAAAATATCTAATTGAGTCTCCACATAAAAACTTGGCTGAAGTTATTATTAAATTTAAAGTGGCTCAAGAATTATTAAAAGGAAAGTCAATTTTAAAAAGACTTGCTTTCGAATGTATTGAAGATGCTTACTACGATGGTATTAAAATAATAGAATTAAGGTACTCTCCTGATTATATTAAAGAAGTAAATCCTGAGTTATCTTTTCTAGAAATACATGAAGCCCTTTTGGAGGGCGCATTGTTGGGGCAAGCTAAGTATAAAATTGCATTTGGATTTATAATAATAATCCAGCGCACACTTACCGTTGAACGAGCCCAACAAACAATGAACTTTGCGCTCTTTAAAAATATTAAAATTATTGGCGTTGATCTTGCCGATGTTGAAGATTTTCCAGCCTTACCATTTTTAAAATTATTTGAAAAAGCTAGTGAAGAAAATCTTTCAATCACTATACATGCAGGTGAAGTTCCAACTCAAAAATCTATTGAAAATATTAAAGAAGCAATTTTGCAATTTAACGTCCGCCGAATTGGACATGGAATTCAATCAATTAAATCTCCTGAAATTTGTAATTTGATCATTGATAAAAAAATACCACTTGAGATTTGCCCATCAAGCAATGTGCTCACTCAAGGAGTTAAAACAATTTCTGATCATCCAGTCAAAAAATTATGGGATATGGGTGTGCCAATTACACTTAACACTGATGATCCTGGGATATTTAATATTAATTTGACTCATGAATATGAGTTGGTTCAAAAAATTTTCCAATTTACAGAAAATGATTTTATAAAAATGAACAAAATTGCTTTTGAAAACTCATTTATACCAAAAGTAGAACTGCAAAATTTTAACACTACCTTTATACTGAATACTTAAATTAGATTTTTTAAAGTTAAAATGTGATTAAAATAACCAACTTTAAGTTAAAATTATATTTTACAAATATAATCCGCATGATTTTATACATATGATTACATGCGGATTACTTTGTAAGATAACCGCTTATTAGGGTTATTATGAAAGCACAAACTTTAGTTTGGGTTTTCATAATACGGGGTGATTAAAAATCGCTCCCAATATGAGTATTTAAATGACGCAGTTAAGATTTATTGTATTTTTAAATTTCAAACTTTATAAATTTAGTAAACTAAAAAATCAAAAAGGTTTTATTTAAAATTTTTTTAAACAAAGAGGTTATATGCAAAAGTTAGCTTCAACACCAAAAAACGCTCCTCACTTTTTTATAGATATTAAATCAAAAAAAGGAACAACTCTTAAGTGTGCTGATCCTAAATCAACTCGCGCAATGGTAAGCTTAATGGATATGAATGCCGTTTTAGGTGGAGCTGCTGCCCACTATGGCGGACCCGCTGCTTTTGCAGAACTTATGTCTGCAACTCATGCCTTAATGTTTAACGATTCTAAAAAACAAAATAAAGAGTGGCACCAATTATACAATTTTGTAAACGATGCTGGTCATTGTGAAAATGGTTTATATGCACTCAAAGCCAATTATGGATTTGCCGACTTAACATTTGAAGATTTAAAACATTTTAGATCAATAAAAAGTAAATTAACTGGCCATGGAGAAGTTCATTTGTTTCCTAATGGTGTACAATTAAGTAATGGCCCACTGGGCTCCGCCTTTCCACAATCTCAAGGTTTGGCAATGTCTGATGCCTTATCTGGTGGAGCTTATGGCTCCCGAGTTACTATCACTGCCATTTCAGATGGAGCCTGCATGGAAGGCGAAGCGCGTGAAGCTTTGGCCGCAGTTCCAGGATTAGCTTCTGTAGGAAAAATTGCTCCTTATATTTTAATTATTAGTGATAACAACACTAAGCTTTCAGGTCGTATTGATAAAGATAGTTTTTCGATGAATCCAACTTTTGATAGTTTAAAAACTTTAGGTTGGGAAGTTATTGATCTTAAAAATGGAAACTCACTACAAGATTGTGTGGACACAATTGAGGTCGCAATTGAGATGGCACGTGCAAATCCCAAAAAGCCAATTGCTATTCACGCAAAAACTGTAAAAGGTATTGGCACACAAAAAACAGCAGAGTCCTCATCTGGAGGACATGGTTTTCCTTTGAAAAGTCCAACCGAATTAACTGGTTTTTTGACTGAGATTTATTGTCAAAATGAACCAACTGAGATTCCTAATCTTTTTACAAATTGGATTGATGATTTAATAAAACTTGAAAGTAAAATAAAATTGAATCACAAAGCTCCTCCACTTGCTCATTTAGGAGATGAAAAAATTCAAAATGGTGTATCAAGCGCAATGATTCAAGCTCGTAAAAATGGTTTACCAATAGTTTCTATCACTTCAGATTTGCCTGGCTCTACTGGAGTTGCGGGGTTTAGAAAAGAGTTTCCACAATTTTCATTTGATGTAGGTATTGCTGAATCTAACATGGTGTCAGTTGCTGCAGGTTTTTCTAAAAATGGATTTATTCCTGTTGTCGATACATTTGCACAATTTGGCGTAACTAAGGGGGCATTGCCATTAACCATGGCTATGTTGTCAGAGGCTCCAATCATTGCAGTTTATTCCCATACAGGGTTTCAGGATGCCGCGGACGGCGCTTCTCACCAAGCCTTAAATTATTTATCAATGGTCGCAGGAATACCCAATGTAAAAGCTTTTGCCCTATCGTGTTCTGAAGAAGCACATACACTTATGATGGAAGCTTTTGAAACTTTTAGCAAAGATGTACAGACTGGGAAGACTCCAAGTAGTTATATATTTTTCTTGGGACGAGAAAATTTTCCCAAAAGTTATGTTACTCAACCAAAAGCAAATTATAAATTAAATCAAGCACAGATTGTAAGACAAAGCACACTCACCCCATCTCCAAAGGCTGTGACCATAGTTGCAAGTGGATCTTGTCTTCATGAGGCTGTCATTGCACATGATGAACTTTTAAAATCAGGAATTCACTCAACAGTAATTAATCCAATTTGTATTAATCATATTGATATTGAAACTCTAAAAAAGGCATTAGTAATTTCAGAAGGAAGAGTTATAACTGTTGAAGATCATCAACTCATAGGTGGTTTCGGTTCGATTGTCGCACACTCACTAGCAATTAATAATATTAATTTTGAATTGAAAACTCTTGGCGTTGCAGGAGCTTTTGGACAAAGCGCCTACTCAGCAAAAGAACTTTATCAAAAACATAACTTTGATAGTGAAGCCATTTGCAATTTTGCAAAAGAGTGGTTTTAATCTTTTTAAGATTACGGGATTAAATCTGGAAAATTGTTTATAAGTCAGATTAATCATGCTCATTTAATAAGTCTGAGATTAAAAATGTATTAACCTAACCAAATAAGGAAATTTATATATGAAAAAAATTATATCATTTTTGTTTTTATCTTTTTGTGGTTTCACATACGCATTTGAAAATGTACAAAATATCGAATTATCTAACAAAGGTACTTTAGAACTTTATGACTCTTTAAAAAATTTAGGATTTACAGAACAAAGCAAAGCAACTGGTTCGCAAATTGAGTTACAAGAAATTCTTTGCAATACAGTATTCTATACCGGAAACAGACTTGATGCTTGTAATCTTGCAGCTTTAGATAAAGCCCTCTACTTAACAGAAGCTGAATCATTAAAGCTCATTAAGTTATTTGATAAAATGGAATTAAATAAATATTTTAATTCGACAAATAAAAATACAATTCACATTCAAGATTTATCGTGTACATCTTTTACCCCACCGGGACCAGATGAGCGAATTGTTAATTGTACTTTAAAACTATTAAATTAATTTACTTTCATTATTATATTACCGGGTGATTGAAAATCACCCCAACAAAATAGGACCTTGCAAGCCCTCTCCATGCCTGACCACCCATAATCAACTCGACCTATCGGTGGTCGAGTTATAGTTCACTCAATAATACTTTTAGAATTAAATTTTTAATCCCATTAGTTCTTCAGCAAACGTACAGTTAAAAAAGTTCCATTACCCTTTTTAAAATCTCCAGAATCAACAAAATCAATTTTAAAATCCAGTAAAGTTTTTTTCTATTATGACGATTAAATACCCACGTGTTGCGTGGGTATTTAATTTTTAAATATGTCATAATGGCCTCCTTTTATATTAATGGGAGGCCATTGCCTTTTTAAAGACTTGCAAGGTCACTTCTCGACAATGCAAGACTAATAGTTACGTATTGTGTATTAAAATTAATATTGGCTTTGAAAATTTTCGTAGTTCGGAATTTTTACCGTCTCAGGAAATAGAAAACAATGATTATAGTAATATTAGAAATTTATCGCAACTCTACTATAACCAAAGAACCAAGGGCTTGTTGAACTTCTTTTAATGTTGCAGGCTTATTGGGAAAGTAGCTTGTATCACGTCGACAATCTAAATTAAGTTCTGTGTTTGCAAAATTTTCTATTTTTGAAAAATACAAAATTGGTAGTTCAGCAAAAAACCTGTTTAAATAATTTTTTTTGAATATTCCATCAGAGTTTAACGTCAATCCACCAGGTAAGCTTAATTGGTTATTTGCATCCCGTGCCAACCTAAAATAACATACCGGCTCACTCGAATGATCTGCATCAATTTGGTTTTCCAGAATTTTACCATTTTTTACCATTGCAATCTTATCTTTTAACATTATTGGCGAATTAATTTTAAATTTTATATAACCACTTATCTGATATAATAGTGAGTTTTCAATTTCGCTTAAAGAAGTAGGTTTTGGCTCTACAACCAGGGGTATTAAATTAGCAATTGTAACTCCGTTTGATTTTGAATCTAAATTTGAAGTAAATATTTTAACTAAAATTTTATTTTCCAAATAATTAAAATCTATCTTTGTAATTTCACCAAAAGAAACATCTAATGACAATGATTTTGGAAATAATTTTCCAGAACACTTATTTGTTTCTGCATCAACTAAGCACTCTTCTGTTTTATAATATTTTTTAGAAATCTGATAATCTACAAAATCTTGAGCTGAGTAGTTGTAACAAAAAAAATTAAAATCCACAGAAATTGAACTTTCATCTGAAATAAACTGTGAATAAACAGAGAACTGTTTATCATTTGGTAAACACTCATAAGAGTTTTTTCCATTCTTTTCTCTAACTGAAATCTTAGCAACCCATTTACCATTAACTTCGTGTAAACTATTAAGCTTTACTTGTTCCGAAGTTCCTTCCAAAGGAGGCCCGAAAAAATCAGCTTTCTGATCACCTTTATCTATATTTTTATTACATGAAATTGCACCAATAAATGTTCCTATTAAGAAATATTTTATCAAAGAGCTTGAATTAAAAAAATTCAAATTGACCTCCATTACACCAAAGAAATTACATAATGTTGAGACAGTTAGTAAATTTTATTCTTTAAAGCAATAATTATTTGAGTATTTTAAAATTTGGAGTAGCAATAGAAAAATTTGTATCGTTTGATATAAAAAATGTCACTTTAGCATATGATGAAAAAAACACATTAAGATTTTTGAATTAATTTATTCATTTTTTTAAAGAGGGACCTTGCAAGCCCTCTCCATGCCTGACCACCCATAATTATCTCGACCTATCGGTGGTCGAGTAATTGTTCACTCAATAATACTTATAGAATTACTTTTCAATTCCAATAGTTCTTCAGCAAACGTACAGCTAAAAAAGTTCCATTACCTTTTTTAAAATCTCCAGAATCAACAAAATCAATTTTAAAATCCAGTAAAGTTTTTTTCTATTATGACGATTAAATACCCACGTGTTGTGTGGATATTTAATTTTTAAATATGTCATAATGGCCTCCTTTTTTATTAATGGGAGGCCATTGCCTTTTTAAGGACTTGCAAGGTCACTTCTACGTCTTGCAAGACTAATAGTTACGTATTGTGAATTATAATTAATACTGGCTTTGAAAATTTTCGAAGTTCGGAATTAAATTTTAAAACCTGCAGCTTCTGAATCTGCCTTAAATGTTTTAACTGTATCCAAACTCATATGAATAAGTTCTTTTCCAAAACCGCTCATTTTTTTTATAATATCAGGTGGAACTGTAATGATATGGCAACCCGCTTGATCTGCTTGGATTATATTATAAACTTCACGTGTTGAGGCCCATAATAATTCGATATTAGGATCAGTTTCTTTGCAAAGTTGTGATGCCGCTGCCATGGTTGCCATTGGATCACGACCTGTATCTGCAATACGACCTGCAAAAATGGATACGATTGAGGGAGCCCCTCCCTTTACTGCTAAAACTGTCTCTATAGTTTGAGTCATTGTAAATATAGCTGTGACATTTAGTTTAATGCCCTGATGAGAAAGGTCTTTTACTAGAGGAATCGTGGATTTTCCTTCACTGTTCATTATCGGAATTTTCACATAAACATTTTTACCCCAAGTGTTTATCTCTAGGGCCTGTCTTTTCATCCCTTCAAAATCATCTGAGAAAACTTCGAATGAAATTGGTTTGTCTTTTATATGATTTAAAATATCTAGGCTAAATGCTTTATAATCATTGATCCCGGCTTTTTTCATCAGACTTGGATTTGTGGTTAATCCTTGTATTTGAGGATTTTTAGCCATCTCCAACATAGACGCTTTATCTGCACCATCAGAATAGATTTTTACATTTAATTTCATTTTATACTCCAATTTAAATAAATATAATTCTAACAATAAATATTAATTACTATTTTTACCAAATTTACTTGTATAAAATTAGTTATGCAACTCAAATACTAACTAAAGAAACTATTCTCGATTCTATGTTGTGAGGTTTTTTCGCAAACCAATATCATTTCGTTTCTGCAACCCATCCCAGGAAATAAAATATGCTTTTTCATAAGCCAATTCTCGTGCAGAATTTAATGACTCACCAATTCCAACGATATTTAATACTCGTCCACCATTAGTAATCCACTGTGATTTTTCATTTTTCTTTGTCCCCGCATGTAAAATATAGGAATTTGAATTCATTGGTTCGTCGTTATTAAATGAAATAATATCTCCTCTGACAGGCTGATCTGGATATCCTGCAGCCGCTAAAACTACACAACAAGCACTTAATTTAGAATTCCAATTCATTTTTATTAATTCACCTTTACTTAAATTTAAAAAAACATCACTCCATTGCCCATCGAGCAGAGGCAAAATAACTTGAGTTTCAGGATCTCCAAATCTGACATTATATTCTAAACACATTGGTCCTTGCGCTGTAACCATAATGCCAAAAAAGACCACACCCCGATAAATAAATTTTTTATTTTGAAAACCCTTAATTGTTGGTTCAATAATTTTACTCTTAATTTCTGACATTAATTTTGACTCAATTTTAAGTGGAGCTATTGTTCCCATGCCTCCAGTGTTTGGGCCGTTATCTCCATCTTGCAATTGCTTATGATCTTGTGCCAAAGGAAGCACTTCATACTCTGAACCATTTGTTAAAACTAATACACTCAATTCGTAACCTGGTAAAAATTGTTCAAGAACTGCTCTTTCTCCAGCTTTTCCAAAAATCTTTTTTTCAAAAAATAATTCAGCAGCCTCTTTTAATGTAGATTCATTTTTACAAATATAAACACCTTTCCCTGCACATAATCCATCTGCTTTGAGTACATAAGGAGGAGTGAACTCAGACATTGCTAACATTGCTTCTTTCACATTAGTTACAAGTTTATATTTTGATGTCGCTACTCCGAACTCATTCATAAACTCTTTAGAAAATACTTTACTTCCCTCAAGATTAGCAGCCGCCTGAGAGGGGCCAACTACGAGAATATCATGATCACGTAAAAAATCTGATAAACCAAACACGAGCGGATCTTCAGGCCCAATTAACACAAAATCTATTTTCTCGTTTAGACAAAAATTTAAAATTGATTCTTTGGCGTTATACGAAATATCCAAATGGCAAAAAGCATCCTCACTTATTCCAGCACTCCCTGGAATACAATGAATTTCAGAAACATTTTGTGACTTTTTTAAAGCCTTAACAAGAGCATGCTCTCGACCACCTTGACCAATGATTAAAATCTTTTTTTTAAAATTTTCCATTTTTAAAATCCTAACTAAAGTATACTTTTTTATTACAATTGAAAGCTCACATTTTATATTTGAATTGTCCATAAATTTAAGTAAATAACGTCGAATGATTTTGTCTCGCATATAATCGCGAAGCGATCAGACTTAATCATTAGCAGTTATTATGAAAATACAAACGTAAGTTTGGGTTTTCATAATACGGGGTGATTGAAAATCGCCCCCAACAAACAGGAAAATAACAGCTTGTGATTATGTCTGATATAATCGCGAAGCGATCAGACTTAATCATAAGCTGTTATTATGACTTGTTGTTGCACATATAACTCTTGAATTGACCTTCGATTTTTACTTCTCTACTCTTTAACCACTATGAAAAATACAGTAATTATCGCAGCAAAAAGAACAGCATTTGGCGCCTTTGGCGGAACATTAAAAGATATCTCAGCTACAGACCTTATAGTTCAGGCGGGCAAGGCTTGTCTCGAGCAAGTAAATTCAAAAGCTGATATTGATCACGTTGTCATTGGTAACGTGGTTCAGTCTGGATCAGATGCTCCATATCTACCTCGTCACACAGCTTTGAAACTGGGATTACCAATTGAAACACCGGCATATTTAGTAAATGTTTTATGTGGAAGCGGTTTTCAATCTTGGATAAACGCTTCACAAATGCTTCAAACTAACCAAGCCCAGTGTGTACTTGCTGGTGGTGTAGAACAAATGTCACTTGTTCCTTATGTTTTACGTAATGCGAGATTTAATGGTTTTCGTATGGGAAATACTGAACTCGAAGATTATATGACTGCTGCTTTAACGGATGCCTATGCAAAAATGCCAATGGCAATAACTGCAGAAAATTTAGGTGAACGTTATAAAATCACAAGAGCAGAAGTTGATGAATATTCATTTGCCACTCAACAAAAATATAAAGCTGCTTATGAAAAAAATTATTTTAAAGAAGAAACAACTCCTTACCTTATCGAAAGTAAAAAAGGATCAATCACTTTTGAAAAAGATGAACACCCAAAACCTGAAGTGACTCCAGATAAAATTACAGCTTTAAAACCTTTATTTAAAAAAGATGGTTTAGTAACAGCGGCAACAGCATCAGGGATTGTAGATGGAGCAGCAGCTTCAATTTTAACAACCGAAGAACACGCAAAAAAAATAGGTGCAAAACCGCTTGCTCGAATAGTTAGTTACGCTTTAGTTGGTTGCGAACCACAAGTCATGGGGATAGGTCCTGTCAAAGCCATTCAAAAAGCCTTACAGAATGCAAATTTAACTCTTAATCAAATGGACCTCATTGAAGTTAATGAAGCCTTTGCGGCTCAATTTCTTGCGGTTCAAAAAGAACTTAAACTTGATATGAGCAGAACAAATGTTAATGGTGGAGCAATTGCTGTTGGCCACCCACTTGCAGCTAGTGGTACTCGAATAATGAATCACTTGATATATGAATTACAACGACGTCAAGGTAAGTATGCAATTGGAAGTGCTTGTATTGGCGGTGGACAAGGTGTCGCAATAATCATCGAGAGAGTGTAAAATTATTTATGGCTGATGTAAGTTTATCATTAAGAGAGCGAACCTCTGTAATTTCTGGTCCACTAACGACTGTAACTCAAAATATTGCATCAACCCTCACCCAAAATGGTTCAGATGTTGTTTTTATTGCTAATAAAGCCGACGCTCACCAAAGGGTTGCTCAACACCTTAATGACCAAAGAGAAGTAAATGAAAAGTACGGCCGCTGTCGTGCCTTTGAATTTAATCTTGATGATCCTAAAGTATGCAAAGAAGCAATTAGTAAAGCCGCTGAAACTTTTGGTTGTGTGGATATTTATATTGATGCTCTGGGAATTTCGACACCTGCACCTTTTCGAAATGAAAGTTCAATTGAAATTTTTGAAGAGCTTCTTCAAAAACAATTGAAAAGTTCTTTTCATCTATCTCATGCAGTAATCAATTTTTTGAAAACTAGAAAACGTGGACGAATTGTTTATTTAATTACCGATGAATGTCATTCTGGCTTTGCTATGGATTCTGTACATTCATTAGTTCGTGGTGGACTCAGCTCTTTTACTCGCAGTTTTTCTAAAGAAATTGCAGATTTGTCATGTACTGTAAATACCATTGCTACAGGTCTAACCGAAGACTATTTACTCAGTCATTTTACAGAATGCAAAAGTATTAAGGAAGCTCTCGAGCAAATGAAAAAAATTGATTCAAGTGCCCGCCTGATGAATCCAGAAAATTTAGCAAATACTATTTTATATTTATGTAGCAACTTAGGTAGTGGAATCTCAGGCGAAACATTACGAATAAAAATTTAAATTTTTCCCAAATTTTTTTTTAATCAAGATTATCAAATGCTGATAGTAATTCCTTACCATCTTTCTTAAGAGTGACGTCGATATCAAAAGGTTTTGCTTCTGGAGTTGGTATTTTACCTGTAAATTTTCCGTCCTTTAATTCAAGATTGAAGGCAACATCTTTCCATTTTCCCTTAACTTTTGCGCCAAGACTTGCAACTGCTTTTACATCAAACCCTTTTAAATCCAAAGGTTTCATTGTTGAATCGTAAAAATAAATTCTAGCTAAACCATCACTAGAGCGAACCAATTCAGCTTTATAAACAAGAGTCGCACCAGCACCTTTCGCTGCTTCGGATTTAAGTACAACAGAAGATACTAAACCACCATATTTTCCAGTATCAGAAAGTTTTGGCCCATGACCTTCGTCATGTGCACTTACATAAGATCCAATCAAACTCATTACCATTATCATTATCATAAATTTTTTTTTCAATTCCATTCTCCTTTTTCGTCTTGTTTATTTTGATTTAAGTAATTTAAAATTGCTTTTTTTCCAAATTTTAAAAAGATTGTTGGTGTTACAACCAAGTCAAGTATTGTTGATGATATTAATCCACCAACTATAACAACAGCAACAGGATAAAGTATTTCTTTACCTGGTTCACCGCGTGATAATAATAAAGGGACAAGCGCAAGCGCTGCAGTTGAGGCTGTCATTAATACTGGAACCAAACGCTCTAAGGATCCTCGAATAACCATCTTGGCATCAAAACTTTCACCTTCTTCTTTCATTAAATATAAATAATGACTAATTAGTAAAATTCCATTTCGAGTTGCAATTCCACAAAGAGTTATAAATGCTACCAATGTCGCAACAGAGAGTGTTCTCTCTGTAATAAAGATAGCAATAATACTTCCTATTAGCGCAAGAGGAACATTCATCATAACTTGCAAACTCAACATTACTGATTTAAAATGTACATACAGGACAAAGAAAATACCTGACATCGATAGTAGACCTAACCAAAGAATTTTTTTTGATGCTTCTTGTTGGCTTTCAAATTGTCCGCCAAGTTTTATAAAATATCCTTCAGTTAATTTAATTTTTTCATTCAAAGCTTTTTGAATTTCTTTAACTACACTCCCAAGATCACGATCATGGGTATTTGCAGAAACAACTATCCTTCTTTGCATGTCTTCACGATTTATCATGTTTGGACCTGTTCCTCGATAAATATTTGCAACATCTCCTAATTTAACACCCATACCTGTCGGCATTAACTTAACAAGCGTATTTGATATTTTTTCAGGTGTACTTCGCGATTCTTCATCAAGTCGCATAAACACATCAAACATTTTTTGATTTTCTAAAAACTGCGAAACAGTTTCTCCATTAAGTGCAATTTCTAAATCTTCTGCCAATGTCCCACTACGCAAACCGTATCTTGAACTAGATTCTCTATCGACTGCAATTTTTAATTGAGGAATTAATACTAAGGGTTCAGTTTGCAAATCGACAACACCTTTTATGTTTTGAAGAGCATCAAATATTTCCCCACCAAGTCTGCGTAGCTCTCCCAAATCAGGTCCAAATATTTTAACTGCAATTTGCGCTCTTACCCCAGATAGCAAATGATCTAAACGATGGCTAATTGGTTGACCAAGATTTACATAAACATCACCAGTTTTTTCAATGCGCTCACGAATTTCTTGTAAAACAATTTGTCGTGGTCGCCCACCAGATTTGAAATCAACATCAATCTCATGCCAATGAACTCCTTCAGCATGCTCATCCATTTCTGCGCGGCCTGTTCTGCGAACTGAAGATTTTACTTCTGGCACTGAAAGTATTGCCTCTTCAATTTTAATTCCTAATTTATCAGATGCAGAAAGTGAAATTCCAGGCGAGGCAGCAACTCCAATTGTCGCAGTACCCTCATTAAATTCAGGTAAAAAATTTCTACCCATGAACGGAAGCAACAAGAGACTAAAAAATAATAGCCCAATTGCCAAATAGATAACAAGCATCGGTCGCGGTAAAGTCCAATTTAGCACTTTCAAGGCAAAAGATTTTAACTTTGAAACCATGGGACCATCTTTTTCATGATGAACAGCTTTTGAGTTCGGTAATAAATATGAACAAAGAATGGGTGTTATTGTTAATGAAACCAAGAGTGATGCTAGAATTGAAATGATATAAGCAATACCTAGAGGAACAAATAATCTTCCTTCAATTCCACTTAATGCAAACAATGGAATAAATACTAGTACAACTATTATTGTTGATAGAACAATTGAGTTTCTCACTTCACTTGAAGCTTCATATATTACACGTAAATAACCTTTTGGTGAACCTGCTAAACGATTTTCTCTTAATCTTCTAAAAACATTTTCAACATCAACAATGGCATCATCTACTAATTCACCAATGGCTATAGCTAGGCCTCCTAAAGTCATTGTATTAATAGTAATATCCAAAAGATGAAATACGATTGCTGTAATTAGTAAACTTAGTGGAATGGCTACAAGAGTGATCGATGTGGTCCTAAAATTCATCAAAAATAAAAACAAAATAATCATCACCATGATGATTCCATCTCGCAAAGCTTCTTCTACGTTTCCAATTGAGGCTTCTATGAAGTGTGATTGCTTGAAAAGATCTGTTTCAAGTTTTACTCCATTTGGAAGTGACTTCTGCATTTCAACAAGCTCTTTCTCTATGGCTTTAGTAAGCTCTATCGTGCTCGCACTCGGCTGCTTTTGGATGGTCATAATTACCGAGTGTTTACCATTGATACTACCTTCACCTCTTTTTACTTTTGCACCAACTCGAACCTCAGCAATATCTTTTACTAAAACAGGTTGCCCCATATGAAGAGCCACTAATGAGTTTTCTAATTCTTCTAAACTAGCGGCTCGGCCAATAGGGCGAATCAAAAATTCTTTTTCATCGATATCAATAAATCCACCCGTTGTGTTTTCACTAATTTCCGAAAGTGCATGTTTTAATTCTTCGAGCGAAACCCCTTTACGTTGAAGTTTATCTGTCGATACTAATATTTGATATTGTTTAATCTCTCCACCCATGACAACGATCTGACTAATCCCTGGAATTGTCATTAATCGTGGCCTAATAGTCCAATCAGCAAGTGTGCGCAGATCCATTGGTGAAATTGTTTCTTGAGGACTTGTCACTCCGACAAATTCAATCTCTCCCATTATTGAAGTTACAGGTCCCATTATTGGTTGCATCCCAACGGGAAGTCGTCCTTCTAATAATTGCAATCGTTCTGCAACCAATTGGCGATTTCGAAAAATTTCAGTACCCCAATCAAACTCAATAAACACAATAGATATTCCTATTCCGCTATTGGAGCGAAGCCTTAAAACACCAGGTGTGCCATTTAAAATTGTTTCAACAGGTAATGTGACAAGTGTTTCCACTTCTTCTGGCGCAAGGCCATGGGCTTCTGTTAAAACCGTTACTGTAGGTCTATTTAAATTTGGAAAGACATCTACTGGTAGACTTCGCGACAACCAAGTTCCATAAACACAAAGAGCGAGAGCTAGAAGGCCTACAAGTAATCTTTTTTTTAATGAAAAACGAATTAATGCATTTAACATGGTTACCTTTAAAATTTTTTTGTTAAAACAGTTTATGGTTGAGTTACTGTATCAATTCTTAACCCAATAGATTTTTCAAGCTTGATCTTGTTATCTATAAATTGATATTTCAGTTCTGCATTTCTTATTCGAGATGATAGTAGGAGTTCTTCAGCAGCTTTTAAGTCAGCACCATTTTTAACACCTTGCCTGTATTCATTTATAATTACATTATAGTATTTTTCTGCACGTAACTCATTCCCTTCCTCAGCGTGAACACGATCTTGAATTGATATAAGTTTTGAGTAATTTATTTCAGCATCTGACATGTTATCTAAAAGTTTTTGTTGAAACTCATAATTAAGCCTATTGACTCTCGCTTGTGCTTCGGCAATTTTTCCTGTTGTTTCAAAGCCCGAGAAAAAATTCCATTTTAACAAAAATGCACCTTCAAAAGCGGGGAATTGAGTTGATAATTCCATTGGTAATTTTCCATATTTCATTTGTAAATCAATTTTCGGAATCCAAGAAAAACGTGATTGCTTTAAAGAAAGTGACCCCATCGCTGCCAAATATGAAGATTTTTTAATGAAACCGCTGGTCGAATTAATCTGACTTAAAAAATCAGATAATTGTTTTTCAACATGAAGATGTGGTAAATCGCCAATTGGTTCAAAATTTGTTTGCAAACCTTGCCCCATAATTCGAATCAAACCTAGTTTAGTCTCTTGCATTTCTTGAACTAGAGAATTGATTTCAGAATTTAAAATTGAATCTCTAATTTCAAATTCCATCACATCAGCAGCAGAGGCTAGCCCTGAAAATTTTTTTTGATTAATTAATTTTTTATGCTTTAAATTCAACTCTAATGATTTCTTATAATACTTAAATTTTGATAACTTATATAAATATAAGTAAAAAAGATTTTCTATTTCTAATTCTAACTCAAATTGCTTTTTGGAAATTTCAACTTCAATAATTTTCTCATTGAATTCACTAATTTCTAATTCAATCCTATCTCTGGAGCCGTTGAACACATTCCATTCACCACTTAAATACCCCATAGTGCTTGATTCAGATTTGCTGTCGTAAGTTTGAATTTCTGGCCCAGCAATAAAGCTAAAATTTGGAAAAAAAGAAGATCTTTTTTGCGTTGTTTGGGCCTTTGCCTCATTTAGCTCTTGGGAGATTGCTTTTACTCCAAAATTATTTGCTAGAGCATATTTTTTTATATCTTCAATTGTAAGTAAATTATTTGCAAAAGCTAAATGTGAAAACTTAAATATACATAAACATACACATAAAAAAATTATTAATCTAAGTTTCATAATAAAAATTTCAATCCTGCCTCACTAAAATTTGATTTACTCCCTTGCTTATCATCAATAAAGGGCCTTAGTTGACCAACACTTAATGAAACTCCACCAAACCATGTATTGAGATCAACGATTTCAGGTTGAAATAATAGAAGTCCAAAACTTGCTGAGTAACCAGAACTCCAGTGATTTTGATTTATTCCATCAAGACTTCCAGCAATTGAAACCCACTCATAAGTAATTCCTAATCTAGAAAATATTGAAGCATTCAAAAAATTATGGAATGCTTTGTATTCAAATTTTGCTCCTAAAAAAAAGGGGATTGATTGAAAACGAATAACATCTTTATAAATACTTCCTTGATTATTTTTCGAATTAATTATGCTTTCATTAAAAGTATAAGAAAAACCAAAATTGGGATTTATATAAAAATCATTCGATTGAAAGAATTCAAAACCACCATAAAAACCAAAAGTGGCGAGTGAGTTTACATTTTCTGAATAAGAAATCAAATAATAATCGTTTGCAAATATTGATTCCACAGGACGATTATTAGAATATGAAAATTCCATTTCATATTTTGTTCTCTGAGAATAAATATCAATTTGACTTTGCTTTAAATTATTTTCAAAAATTTCTTTAAAATTACTATCACTTGTACTTACTCCAAAGACTTTACTAGGGTTTGCAAAAACAGTTATATTTAAAAATAAAATAGAAATAATTAAAATCTGGTTCATTGTTGTTCCTTAATTAATTCAAATTTACCACTAACACCTACAGATGAAGCGCTCCAACTTCCATTTAAACTTATTGAATCATTTAAAGTTCCTGAAAGAATCAACTCATTAAATTGATGGTTTGTGACTATAACTGTCAATTGCTGGGTAAGTTTGTTATATTCGGCAGATTTAATACTACAATCTACGTATTCATTCAAATTTTCTGGACCATACAAAAATCTTAAGCTTCCACCAAATTTAGGAATGATAGTTGAATCTGTCTTATTTTCAGACTCTGGCACTTCCTTAATTTCTAATGTCAGTTTAATATTTTGTTTATAATCATTAACTCCTGTGAGTAGACCAAAATAAACTCCTGCAAGAGGAGTTAACTCATTTTTTTTAACGTCAATACTTTGTTGACGCTCTTGTAATTTTCTATCTCGGTCACTCATTTTTTTTTGTGAACAGGCATTTAAAATTAAACTTACAAACCAAATTATGATAAGGGTTCTTTTCATTTTAAGCTCCTAATCTCCTAGATCGTGTATTTAGTTTCATAATAACTGCTCATGATTAAGTCTGATCGCTTCGCGATTATATCAGACATAATCACGAGCAGTTATTTTCTTGTTTATTGGGGGTGATTTTTAATCACCCCTTATTATGAAAACCCAAACTTTCGTTTGAAGTTTCATAATAACTGCTCATGATTAAGTCTGATCGCTTCGCGATTATATCAGACATAATCACGAGCAGTTATTTTCTTGTTTATATGGGATGGCAGTTATTATTTTTCTTTTTTTGCATACGGAATTAAATCAAAACTCTGCATATAAGTTCCAAAACCTCCCATTAAAGTTCTAAATCTTATCTGCCTATTTGAATTTACAAAACCCGTGACCACATGTTCATTTCCATAAACAACTGCAATCCGACCTGTATAAAAATCATATGAACTTTGAGAAATATTTTCTTTAACAGTAATTCCACTCTTGCGCCAAACCCATCCATTGATATTAAGTGGATAAAAAGGATTACTATAATTTATTGATAAACGATCACTACTTACAAAAAAATCTAAAATAAGATCTCTGTGTAATTCATAATCGCCGCTTTCTTCATAAATAGAAGAAATTTGATTTATTAATAAATTAGGATTATCAAGAGCAGGCAGATTATTGTTTTTTGTAACAACAAAGGGCCCTATTTTGCCAAATACTTCTGAAAACCAATTTCCCTTTAAAGTGCCGTCTTTTATCTCAGTTATATGAATTAGAGCATCACTATCAACGCCCTCTTTACGAGATAAAATAAACTGAGGCTTAATAAGTGGATTTGGAAATTCAATAGAATCAAATTTGTATTTTAGTATTTCTTCTTTAGAATTACCAAATTGTAGTCGAGCAATAGCTGAAATATATAAACTTACTCCGTTTAGAGTTGGTTTTTGAAAAGTTGAAATCTCTATTTCAACTTTTTGATACATATTTAAATTATCATGATACAAATACCCATTATAGAGACCTGAAATAGAATTTAAATTTCTATCATCACTTTTTTTAAATTTGAACCAATTAAATGGATCATGGGCTTTTAGTTGAAGATTAACTTTAGGATTTTTCATTTCATCAGAAACTCTTTCAAATTGGCATTCTCCACAGTTAATTTTCGAACCATCAACTTTACATGTATAAGTTTTAGGGTTACCAACCAAAATCAAACTACCACTTATAAAATCGTATGTTGAAGACTTTATTTTTGAATATGTACAATATTTTTTAGTCTCTCCGTAGCAAAGGCCTCCGTCCATTTTTCCTAATTGTCCTTTAACTTCGTAGGTCCCAAAGGGATTTCCCAGTCTGGCTTTATCATTACTCGACCTAAATGTTACAAGTTGTAGCTTTCCAAGATCATTTCCACATTTTCCATTGTACTCACCATTAATGGGTTCAATTAAGGGCCTTGTTGGTATTAAATCATTTTTCTTTGAAAGGATAATTGGTCCTATTTCACCAGACGTCGAATATAAAATTCCACTAAAAATATTATCTTTAACCACTGCATTTTTTATGTAAACTTCACGATCAGTTTGATTAAATGTCATAACTCCAGTTAAAATATTAAAATACACATCATTAAAGTGAGCCGATAAATATTCGCCCGAGTCAAAGCCCCCAAAGTATAAAGTCAAAATTCCTTGAAGTTTAATACTACCAGCCTCTTCTTTAGTAGGAATAAGCTCTAATCTAACCAACTGGTTTTTTTCAATTTTAAGGTGATTAATTAATCCACTAAAAGTTCCAAAAGTTTGAGACTCAAATGCATGAATAAATTGGGTCATTAAACAAATCATCATACTGATCATTAATAATAATCTTCGAACTAATTTTTTCATTTAATACCACCTGGATATATTCTTTGATATGGATTGATTGCGTGTATCAAAAACATTAATCACAATAAATACTTTTAATTAAAAAAAATGTTTATTATAATTAGTGAATGAAACCCAATCCAAAATGAATTTTTTAAATGAGGAAAATATTATCGATATTAATGTTATTATCAAGTCTAATTATTTCTTTGTCGTGTGCAAAAACAAAATCAGAAAATATCAAAACCAGTGGTTTCTTTGCTGATATAAAAGTTACTGGAAGCAATGAGGGATCAACTTATTATTGCTCAGTTTATTTTCAAGTAGAGTCTGGTGGCACATACATTGAGCTAAATAGTGGAGATGCCGTGACTTGCAATGGCAATACTATGTCAAAGTCAGTGTTGGGTAGTATTGTGTCCTACTCAACAAATATTTCTGCGGCGGCGGGTAATTCAGTTACTGTTACTTTGACTCGATCAGGAGAAAATCCCTATGAATCAACTGTTGTGATTCCTTCACTTATTAATTCTGCGACTTTAACTGGAACTCCTGTAAACTCAGTTTATCAATTTACAAAAGGCTCCACTATAAATTTAAGTTGGACACCAACCAGTGTAACTTCTGAGTATATGAAAATATATTTAGAATATAATTATCAAGAGTCTAAAGGGAAAACTTATGAAATAAACGATACGGCTCCAGAAGATGGTGTTGGAAGCTTCTCTTCCACACAAACAAATGTTGCCGGAGAACCTACGGGCTCTTGGGATGGAAATATCTCGTTTTATCGTTTTAACGAAGGAACAATAGCAACAGGACTTAAAGGTACAATAAAATCCTATCAAAAAAAGTCTTTTACAATAACGTTAGTTGATTAAGTAAAATAGATTAATTGAGAAACATGGAGCATCTAAAAAGTTGCTCCCCAATTTTTATAAGAAAAAGAATACTACTCATAAATCTATTTTATATTTTTTGAATTCATAAATTTTAGATATTCTATGATGTCAGTAATAAGTTGTTTTCTATTTTTTACTTTTAAATTTAAAGGAGGCATCGTCGTATTTGCTTTTAACGAAGTTGGATTATCAATCCATTTATCAAGTTGTTCATATTTAATTGGAAAGCTGGTTAACTCTGGTCCTTTATCTCCACCATCGCCATTTATTTTATGACAAGTCATACAGTAACTTTGAAATCCTTTAAATCCTCTAGAAATTTTATCGTTTGAATTATTTAAAGGTATCATATGGGGAAATTTTTCTGCAAAATTTGTAAGCTCTAATGATACCACTTGATAAGGCCATCCATTTGACCCCTCGGCAAGAAGTTGAGAATTATTTATATTATTCCAAACTAGATACATTGGCGCTAAGGGAATATTTTTTTGATTCTGCAACTGATTATTAACACTAAAATCAGAGGAACCCTTTTTTTCAATTGCAAGTAGGGGATTCTCAATAAATATTTTTTCAGCTGAAATTGGATCTTTATAGCCATCGGCACATATAAATAAAACCAATTCATTCTTTTTCCAATTCTTACCATAAATATAATTTAAAACCTCTTTTATTTTAAATCCGCTATAAACTATTTTTTTATTTTCATGGGGTTCTATTACTTCCATGGAACTTATTTTTAGATTTTTTTTAAGATCTGCAATCGAAATTTCTTTCACGATATTATTTTGAATTTTAAAAGTGATGTTCTGAGCAAAAACCTTTAAATTATATGTTATAGAAAAAAAATACAACAAGAACGATAATCCTAAAAACAGATTTTTATTAATTAAGCACATGAAGATTCCTTTATGTTAAATTTTATATTTTTATATTTTTATATTCTACTTTTGGAGTTGGGGCAGGAGGCGGACCAAACATCTCCCAATATTGATCTAAAAAGTCTAGGTACTCTTCAAAAGTCATTTTAGTAACTCCTCAATTTCCGACCAAGCATCAAATAAATCAGCATACTTTTTAACTTCCACTAGATTGACTCCACTTTGATTTAAAAGTAGTTTAATATCTGCTTTATCTTGCAATACTCTTTGGGGATCATTTTTAAAAGCTTGAATTTTTAATCCAATTATCGCTTCACGACTTACTACTGGGACTCCAGCTAAACGTAATTTATCAAAATTTGCTTTCTGAATTATCTCAAGAGAAAGTGGTCTGTTCGCAAAAACAATATCAACATATCCGATTCCATCTAGCTGAAGGACTTCTTTTGACTCATTAAAAACTCTAAACCCCTTGCTGGTAAATAATTCTCTAACTTTTTCTTTTTGAGATCCATCGACTAATAAATCAATATCCTTTGTTGCACGGTGAATACCATGTGCGCCCAACGCAAATCCACCAATTAAAGCAAAATCAATTTTTGATCTTTGCAATAAATTTTGAGCTATCTCTAATGTTTTTCTTAGTTGAATCATATTTAGTTGCTTGGTTTAATTTTATTGGCATTTTTTTTACCTTTGAATAAGAGATTACATCTATGATTTTTATCCCGCAAGTTATTATGAAAATACAAACTTTAGTTTGGGTTTTCATAATTCGGGGTGATTAAAAATCACCCCCAACAAACAGGAAAATAACTGCTTGTGATTATGTCTGATACAATTGCGAAGCAATCAGACTTAATCATGAGCAGTTATTTCTCCGATATTGTTTAAATTAATAATTGGTATTTAGATTGCATATTGACAATATAAGCACCCTAGGAGTTGGCTATGTATAAATATTTGATTATAAGCATTTAGTTTATTTTGAACTCAAACGCAAAATGTAATGAAAATAATTTAATAACAGAGCTTTCTAATTCTCTTTCTAGAATCGTTACTTCTGACTGTAAAAATACTGATGAATTTAATAATGTTAAAGATTTAATGAACCAAATAAGCAACAAAATCAAACATAACAATAGTACATACGGAGGTAAAATCCAAACCTTAAGAGATGCGTATTCCTCAGGTTTAAATGAAGTATTTCTAAATATTCAATTAGAATCAGGCACTGCAAATTGTTCGAATATAAATTTAACAATAAATAAATTAAATGATCTTCCATTAGACTTTTTAACTAACTAAATCCACTAATTTTACATAGTAATTTTTAAAACTGAAGTTTTGCAAGCAACTCTAGCGCCCTATCATAATTCTCAGGGGCTACATACACTCTATCTATTACTCGCACATCTTCATAGGCTTTAAATATTTTTGTACTTTGTTCGATGGGAACTGGTTTTTCCCAACGATCATACTGATCCACTACATAAATAGGTAAAGCCTTATCTTCAGGAGATGAAGTATGATACTTACTTAGTCGTACTCGTGAACTTGCCAGAATACATTCTACATTTTCACTTTCTAAAAACTGTTGAATGCGTTGTGGTCGTTGCACATCACTAACATTATGAAGCTCAATAAGATTACGATAAGGAGAGCGTCTTGCAATTCGTTTTGCCCAAGGATTATTTTTTACATGAGCTATGTGTTCAAATAAATGATAATCATTATAATGTGTATACTCATTAATATTGGCTGGTAATCGAAAATCACAATCCTCTGATTCTAAATAGCGAATTAACATTTCCTCATAAATAATCCCTTTATGATGGAAATAAACCATTAAATTCATATGATGACGAGATAGTAAAAAATCATCAAATGTATACAATGCTCTACGATTTAGTGCCAAGTAGATTTGATTATTTACAGGGTGGGCTTTTAAATTTGAAAGCAACCATTCAACATCTATATTTCCATAATTTGTTCCGCAAAAATAAGAATCTCGCTCCAAATAATCCATACGATCCACATCGAGTTCTGAACTCACAAGTTGACTCAAGATAGGTCTGAAATCAATTCCTTGATCAATAAAAAAATCATCAGGAGAGGCAATAGTCTTATCAATTAAACAAACAATATGTCGAGGCTCAATATCAGGAAATTGCTGTTTTAATACTTCTGTTAATGGTGAATCTGTAATGTATTTTATTGTATAATCTTCATGATTTGCTTTGCGATTATTTTTTTCTGCCAACCCCAATTGGTATATTGCTTGAGATCTATGAGCATATACTTGTACATTTAATTCTTTTAAGGGAGGCATAACTTCTTCTGTAACATGACTTAATGGACCATGTCCCACGTCATGTAATAAAGCAGCTAAACGAAAACATTGTCGCAAACGGCTTTTAACTTTCTCAGAAGAGAATGAAAAATTATATACATTGCCTTGTACTGCTGAATTAAAAATAAGATCAAAAGCCCTTCCAGCTAAGTGACAAACTCCAATACTATGCAAATACCGATTGTGGGTTGCTGCTGGAAAACTAAATTCAGAAAAACCTAATTGTTTTATTGATCTTAGTCTCTGAAATTCAGGGGAGTCTATGACATGTACTTCGCTATCAGATAAAATAATAGTTCCATGAACGGGATCTCTAATTTCCATATCTTAACACCTCACGCTAATCAGAGTTTATTAAACTATGATAATTTTAGACAATTTACTTCAAAAGAGCGACTCTTATGTTTAACACTCAACGCCGTTCTAATTTTAACCTCTTATACCACCTGAAACCAGTTTCATTTTTAAAAATAGAAAAAGTTCAATATCTGTTTGCTTACTATACAATTATTTTATATCGTCCTTAATTGATGAAAAACTATCAGCAACTTTTACAACATATTCTTGACCAAGGTTCTAAAAAAACAGATCGAACAGGAACTGGCACCATCAGTGTGTTTGGATATCAAATGAGGTTTGATCTCAATCAAGGCTTTCCCTTAGTCACAACCAAAAAATGTCACCTACGCTCAATTATACACGAACTACTTTGGTTTTTAAAAGGCGATACTAATATTAAATATCTCCAAGATAATAAAGTAACCATATGGGATGAGTGGGCTGATGAAAATGGAAACCTTGGACCGGTTTATGGTAAACAATGGCGCTCATGGGAAGCTCCAAACGGACAAAAAATCGATCAAATTTCAAATGTGATAGAACAAATTAAAAAAAATCCAGATTCACGTAGACACCTAGTTGTTGCTTTCAATCCATCTGATGTTGATCAGATGGCTTTGCCACCCTGTCATGCTTTTTTTCAATTTTATGTTGCGAATGGAAAGTTATCTTGCCAGCTTTATCAACGAAGTGCCGACGTATTTCTGGGTGTACCATTTAATATTGCAAGTTATGCATTACTCACGCATATGGTTGCACAAGTTTGTAATTTAAAAGTAGGTGAGTTTGTTCATACTTTGGGAGACGCTCACCTCTACTTAAATCACATTGAACAAACTAAACTTCAATTAACTCGAGAGCCAAAACAACTTCCAAAGTTAATTTTAAATCCTGATGTTAATAATATTTTTGATTTCAAATTCGAAGATATTGAAATAGTTGGCTACGATCCTCACCCTGCGATTAAAGCTCCTATAGCAGTTTAACATGCATTTCAAACTATAATTAACATTAAAAGGTAATTATTTATTATGAATTTATCTCATATTATTGCTATGTCTGAAAATAGAGTTATTGGTAAAGACAATCAACTACCTTGGCATTTACCTGCTGATTTAAAATTTTTTAAAGAAAAAACAAATAATCATATTATTTTAATGGGAAGAAAAACTTTTGAATCTATTAAAAAACCACTTCCCAATCGATACCACATCGTTATTACAAGAGCTCCGCCCACAACGAATCTTTTCCTTGAGTATAAAAATAATAATCCAGTTGTTTATGTTGAATCTATTGATAAAGCCCTACTACATTCTCAAAGCTTAACAAAACAGTGGGGAGAAGAAGTCTTTTTAATTGGCGGCGGAGAAATCTTCAAACAATCAATAGCAATTATAGATACAATTTATTTAACTGTTATTCACAAAAATATTGAAGGTGATGTTTTTTATCCAGAATTCAACACCAATTCTTTAATTCAATTTGAACTCACTGAAAATATTGACCACAATGAGCCAATGCCATTTAGTTTTCAGACTTGGAAACGAATTCGGGGTGATTGAAAATCACCCCGAACAAACAAGAAAATAACGACACATGATTTTGTCTCGTATAATCACGAAGCGATCAGGCTTAATCATGAGTAGTTAACTTAATAATTCGCTAAATGTAATTACTTTATGAAAATCCTCTTCAAGAAGTTCTTTTAAATCCCCATCAATCTGAAAGCAGATTAAAATACTTTTAATAGTTGCTCTTTTGGGCCATTTAATTGCATCAATTTTATCATTAACTTCTTTAATGACATTTTTATTAATATTTCCCGACTTTATCTCGCATACATAATAAACATTTTTTCGAACCTGGATTAGTAAATCTATTTGACATCCTTTTTTAATTCGAGAGTTTTTTTTCTGAATGTAAGGAGAAGCCGCTATGACATCATTAGTATCAATTGATAATTCTAAAAAAATTTTTTCTAGACTTGATAGAATTAAATTTTCAAATTGAAATCCTTTAAAGACATCCCATCCCTCTAGATTTTCCATTTTTTTAACAGGTGATAATCCCGTTAATATAGCTTTACTAAAGGGCTCAATTAGCTTTAAGTAAAATCGCAGATAGTTGTCTTTAATTCTATAGTAAACTTTATCTGAAGGTTCACCTGTTAGTTTATAAATATAGTCCTCTTGAACAAATCCTGAAATCACCAAATAATTTATCGCTTTTGTCAGCTTGCCATTTAATGCTTTTTTACTTTTTACTGCGATTTCACTCGCTGTCATCCTTTGAGTTAAAAGTGTTTTTACTATTTGCTTTTCTGTTTCTGCTCTTCTTGCAAAAATATCTGAAAAGATTTTTTCGAATTCTTGAAAGAAAAATCCATTACGATTAAAGCATTTACTTTTAATCTGTTGATCTACTGGAATTTTGCTGGCTATTTCCTCTAAATATTTGGGTACTCCACCCGTAAGCAATAACGCTTTAAGCTTTTCATCATCGCCAATTTTATTTATCTTTGCTGATGGCCAAAAAAGGTTTGCAAAATTCAATGGCAATTGTTCAATTTGAATCCCCAAAGAAATTCGCCCAATAAAATCGGTTTTTTCTAATATATTTTCCTGTATCCAACTAGAAACTGAACCGCACAAAATAAGAATTAACTTATTATTCTGACTCAATTGAGTATCCCAAATATCTTTAAGTTTACCAGCAAAATCTTTATCTTTTTGTCCAAGCCAAGATATTTCATCTAATAAGATACAACAGTCATGGCCTATTGTTTGCTTGCTTAAAACTTTAAATGCCTCTGACCAACTTGTAATCTTAAATTTTGGTAGATCAAAGTACTCTGAAAGTTTTTCGGAAAAATAGTTGAGTTGATCCTGATTAGTTTGCCCTTTCCTCGGTCCCAATCCCTGAAATGAGTAATATCTTTTAAATGATTTTCCAAACTCATCTGCTAATCGACTTTTGCCAACGCGTCTTCGTCCCCATAAAACCACTAGACTTGCAGTCTTTTTTTGTTTGAGTTCGATAAGTTGCTTCATCTCTATTTCGCGACCAAATAATGGTTTCATTTTATCTCCAAATGCAGTTTACAGACCCTTATTTTAAATAAATAAAAAGGTCTGTCAATTACATAATGTATTTTTACAGACCCTTTTTTTGAAACGAATAATGGGTCAGTAAATTGCATTTAATATTTATCTAATTCAAAAACTAAAGTTTAAATTTTTTATGATAATATTAATAATAATTTTAATAGTTAAAATAAGGCGTTTTATGGCACTAGTAAAATTTTTAATAACCTATTGCCATCATTTTTGATTTTCTAATTTAGATGAAATTATTATTTTTATGCTGTCATTATTTTAACAGGAGACATTTTGCCACTATTGAGTTATTTTAACCAACCACGATCGGACTCAAACACGTATGTTTGGAGAAAATATGAGATTTTGTTTTAAAAAGCATTTTGCTACTCTACTCAACATCATTTTATTTTTAATGATTTATGTTAGTTCCGCACATGCACAACTGTTCTCAAATAATAATCATTTAAAAAATTTATCTAGCAAAGATCACACAAAAGTAGCGCTATCAATAAATGAGCTTCTTAAATTTTTCAATGCAACCGAAATTAATACTAGTAAATTAGATTCATCATATTTATCAAAAGTCTATATACAGTTAAAAGAGATCAAAAGAACTGGCAAAGAAGCAGATCATTCAGATCAATTAGACCATTTACTTTCTTTAATTGAAAATAAAATAACATCTTGGATTTCAGATTTTAAATACTCAAATTTTAATTTTGCAGTTGAAATGATATTAGATACTCACATTATGAATCAAACTATTGAGACTGCGCTGATTAAAAAAATAGAATCAACTTTTTTTTCAGGAGATGCATATATACCAACGTCAGTTGAAATGGTGTCAGCCCTAGAATTAGCGAATACAGATTCGACACCAGTTCAAAAAGCACTTATTTCTGCTCTTGGGTTCAATAAAAGTTTTGAAGTTCAGAAAGCTGCATATATAGCAATACAGAAAATTAAATATCTAACTCCAGACGCTGAAGAATTTTTGATTTTAGAAAGTATAGGTAGTGACCCACAAAATGAACACAATGGGGCAAAATTTTTCTTAGAAAGAATTGTTTTAAGGGCAAGGACTTATCATGCTTCACTTTTAATTGAAAACGGAATAAATCATTTTAAAAATTATGATTTTTTGTTAGATTATATTCAAAATGGACATCGAGATAGAAAGGATCTATTAAGTATTCTAAGGCTTGCACCTCGAGTATATAAATTTAAATGTTCTTCACTTTTTAATTAATTTTTATAAAGTTCAATTTTAATTGAAATAAAATTTATCTTCAATTTTACTGCTCTTAAGTCTAGAATTTGATATTTTTTTAATTATTTTCAAAAAAGTGCTCAAGGTTTTTTCACTCCCTCCGATCAGTGTACTAAGAATAAACACCCATTGAGTTCACAAACAGAACTCACTACTGAACAAGGATGTATCGGTAGCAATCTTCACGGAGGAGGAATTATGGGGTTGCGTATAAATACCAACACTGCGTCTCTGAATGCCCAGAGAACAATGTGGGGAACGAAGTTAGGTCTTGATAAAAGTATGGAAAGACTTTCATCAGGATTCAGAATCAATCGCGCTGGCGACGATGCCGCTGGTCTCGCGATATCAGAAAACCTAAGAGCCCAAATTAGAGGTCTTAAGCAAGCATCTAGAAATGCCCAAGATGGTATTTCTTTAGTGCAAGTTGCAGAGGGTGGCTTAAATGAAGTCTCCGCTCTACTCATTCGGTTGAGAGAACTTGCAGTGCAATCTGCTTCAGACACTATCGGACCTATTGAGAGGCAATTCCTCAATGTGGAGTATGATCAAATGGTTTCAGAAATTGATCGTATCGCCGACGGGACAGAATTCAACGGAACACAGTTGTTGTCGGGAGTGGGATCGATTCTTGATTTCCAAGTTGGAACAAGAAATAATCCTGAGATCGACAGAATTTCGTTTGATGCTTCAAGAGCTGATGCAAACTCAGCAGCCCTTGGTATCAATCTAACATCTGTGGCAGACAAAGCTTCGGCGCAAAATTCACTCAGCGCAATCGATCAAGCGATTGTGAGTGTATCTGCAATGAGAGCTGATTTTGGTGCTATTCAAAATCGTCTGCAATCCACTGTTAGCAATATTCAAGTCAGTGTTGAAAACATGGCTGCTGCTAACTCACGAATCAGAGATGTGGATGTCGCTGAAGAAACATCAGAAATGACAAAAAATCAAATCTTGCTCCAAGCCGGTACTTCGGTTCTTGCGCAAGCAAACCAGTCAGCAAATACTGCACTGACTCTACTGAACAAGTCTATGAATGGTTAGACAACCACGATTCATTGACCTAGGTTTGTGACGAACTAATCATTCGCCCCAAAACACATCAGTAAAGCTAAGCCTATGTTTATTGCTGAGTATGAAAAAATATGAAACTGTTTCCTGCAATTTTGGAGTCATATAATATTTTTATATGACTTCCATTTTGAAATGGAAGAGTTAATCAAGGTTTCACTTTGAGCAAGTATTGATTTATGTTGTTGTTTGAGTTTTTTTAGAATTTAAGTATTTGAAATTAAATTTTAGTAGTAGATTAATAATTAACAAAAGTAGCTTTATATTTTTAATATAGTTATTTTTTATAATTTATAATTTATAATTTATAATTTATAATTTTTATATCTAAAAATTTATTTGCTAGATACAGCTAAAAGTTTATTTAGTTTATTAGTTTAAATTTTTTAAATGTTAAAATTTAAATTACTTACTATATATAAAAAGTATTTTTTATACTTACTATAAATATGGTATATTTTTTATTTTATTTAAAGTATTATCGTTTTTATATTTATTTGTAATTTTTGTTTTTATTAAAATTATTTTTCTTATGTTTTATTAAATAAGAAAAGCAGAAGTGATAATTTTTTAGTAAATTTATTTTATTAAAAAATATTTTACAAATCAGTTTTATTATTTATGTAATCTCTTTTTACATAAAAATTTGCCTCAACTATTTTTGAGAGCATAAACTTTATTATTGCAATATGAAAATCATTTTCATTTTTGCACAAAATTGATGGCAATTTTTTTACCATCTTAAAATACACACCAAAAATATCTTTATAAAATCATTAAAAATTAAAAATCTGGACTCTAGAAAATATATTTCTCTTCCGATAAGAAACTCGGAGAGAACAATAAGTATCTTTACAAAAGCAGAATGCTTTTGTTTGCCAATAGGATGGCACTTATCAAGGAGGATTTCGCCATGCAAGGAGGATAAATGGGTTTACGAATAGCAACAAATGTAGCCGCATTAAACGCGCACAAAAATTTAAGTTCAACGAGTTTGAATATGAATCGGTCTATGGCTCGCTTGAGTTCTGGATTTCGAATTAATCAAGCCGCAGACGATGCCGCAGGATTAGCGATTTCAGAAAACTTGAAAAGCCAAATTAGAGGATTAAGACAAGCTTCGAGAAATGCCGAAGATGGTGTATCGCTGGTGCAAGTCGCAGAAGGAAGTTTAAATGAAGTTTCAAGTATGTTAATTCGTTTGAGAGAATTAGCAATCCAAGCTTCATCTGATACAATTGGAGATACGGAACGAAAATTTACAGATGTCGAATACCAACAGTTAAAAGAAGAGATTCAACGGATAACTGAAAGCACTTCATTTAACGGATATGATCTTTTAAATGGCACAGGTGGTGTAATTGATATTCAGGTTGGAGTTCATAATGATCCCTTTAAGGATCGCATATCTTTTAATTCGGCAGCAGCAAATGCTACACTTGAAGCACTAGGTATAGTAGCTGAAACTGTATCCTCTAAAGAAGCAGCACAGATGAGTATTTCTGTAGTTGATGATGCTTTAGTTTCTGTAAATGCTATACGAGCAAATTTCGGAGCTATGCAAAATCGTCTTCAGTCGACAATTCAGAATTTACAAGTTTCTGATGAAAACTTTTCTGCTGCAAATTCTCGAATTAGAGATACTGATGTGGCCGCTGAATCTTCTGAGATGACTCGAAATACAATTTTACAGCAAGCTGCAGTTAGTGTATTAGCTCAAGCTAATAACTCACAGCAAATGGCTTTAAAGTTGTTAGGATAAATATAAGTATGAAAGGATTGGTAATTTAATATAAATTACCAATCTAAGTAAATAGTAACTATTATTCAAATAACTGCTCATGATTAAGTCTGATCGTTTCGCGATTATACGAGACAAAATCACGCGCAGTTATTATGAAAATACAAACGAAAGTTTGGGTTTTCATAATAAGGGGTGATTGAAAATCACCCCCAACAAACAGGAAAATAACTGCTTATGATTATGTCTGATATAATCGCGAAGCGATCAGACTTAATCATAAGCAGTTATTTGATTATTTCTTTCCATATTAATGGACTTAATAAATCTGAGCCAACCAAATAAACAGGTTTTGTGCCTTCTTTTGGTGATTTTATTACTATTGAGGGGAGCTTGCCACTTCCACCAATATTTTCAATCCAATATTTTCTAATATTAATCGAGTTACTGATAAAAATTTTTGAATTCTTCTTCAATTGCAGTTTTTCAGATTTATTTTTTGATTTGCTGTTTTTTATCGATAAGTTTTTTTCTTCGGTCGTTCTCTTAATAAATTCATACGGACTATAAACTAAATATTTATCATCTTTACGAATTGGATCTACAGATTGGAATCCTAGCTCAATTACATTTTTATATTTTTGCATACTTGGCGCTCTAAACGAAAAAATGATATCGAGCTCACTCGATTCAAATTTTTCTTCAAGATCACTAATTTCATAAATATCAAGATGAATCTCATTAAGAGCAGAATGTTGAAATAATTTTTCACAGTAATCCAAAGCAATTTGAGATAACCCCTCTAACGTTCCCATTTTTAAAGTTGCAAACATTGGTTTTTCAATTATTTCTTGAATTGATGAATTGAGTTCGTGTTCCGACTTTAAATAAAGTTCTGATAATCTTCTTGCGACAGGAGTCCATGACGATTTTCGTCGTACACCCCGATCAAGTAATATAACATTTAATTCATCTTCTAATTTTGCTATAATTCTTGAAAGCTGGGACTGACTTAAACCAACATGATTTGCAGCCAATGATAAGTTTTTATGTTGAACCGTTCTAGCAAGTATAGACAAATGTGTATGTAAATCTCTACTCATGTTATTTTGTAGCATTTCAATCCACTTTTTCATAGGAAAAAGTGGTTATACTAGACATTTTTTCTTTTAAAAAAAACCCCAGCATTTTATTGCTAGGGTTTTTTAACAAGTTTAAATTAATAATTTTTAAATTAAAATTAGAACATGTATGTGTAAGCCGCTTGTGCTCCTAATGCATCTGATTCAACATTGCCTGACCCAGCTGCAGATAAAGTCATATCAAGAATTGATTTATTAAATTTCAAACCCATTCCAGCAGCAACAGTTGTATTATGGTTAACTGTATCTGTATTGTTTCCAGTTTTAGTAGTCCCTAATAATACGTTTTGAGTTACAGAACCTCTCAATACCATCCAAGAAGTCGCATCTGCCTCAACACCAACTATCACTGGCAATGTAGCATCATCAGTTTTAGTATTAGCAACAGTATCTTTTGTGTTTGTCATAACATAAGAAGCACCGTAGAAAAACTCTGCGCCATCTTTTTTCATTGTATTAGTATAACCTAATGTAATTGTAGATCCTGATTTTTTTGAAACATCAGCAACATCTGTTTTAGTATTAACATTTGACATCTCATATGATGCATCAAAGTATGAAGTATCCATTACGTATTGACCAAATAATTTAGTATTTCCAGCAGCATAAGTACCTTCACCATTGCCAGTTGTTAAAGTAGTTTTAGCAGTATTTGCTAAATCTAAATTCAAACCAGCAACCCACATTCCCATATTAACTGAACCAGTTAAGTTCATGTAGCTTTGAGTTGCAGAATCTAAATTTGTTTGAGCTGGTGCTGCTTTAAGTGCAGATTTTTTTGAAGAAGCAGAGTACGTAAATCCAAGACCCCAGCTCATTTCTGAACCCATTTTTTGACCGTAAAAAACTGTGAAAGGGTTTTCAATACCTTCAAAGTTAATAGTTCCAGCAGCACTTCTAGTATCTGAACCTTGGCCTAAGAAAAAACCAAATTTAGTGTCGCCCTCTCCTCTTAAAAAACCACCTTTAGCATCACTTCCAAAAGTAGAAGATGCTCCATACTCGATAGTCGCAACTTCTGGTAAGCTGAACATATCTGATGGGTTATTAAATACAGTTGCAGTATCCACTAAATGCGCTCCCTTTTGAAGAGCATCAACTCTTGCTGTAGAAGCATATGCAGAAGTAGCTGCCATTGATAATCCTAATATCGCTAATCCTAATTTCATTTTGATATCCTTTCGATAATTTGTAATTCTTTTTAAATTTTATTAACTTTTTAATTATTAAAACATGTAAGTGTAAGAAGCTTGAGCGCCCAAGTTGTCAAATGCAACCGCACCACTAACTCCAGCAACCATCACGAAATCTAAATTGTTTTTACCAAATTTAAATCCAGCACCAGCAGCAGTAGTTGTATTTTCAGAAATAGTATCCGTAACTCCAGTTCCACCATTAGGAGTAATTTTTTTAGTTCCTAAGAATACGTTTTGAGTGATTGAACCTCTAAGAGTTAACCAAGAAGCCGCATCAACTTCCATACCAATATGAACTGGTAATTCCATTGCATCAACTTTTGCAGCAGCACCTGTAGTATCAACTGCAGCAGTTACAGGTGATGTGTGAGTATAAGCTTTTTTATTATCAGCTGTAGTCATTTTAAGAGCTAAACCGTAAAATATTGAATTTGCGTCTTGTTTCCATTTATTAGTCATACCAAGTGTTGTAATAGATGTCGCAAATTCATAAAGTTTTGCAGCGGATGCATCTGTTGCATTAGCAGCAAACATTTCTTGTTTAGCATACAATTTAATTGCATCCACATAATAATGACCGGCAAAAGCTAAACCTTGTGTACCATTGTATTTAGCATCACCAACTTGAGAAGTTGAACCCAAACCAATATTTGCATAAGCACCCCAAACATCAGTTTTTACTCCAAGCCCTAATGCCATTGAACCTTGTTTAGATGTCGTAGATCTTTCATCAGAGTTTGAAAAGTTAAAATCTAAACCCCAAGACATATCACCAGCTTTGCTTCCGTAGTAAACATCAAAAGGATTTTTTTGTGTTAAAAAGGTAACACCAGTTGCTTCAGTTGCTCTGTATCGAGAATCATTGATAGCAAGAGATTGTTTACCTAAATAAAAACCCCATTTAGCATCTCCCATTGATTGTAAAAAGCCTCCTTCAGCATTTGGAATCGCGTTAACAACTGTTGCTGGAGTTGTAGCTGTTTCACCCATTTCAAAAGTTGCAAACTCACCAACATAATTAACATCCGCAGGATTGCTGAATATAGATTGTACGTCAGTTATTGCTGGAGTTGAAGATAATGCTGTCATTCTAGCTTTAGAAGCGAAAGCTCCATTCGCCATCATTGCTATAGTAGCTATTAAAACTAATCTTTTAGTCATTTTTGTATCCTTTCTTTTAAAATACAAAATAGTTTATTTTCTTTAAATATCATAAATTTATGCTTACACCTCGACTTTAATAAGGCATTTTGTACGAATCAAACAATTTTATTTCTGATAATTTTTATTTTAAGTTCTTTTTAAAAAATTCTATTTTTATTTATAATTTTTAATTTATATTTTAATGATAATTGTTCCTTTCAAATTTTTACTTAAACTCAATAACGATAAGGTTTTTAAGAGATCAGCTAACTTAAAATTTAAATTAAAAATTTTTTGCCAATTTTAATATGTTACAAATTTATTGCACATAGCTAACAAATATTTTTTATATTCAGCATTAATGTTTATTTAATCGCAAAACTAGACCAAACTACAGTTGTTGCTTAAAACCTTGGGATTCGGAGCTTTTTAGAAATGAATAAACATCACAGTAAAAATCAAAAACAAATTTCTGGAATTATTAAAAGACATGCTGATGGGTTTGGATTTTTAATTCCTGACGATATTAATGAAGAAGATGTTTATATTCCAAAACATTCAATGGTTGGAATTATGACAAATGATAAACTCTTGGTAACAGTCATACATGATCGCGCCCAACAACGCTCTCATGGTGAGGTTCTTAAAATATTAAGTAGAGGCACAAAATATATAGTAGGAAAAATCTCTACCTTAAATGAGAAATGGAAAATTATACCTGATGACTCTAAAGCATGGGGTAAAGATCTTAAAATAAAAACTGAAGACGCACTCTACGCTAAAGATAATGAATTGGTTCATGTTGAAATAACTTCTTATCCCGACGAAGCCACACCTTTTAGTGGAAAAGTAATTGAGGTAATTGGTTCTGCTGAAGATCCACTAAATGACACTATTCGTGTATTAAGAACTCTAAGTGTTCCAACACATTTTTCAAAGTTAACTTTAGAAGAAACTTCACATTTGCACGAAAACCCAGAACCTTATGAATATAAAAATAGAGTAAATTTAATGAATACACCGCTGATCACAATTGACGGAGCTACCGCAAAAGACTTTGATGATGCCGTTTTTGTAGAACAAACAAGCGAAGGCTTTCGATTAATCGTAGCAATTGCAGATGTTAGTCATTATGTTCGTCCAGGAACTCATCTAGATAATGATGCAAAAGAAAGAGGGACTAGCGTTTACTTTCCAAATTATGTAGTCCCAATGTTACCAGAAAAAATTAGTAACGGCCTTTGTTCGTTAAAACCGAATGTACCTCGCTTATGTGTCGCGGCCGAAATGAATTTTAACTGGCAAGGTGAAATGGTAAAATCGAATTTTTTTGAAGCTGTTATGAATAGTCATGCTCGTGTAACATATGGTGAAGCGCAAGAAGTTATTGATGGTAATGAAATTGCTCTCGCTCCCATTGTAAAAGAAAATATATTACGTTGTTATGATCTCGCACAAATATTAATGAAAAAGCGATTTAACGAAGGATCTCTCGATTTAAACTTATCTGAAACTTTTTTGGAAATTGACGCCGCCGGAAACCCTGTAGATGTTCAAAAAACAGAAAGATTATTTGCTCATCGACTAATTGAAGAGCTCATGCTTGCTGCCAACGTATCAGTCGCAAAGTTTTTAAGTTCAAAAGAAATTCCATCAGTATATCGAGTCCACGAAGAACCTAGTTCGGAAGATGTTAAAATTCTTGAAACTTATTTATTTAATTTAGGATTAAAAATTCATCTAAGATCATCTGCATCGGGTAATTTACAAAAAAAATTAACCAAAGCATTAGAAGAGTTTGAAAACCACTCCGAAGGTCAAATCATCAGTCTTTTAACATTAAGATCCCTTAGCCAAGCAAAGTATAGTACAAATAATATTGGTCATTTTGGTTTAGGTTTTGAATGCTATACACATTTTACTTCTCCAATAAGA
>SXSU01000103.1 GCA_005793345.1 Bdellovibrionales bacterium
AAATTAAAACACCAAGTATTGAAATTATAAATTCCATCTGAGAGGATTTAAGGAAAATATTTACAATTGATGCAATTATAATTCCAATTAAACCCATCATCAAAAATGATCCAAGCTTACTTAAATCAGATTTAGTTGTGTATCCGTAAAGACTCATCGCAGCAAAAGTTCCTGCTGTTATGAAAAACACTCGAGCGATACTTGCTCCAACGTAAACCATAAAAATTGATGAAAGTGATGCGCCCATTAAAGCTGCAAAAACCCAAAATAATGTTTGCGCTTTTGATGCGCTCATTTTTGCAAGCCCAAAACTCATCCACATCACAATACCCAGAGGAGCGAAAGCAATTACCCACATCAATGCAGAATTATAAATTGCATTGCCTAAGCTTGTTAGTCCAGTGATTGAACCTGCTTCATTCGTTACTACTGAATATTTAAATAAAAATAATGCTACAAAACCAGTCACCAGTACTCCTGATGCCATGTAATTGTAGATCTTCAACATATAGGATCTAAGGCCCTGATCTATAGCGCCCGATTCTACACGTGTCGTAGTTCTTGTTTGACCGTACTTTAAATCCATATTTTTTTTTTAAATGTTTATTTGATCTATTACATAATATTAAAATATGTTCTTTTCAAGAAGCTTAAAAAAAGGCTATTCCATTGGTTTTTTAAAATAAAAAATTATGAAATTTAATAAAATACCTAATACTAACTTAAACGTGAGTCAAATTTGTCTAGGAACAATGACTTGGGGCTCAATGCAAAACACCGAGGAGGATGGTTTTGAACAAATGGATTATGCCTTTTTAAAAGGTATAAATTTTTTTGATACTGCCGAATTATATTCAATACCACCTACTAAAGAGACTTGTGGTGAAACAAACAGAATTATTGGTCGATGGCTGAAAAAAACAAAAAAAAGAGATCAAATTATTATTGCAGATAAAGTTGTTGGAAGATCCGGAATGAACTGGATTAGACCTGGTGAACAAGAAACCAGGCTTAACAAAAAACAAATAAATAATGCAATCGAAAATAGTTTAAAAAACCTACAAATTGATCATATAGATATCTATCAATTACACTGGCCGGATCGACCTTTAAATGTATTCAGTGGACTTGAATATCAACATACTAAAACTAATGATGTAGTTCCAATTCTTGAAACTATGGAGGCGATGGCATCTTTAATTAAGGCTGGGAAAATAAAATATTATGGATTATCCAACGAAACTTCATGGGGCACAAGTCAATATATTAAGCTTGCAGAAAAACATAATATTCCAAAGCCAATAACAATTCAAAATCCCTATAGTCTTCTTAATAGAAGTTATGAGGTTGGACTTTCAGAAATTTCAATAAAAGAAAAAATTGGATTACTTGCCTACTCTCCTTTAGGTGGTGGACATTTAAGTGGAAAATATTTAGGAGGAAAAAAACCTGTAGGATCTAGGGAAGTTTTATGGGGAAATAGATTTGATAGATATAGAACTCCTAACACTGAGCCAGCAGTTGAGGCTTACTGCGAGGTAGCTAAAAAACACAATATTGATCCCGCGCAAATGGCAATACAATTTTGCATTATTCAAAAATTTGTAACTTCAACAATTATTGGTGCAACGTCTATGGATCAATTAAAAAAGAATATTGATAGTATTGATCTGTCACTCACTAATGATGTAATAAAAGATATTAATAATGTTCAAATAATATATTCAAACCCATGTCCATAAGAATTTTATTTTTTTCTATAATTTGTCTTTTGTCTTTTGAACAAAAAATGTTTGCTCAAATAAAACTAGATGGACAGTTTAAAAACTGGACTGCCCAAAACACTAGTATTAACGGTCAGCAAGTTTGTTATGCTGTATCAAGTCCTGTGGCCTCTGATCCAAAAAATCTTAATAGGGCTGAATCTCGAATTTTTGTAAGTTTTAGATCAAATGATAAAATTCAAAATGAAATAAGTATTACTAGTGGCTACAATTATAAAGCCTCTTCTAAAGTCAACTTTGCTATTCAGAAAAAAGAATTCAATTTTGAAACGGAAGATAATTTTGCTTGGCTTATAAAATATGAGGAAGAAATTTCACTTATAGAACTTATGCGAAAATCTACCCAAGCTAAAGTTAGCGCTACCTCAGCTAGTGGCACTAAAACTACCGATACCTTCTCATTAAATGGATTTAGTGATGCTTACGAGACTGCTAAAAAGAAGTGTAATTTCATTTCATAAATAATGGGAAAAAAAGTTAAAAAAATTGTTTTAGCTTACTCTGGGGGACTTGATACTTCAGTAATTTTGCGCTGGCTGCAAGAAAACTATAAAGCTGAAGTTATTGCTTATACAGCAGATCTTGGCCAAGAAATCGATAGAAATAAAATAATTAAAAATGCCAAAAATCTTGGCGTTAAAAATATTATTATTGAAGATCTAAAAGATGTTTTTGTAAAAGATTATATTTTTCCAATGATTAGAGGAAATGCATTATATGAAGGAATTTATTTGCTTGGCACTTCCATTGCTCGACCTCTTATTGCAAAACGTCAAATTCAAATTGCTAAAAAATTTAAAGCCGATGCAGTATCACATGGATCAACTGGTAAAGGGAATGATCAGGTAAGATTTGAACTAGCTTATTATTATTTCAACCGAAAAATTAAAATAGTCGCTCCATGGCGTGATTGGAATTTTTCATCAAGAAGCGATCTGATCAAATATGCTAAAAAGAATAATATTCCTGTACCAAGTGATAAAAAAGGAGCTCCACCATTCTCCG
>SXSU01000104.1 GCA_005793345.1 Bdellovibrionales bacterium
GAGTGCCTCCCTGACTTATTGGTATTATATGATTTATTTCAAGTTGAGTTTTACACGCACAGCGCTTGCCTTGCGGACTCACATATTGACATTGAAAATGAGCTTTTTTAAAAACTTCTCGTTTTATTTTTAAAGGAATATGACTCCGTTTAGTTACGCATTGCGACTCCATCGATGGAGTTGTTTTTTTGAAAGTATTAATTTTTTCTTGTTGCACATCCGCCTGGATTTTCTCAAACCCTTCAACTTTTTGTTTTACCGCGACAACATTTTTAATTTCAGAAAATTTTTGTTCATTAATAATTTTCTTTTTATTACCTGCTTGCTCTTCTTTCATAATACCCTTCTTTTTTCGAATCCGCTCAAGAGTCGTTGTTAACATTACTTTTATAAGCTCATTCCAATTCCCATTGGGGATCTTATGTGAGAGTTCAATTTTTTAATTCTTCAATGAGTTTTATATTTTCTGAATCAAGTTTCATTTGAACTAAGGTGAGTTCCCTTGTAATTTTTTGTTCTTTATCTGGTGGTAAATTTAAACTTGGATTTTTATCAATAAAGTGCTCACGAGTTTCTTTTACAGATTTATTTTTAATTTCATCAACAAGTTGTTTTTTAACTGTAGTCGCAACTTTTTCGCCCGTGACTTTCTCTTGTTTATTAATAAAGCTTTGCATTTCTGAGAGAGTTCCCATTGAAACATCCCCACTTACAAGTAAATTTTGAGCTTCAGGAACGGCTTCAATAATTTTGAGAGCATTAATCCTTTGGTATGCACCAGCCTCGCTGAGCTTATAGTATTTGATTAACATATCGAACATTGAGGGGTAGCCCAACCAATTGTACACACGACGAGTTTTAATCTCTTTAAGGCCAATTAAAATTGCATCTCCTATCTTTTTTTCTTTATTAAAAAACTGCTCCACCTTTTCAACAAGGTCTTGGTTGCTTAAAATGACAAGTTGATTTTCAAATTCTTTAATTTTATCCATAAAGTGCTCTCCGTAATTACTTTTATTGGTCTACGATTGTAATCGCAAAATCACTATACCATAGGTTATATTCGATTATAAAAATGGAGAGGTTTGATTATAATAAAAGAATTATTTTTATTTGAAGGTTAAGCCTAAAAATCAAAACTCTTTCAACAGTAAAGCTGTTAAGTGTTTTAATTCTAAAAAATTACTACACACACTAATATAAAATAGTTTTTGTAAAAAATATGGAAAAATACAGTCAAGTGTAAAGTAACTAAAATAATTTATTATTTTAAAAATATACGTTGTGCTATTAAACTCAAAATTTTGATATTTTTTTGATGCCACTGTAAAACGTTTGAGGGTTTTCCATAATCTCCACACTGCTTGAAAAAACCGGAGGGTTGATTTTTTTCACAAGTGTGGGGAGTGTGGGAAACCCGTCATCACAAAAACTTAACTTGCTAGTTTTACTTCAACAGTATTTTCAGCTTTCATGCTATATTCACAGAGCCATTCAAATGTTGTTTTCCAGCCTAATGGTTTTTTTCTTCGATTTTCATTTCTCCACTGACTATGTTCATATAATATTTTATTAAACTCTATTAGATTAGCAGGTCTAATTCGATGATAAAACTCTTCATCATCGGCTCGATGTGATCTCTCCACTAAGCCGTTTAACTCTTTCTCGCCCGGTGGAATTAAACGATGTCGAATGTTTTTTTCTACCAAATAAAGTTCAAAAATATTTTTCCTCGGCTGATCAAGATGAGAAATATACTTACTTGTGAACTCAACACCGTTATCTGTTTGTGATGACAATATTGCAAATGGTGCTTTTTTAATTACATTTTCAAAAAATATTTTTGTATTCATTGGAGTATAAGAATCAAAGGCTTCCTTGTGTTCCCATCTTGAAGCATGATCTACAAAATTATAAACATAGGTTTTATGATTGTTTGCTAATATTTTTGGAAGATGTTTAACATCAATTTGGGTATGAACTCCAGGATCGTTTACGACAACTAACTTCGTGTGTTTGTTTTTTAACTTCTTTTTGAGAGAGTGTTTTATTAATTTATTTGATTTTAAAAATTGGTTTATCTTGTATAAACTTAAATTTATACTGTGATCAATACTCAAATGCGCTTGAATTGTCTCAGCTCCCCAGTTGTATAAAGTTCGATATTCTAAAATTAAATATGCAGCCCAGCCTTTGATAATTATTTTTTCTTTATTAGATTTCTTTTTGGAATTTAATTCAGTCACTCCTCCAAAAGCGTAAGACTTACTCCAACGTTGAATTGTACGCTCAGAGATATCATACTTTTGGCTAACTTTAAAATAATCAGATCCAGTATGAAACGTAGCAAACTTAGATCGAGTTTTGGTGAGTTCAATAAGAGTTGTTAGACGAAAAGCTAATACCTTTGAAATCTTACGATATTTTTTGAAATCAGATCGTAAATGTGTCAAATTGAGAATCATTATTAAACTCCTGTTATTGTTTTGTAATTTTCATTTCACTAAAAATAATTATTACATCAATTTCAGGAGTTTTCCTTTACTTTCAATACGTTCAGGACCGTCTCAACGACATTTGATATCAAAGCCTATATTTCTCAAAGCAATATGCCTGTAAAAGAACAAATCAGAATTTTTGAAGATACAACTGGTTTAAAGCGAAGATCGTTTTTTAATTACCGAAAAGAGTTAGGTCTATAGATCTTTGTTTAATGTAACCGCCAGCACTTAATTTTAATGAATGAATCTTCCGATTTGACTGATTTATAATCGTTTTGAAACAAAAAAATCTAAAAAGGGTTTTTTTGAATTCAACAAAAATTTAAACTCCGTTTTAAAATGAGAAGTTCCACTTTTTTGTCTAGTTGTGGAACAGCGTTAGAGGTATTTTTGCATATGACTGTCAACTCATGTTAAACTTGCATAAGGGATGATCAGTTTCAAAGTTCATGTTGATGTATTTTCGCAATTGTCGATTAGTCCTCACACTGTTTTTTCTGATCTTGAAATTGGGAGGTAGAGTTATGCAACATTTTCAAAAGCTTGTACGTTTTCGAATGATAGCGATGGCATCAATTGGTTTTGCTTTACTCTTCTTATCAAGTTGCGGCTGGATGACTTTAACAATCGAAGATTTAAATCCTAAAAGTACCACTAAGCCTGCCTTAAAAATTCAAAAGGATTCCATTCCAAGTTCTTTAGTAATTAACGAAGGAAGTACTCTGGTTGTTTATTTTCTCTTAAGTTCAGCATTCAACTCTGAGAGTAAATTCAATCTTGTTTTGGACGGATCTTCGGGGGAGAATTCAAGTCAATATTTTAATTTATCTCAAAATACTCTAACAATTCCTGCGGGCCAAACTTCGGCCTACGTTTCAATTATTCCACTGGACGACAATGCTTACCATGCTCAAAGTCATTGGTCTTTAAAGCTTGTAAGTCAAACGGCCGAAATTGAATCTACTGATTCACTTGAATTTGATCTTAAAGACAATGATTCCAACCCAAGCGTCGCTCCAACAGCAACACTATCAAACTCACCGTCGAACCCCTCAAATGCGACAGCACTCAATATAACAGTTGGCGGCACCAATGTTGATTTTTATCAATATAAAGTTGGCCCTTCATTGAGTACATTTTGTAATGTCAGCGTGGGGTATATTTCTGACACTGCAAGTTCAATTCATATATTGGATAATTTAACCGGATTTGCGGATGGTTCAATAACTCTATGTGTTCTCGGAAAAGACTCGTCCGGAAATCTTCAATCCTATGATAGTGCGACATCTTTCACATGGATGAAAGACACTTCAGCCCCAACAGCGATTTTAACTGGTGCACCAACTGGAACTAATAATATCACTTCACTCAATGTGTCAGTTTCAGGGACTGACGTGGCTTATTATCAATTCAAAGTTGGCGAAACATCCTCAACGACTTGTGCAGATAACTCAGGCTATAGTTCCGATACAGCTATAGTACAAAATATCCAAAGTAATATTTCGGGTCTCTCGAATGGAAACATTACTCTTTGCGTGATTGGAAAAGATTCTGCGGGAAATTATCAAGCCATTGCAAGCAGTACTTCAGCCTCTTGGACAAAAGATACCGCGCTGCCAACAATCACTTCTGTAAGTTCAGGTTTAGCCAATGGCGCTTATAAAACAGGAACACAAATTGATCTCTCAATTGTATTTTCAAAAGTGGTTATTGTGAATGGAGGAAGTCCATCACTCGATTTAAACTCGGGAGTTGGCGCAAAGGCAAACTATCTCAGTGGAAGCAATTCAACCACTTTAGTTTTTAGATATACTGTCGGGGCTGGTGATAGCAGCACTGATTTAAATTATCCTCTGACGACCTCATTAGCACTAAACAGTTCAACTCTGCGAGATAGCTCAGGTAATAATGCAAGCTTAACTTTACCAGCCATCAGTGGCGGAAATGATCTTGGTTCTTTAAAAAATATTTATATTGATACCACTTCTCCAAATCCACCAACTGGGCTTACGGGAGGTGCATGGTCTAATTCAACTTCACAATCACCTACTCTCACATTTACAAGTGGAACAGACGGACAAAGTGGTATTGCCAGTCATGAAGTAAAGATTTACGACACAACAACCACCAGCGATGTGACAACCTTTGCAGCCATTACAAGCGGCAATAGTATTTCAAGCTTAAGTCTTACAGACGGACACACTTATACCTTTGTCATGAGATCCGTAGATGCTGCTGGAAACTATTCTTCTGAAGTTTCAAGTAGTGGCTGGACTGTTGACACTACTCCACCATCGGCACCGGGTGTAATTACCACAGGGACCGTCCCAATAAATTTCAAACAAGTAACGCCAACATTTACCTATACTGATAGTACGGATGCAGCTAGCGGACTTTCTCATTACGTTGTTGAAATACGAAAGCAATCTGACAACAGTGTTGTAAAAGCCTACACCACAGCTACAGGAAATGGAGCAGGCCTCAGTTACAGTGAGGGTGCAGATTTTTTGACTGGCGGTGAAACTTACTATGCCAATATAAAAGCGGTGGATGTGGCAGGCAATCAAAGCACAGCCACTCAAGCACTGACTCCATGGGTAGCCATCAATTGCCCTACAAACTTCATTGCAGTGCCAGCTAGGTCGCCTTACACCTCTTTAGGGTTTTGTGTGGCAAAGTTTGAGATGAAGATCCAGGGGCAGTCCAATGGAAATATCGCCTATAACGCCACCAATGTGGCTGAGTCACGACCTGATGGCACTCCCTGGGTGAATGTCACCCGCGCGCAAGCTATTGCCGAATGCCAAGCTTTGGGCGCAGGCTATGACTTAATTACCAATGCCCAATGGCAATCTATTGCTCAAAATGCAGAGTTAAAGAATACAAACTGGACTAGTAATTCAGTCGGTAGTGAAATGATGTATCGAGGTCATACAGATAGTTCGCCCAATGCAGCTCTTGCGGTTTCAGATACAGCAGACAAATACAATGGCACTGGCAACACAGGTGCGCAAGCTTATGGTAGTGGCAAAGAACAGCGAAGAACTTTAGACTTATCCAATGGTTCAGAAATTTGGGATCTTTCAGGAAACGTTTGGGAGTGGGTCAAGGATGACAATACAACTAATTTTGGCACAGATAATTACTGGTCACAAATAACAGATGTTACAAACCCAGTAACGGGTACGATCGGTGGCCTCACAGGCACCGCAAAATATCTCTTTGGCCCCTCCGGCACGTACGCCCTTGGAAGTACACAGTATGGTGGTCTGGGCTATGGTTGGGTTAATTATACCGCTGGCGCCGTCCTTCGTGGTGGGGGCTGGAACAATGATGCTGACGCTGGGGTGTTCAGCGTGCATTTGAGCTACGCCCCGTCGCTCTCGGACTACCTTCTGGGCTTCCGCTGCGCGCTCGCTCCTTAGTTAGCACTTAACTATGATTGAAAAAAGGCCTTGAATCAGACCCGTAAGGGTCTCCCTAGGCATTGGCTCTTGGCAGCCCCGAAGGGGCGTCTTGGCTTTGGACTTAATCTAACAAACTTAGAATATCCAACCATTGATGTAAAAATAAACAAATTTAGTTAAGAGAATCCAAACTAGTTTAAGCGATATCATCGATTAAGAAAATTTAACCATCACTCCTATGTTTCCGAAAAAAATTATTTTTTTCCGAAATTTCCGGAAATTTCCGAAACATTCGGAAAAATGTGAGATATATGGCCCTTGATTTTTCGGATGTTGCACAATAACCTCTCACCTTTCCGAATTATGTAAATATTTTTCTGAATCATTCGGAAAGTTTCGGAAATTTCTGAATGATGTTTCATTACAACCAGAGGCAACAACCATGAATAAAAGATTTTTAGAGGTCAGCGTTAAAAACGCTTCCTATCTTCTTGGAGTTACAGAGCGTTCCATTATTAACTACATCAAAGATCGTCGCATTGCTGGCACCAAAGTTGGTAAGGAGTGGTTTGTTGATCGTGCAAGTATTGAAGCATTTGCTTTGAAATATGGTTTTGAAATAAACGAGAGCCCTGTTGCCAATCAAAATCAGATTGAACCTAATCTTGAAGCAAGTATTAATACACCACAACATCAAATACAAAAAAATGAATTCCTTCAAGACAAAGTGCTTACGCCATTTGCATCTCAAGAAGGGCGCAACCCGATTAAAGCTAGACAGCAAAAGGGAGTACAAAATTTACGAGCATTTATTTTATTAAAAAACACACTTGGTCGCTTTCCAAATTGTTTTTCTGAAAACAACCCATTCAAGGAGAAGCTTAATCAGTTGTCATACTCCATAATTGAAAACTTGGGGTCAGGATTTCATGCCTATGAAGACCAAGAAAAAATCTGGTATTCTAGTAAATCGCCTGCGGCGATGGAGCTGCGCTTAACTTTTTTTAATTTAATATAGACCTTTGTCTCTATCTAAACAGATTGTGGAATTTGTGAAAACTATTTTAGTTAAATATTCAGATAATTGTAAAATTAATCATCAATAAAAAGAAAAACCCTCCCGATAGTTAGGTATCTTAACAAACCAACAAGGAGGGTTTATATGTACGAGAAATTTCTCGACACATTAGTATTAGAACTTGAATTAAGAGGTCGATCAAGTAAAACAATTTTAATATATAAGACTGAGGTCTTAAGGTTTTTAAATTTTTATTCTAAACCGATTGATCAGGTAAGTATCCCTGATATTAAACAATACCAATTAAATCTTATTAAAGAGGGTTTTAGTCCAAAGACCATTAATATGCGAATGGCTGCTGTTAGATTTTTTTGTTTAAATGTATTAGAAAAAAATTGGATTCAGATGTTTTCACCAAGGGTAAAAGAAACAACAACTCCCCCATCGATATTAACACCGGGTGAAGTTGCAGCGGTGATGAGTCAAGCAGGTAACTTTAAAGAACGTCTCATTCTTATGATGTTGTACTCTACTGGGATTCGATCTTTTGAATTAACTGAGTTTTGTATTGAAGATATTAATCGAGCAGAGGGTTTGCTTAAAATCAAAGGTAAAAATAAGAAAATAAGATATGTTCCACTTCCTAATGAACTTTTAAAGGAGTTTGAAAATTACTGGAGAACACATATAAAACCCAGGCGAAGTGGATTATTTTTTTGTAAAAATAATGAATTTCCTGAAGTGATGAATACAACTGAAGTGTATAAAATATTTATTACAGCAATGAGAAGAACAGGAATTAATAAAAAAGGTGGGGCTCATTTATTGCGACATTCCTTTGCGACTCGCATGCTTGAATTAGGAGTTTCACTTCGAGAGATTCAAATTATATTAGGCCACAGTCAACTTCGAACCACAGAAATTTACACACATTTAAGGACTGTTAGAATTCAAACGCTACCGAATCCTTTAACTTCAATAATATCTCAATTAAAACTTGTTGGTTAAAATGTGTTTAAAATTAGAAAGGCCACGTCAAGTTGAACTTGCTGATGTCCTATTACAATTTGGAGATTGGAAAGCTTATTCACAACAAGAGAGTAAGGTTATTAATCATATTATAAACTGCAGAACCCCAGCTCTTGGTGGTCACAAACAAAAATGTGATCACTGTAATGCTGAACATATTTTATATAATTCCTGTTGTGATCGACATTGTCCTAAATGTCAGTACTTGGAAAGACAAAAGTGGGTAGAGGCTCGTGTTGAAGAACTTCTGCCGGTTCAGTATTTTCATGTGGTCTTTACAATGAGTTCTCATCTTTATAAGATATTTTTAAAAAATAAAAAGATTTGCTATAATTTATTTTTTAAAGCATCGAGTGATACTATTAAAGAAGTAGTGGCTTCAAAGTTAAAGGCAGAGGCTGGATTTTATGGAGTTAATCATTCCTGGAACCAACAACAGGGTTATCACCCCCATGCTCACTACGTCGTAGCAGGTGGTGGATTATCTTTAGATGGGGACCAATGGATATCATCGAAACAAAATTATTTTCTACCCATTAGAATACTTTCTAAAGTTTTTAGAGGAAAGCTATTAAGTTTACTAGAATCAAATTATAAAAATTTAAAAGAAGTAGAAAGTTTTGAAAAACTTAAAGTCCAATTAAAAAAAGCAGCTCAAAAAAAGTGGGTTGTATATTGTAAACAACCTTTTGCTGGCCCGGAGCAAGTTGTTGAGTACCTAGGAAATTATACTCATAGAATTGCACTTTCTAATAGTAGAATAATAAATATTAATAAAGAGGATGTGACCTTTACTTATAGAGATAGGAAGGAAAATAAAACTAAAGAGTTAACGATAAAAGGGGTGGAGTTTGTAAAAAGATTTTTAAATCACATAGTACCAAAAAAGTTTAATAGAATAAGGTACTATGGATTTTTAGGACGCAGGGGTAAGAAGAAAAAGTTAGAGAAAATTAGAACTCTATTAAGCGTAAAAAAAGTTGAAGAACAATCATTTGAAAAAGATTGGAAAGAGTTATTAAAGGAAAAGCTAGGTTTAGATCCAACACTATGTAAAGTCTGTAAAGTAGGACATATGATTAAATTAGGAAAAATTGAATCAGTTTTACTACAAAAATCAAAAGACACATCGTAAAAAGGAGTGATTGAACTTAATAAAATAATAAATATATGGAAGTGAATTAAACACTAACGGAGTCTATTGCTTTAAACTGAGTAATAAAATCTAGTGCATTAGATGAAGGTTTTAGGAAAACAATTATGAGTATTTTGAGGTTAAAAAAATTAACTAAAGTACAGAGTATTTCGATAGACAATTTAAATAAAAATGAAAGTTTTAGAATTAAAAGATAAAATTGTTCCAATTTTGAACCACAAAGGCCGCAGGTGATTTACAAGAATAAAGCGCCTTAAAATATTAAACAAAAAATTTAAAATGTAAAAAGGTTCAGTGCAATAGCCTAGGTAATTAAATTGGAAGAAATATTTTTATGCACCTAAATCTTGGTATCTTTCGCAGCCTGCAAAAAGATCTCTGCTTCTTTAGCAGTAAGAACTTTCTTTTCGGCTTCGATATGTTTAACTTTGATTCCCATGGTTGGGTTTCTTGGAATTAAACCGTCATCGACTGCCATTTGAAAAATCCGACGAACCAATTTTAAAATATGTTTTTGGCTTACCGGGGTTTCAGATGCTGCTACAAAATCTAAAAGGTCAGTAATGTCTCCAACTGTAAAAGAACTAATTTCTCGTTGGCCCCATTCTTTGGGTATCCATTTCTTTAACCGACCCTCATAGTTTTGCAGCGTTGAGATTTGTAAAAAAGCTTTCATTCTCTTTACACACTCACGGTGCCAATGCTCCCAGGTCCAAATAGGGGCGGCATTTGCAACATGACTCAATTCAATTTTGAATTGTAACTCAATCTCTTTAGCTAAACGCTCATTTGCGATATTTCGTTTTCTTCTGGCTACAAGCTTCTTCGTTCGATCTCTTTCCGCAACGAACACTTCAAATATTTTTTTGCCATCTTTCATGTAGGACTTAATCATAAGGTCTCCTTTATCGGAGTCCAAGATCACTAAACCATTTTCATGAAAACAGCTCAACCAGATGATAACCACTCACAGACTATTCATTTTTCAAAGAACTAAAAACGTTTCAAATATATCTAAAGCAGGGTCTAAACGCAACCTTCAACGCACTTATATAACTTCTCGGAAAATCACTCTTTTATCCTCAATAAAATCGCTTGATATTGGGTATTTGTGATGATGTTTTCTTCCTTAAGTTTTTCAATATACATATCAAATTTTTCGCCGGAGAGTTGCGCTCTCTTGCATTCATTTACTGCATCCTCATCATCGGACAAGAATTTAAATTGGTACTCCATAGACAAAGCTAGGCATTCAATTTCACCACGATAAAGCTCACTAAAATCATCAAGCGTGTGATAATAATTAATTGCTGCCTCTGCTTGAATTTCATCAATGGACAATTCGTTTAAGTCCACTTCGTCATTATCTAATGGTGAATGTAATGCTTTGTTAAATCTGTCGGTGACGTCGGGATATTTACGACTTATCAAACCATTTTTAATCTCATCCACTACCGCACTTGGTACAACAATTTTAATTCGTGTCTTGTGAAAAACAGTTTCAAAAGTATTTGAACGAATCAAAAAAACAAAAACATTTGAGTCTGAGACAATAACTGTTCTGTTAGGCACGAAGCTCTTCTCCTAAAATAGATTCAGCTCGAACGGTGCCAATCTTTCCCTTTTGAACGGCACTTTCCAAATCTCGCCTAAGCTGTTCCATTATAGGAATTGCACTAAAAAAAGCTTCAGGAGTGTATTTTGGGTTTCTCAAAACAGGCTCTTTAAGCCTATTCCAAGTTTTTTCAGTGATGAAACCCAAATCTTTAAGTCTTCGATTAATTGCTCCGTAGCTTACCTTGAAAACTTCCGTTAACTCAATTAACTGTGATGAGGTGATTTTATCCTCATCGGTAGCGCAATGTTTTTTAAAGACCTCACCAACGCTCACTTCTGGCATCAATAATTCAGAGGCAAAGACATCCGCTAAAAATTCAGAAGAACTAGGAGTCTTGTTCTCAAAATCAACTTCAGTTTCGCCTTCACTGATTAGGTGATGGCCAAGTTCGTGCGCGAGAGTAAAAACATTTCTTTGCTGATTGGGTTGATTATGATTGTATAAAATCACTGGATTTCCTTTAGAATCACAAGAGTATATTCCCCAAATAGATTCAAGATCCTCACCCATGACATAAATATTAAAGTTATTGCGAACAACTGAAAATATATCTAAGCCCCAACGGCCAAGATCAAACTTTCCACGCACCAACTGCGCAAGTTCTTTAGCTGAATTTTCATTATTCGCTCTAAAGCCTAGTTTAATTTGATCAACTGTGCATGGTAGTTCTCCAAGAGATCTTTTTACAGCATAGGTTTTCGAAATTTTTGGAAGCATCACTTTAATTTTATCTTTAACCTTTGAGCTGATCTGAGCTTCGTCTCTGAAAACAGCATTATCAAAAAAAGTTTTCCTTTTTATTTCTGGCTGCTGTAAGAAAACGGAAGGTGAAACTTCAAGGGCATTGCAGATTTCTTTAAGTTCACCGAGGTTAAGATCTTTCTTAAAGCCGCTCTCAATTTTTGAAATATATGAATTTCCGCTTTTTCCAAGCAGTGTGCAAAGCGCTTCGCCAGTAAGCCCTCTACTTTCTCGAATTTCCTTAAGTTTTGCACCTATATCCATAAACACCTCTAATTCCATTATAGAATATAATTGTCGTGATTACAATTCTATTTAGGAATATTTAACAATGCCAATTAACTATTTGTTTCCACTGAATATTTATAAATTTACAGTCTGGTAAAATTCAAATATCTATAAAATAAAGTTGAAAACCCATTTAAAGGCCTAGAGATTAGCGTGGTCGTATTCTTCGCTATTCCAGTCTTCATATTGTTCGGGCGGAGTACCAATAATTTTAATAATACCTTCAACAGTTTGATCGGTGTTTGATTCTATACCTAGGTGTAATAGTTGATTCTTAAAGCACTAATTTGATGGTCAGGCTAGACCTTTATAAATGCATCGTTCTGCTTGATTATTTATTTTATTACGTTGCAAATGATTGATCGGCACTTGATGTAAAAACTTGAGCTGTTTTTTCAATTATTTTTTCAGATTTTAAAACTATTATTTTAACAAACGTTTCGAATGAATATAATTTCTGAATGATTTGTTCTCTTATTTTAATTCGAACTAATTTAGATTTCATAACTTTTTTAATTAAAAGTTCAGTTGTATTTTTTAACTCAATTAGACTTTTACTTCCAATCGACATTAAGATGTTTTGTAAAAACACAAACGCAAATGTTGTCGTTGCAGGAATTTTTCCATTTAAACACTCATCTATCAACTTCTCACATGATTCAGCCGCACTTTGTGTTGTAGTCGACAATTTAACTAAATCTAATTTTATTTTTTCAAAAAAATCATTGTGAGTACTCTCTAAATTCAATTGCAACCACTCCAAACTCTGTTGATCTGCTATACAGATGCGCATAAATTCGGGGACATAGTGTCAACAAAAAGGTTTTAAATATCCAGTAATCAGACTAGGGTTGCTTTGAATATTTTGAAACACATTTGTTACACAATTAATAACTTCATTTTTAGATTTAAATGAAGCATTATGAGTACCTTCACTTCTTGTATACTTCCACAAAGCCTCGACTGCATTGAATTCTGGGGAATATGCAGGTAGATTGTGTACCTCTACCCATTTTCTATTTTCTCTGAACCAGTACCAGACATCTCCATCTTTATGATATGACGCTCCATCATGAATATAAAAAATACGGCGATTATTTTCAAACATTTTACTTAATGTAGTTTCCAGAAAAACCATATAGGATGCGGAATTGAACCAATCATCGATCATATATTCAAAGTCGCCTGAATAGAGATCAACGCACCCAAATACTTTTATGGAATTTCTTTTTCCAGTAACTGGTACAACAGGTTGGCATCCGATTCTAGACCAAGTTTTGTGAAGTGTTGAATCCTCGCGAAAAGATGCTTCATCATTAAAAACTATTCTCGATCCTTCTGATTTTGCTTTTTTTTAATGTTCGGATAAGTTTGACTAGTCCACATCGACTGCTTATCCTTATCAGCCAAGGCTAACAGCCGTTTTGGCGATTGAACAGAGAAGCCAAATTCTACAAGTAGTTTTCGAACATGCCCTGGATGATAAGTAATCCCAAACTCTTCAAAAATCACTCGGGCAATTCTTTTAGAAGTCCAGATGCCACTTGCATATCCGAAAGCAACTGGGCCACTGTCAATAATATCACACAAATATATTTTTTGAAGATCTGTTAAAAAAGAGGGGCGACCAGATCTTTCACCTTCTTTTAATCCTTCAAACCCTTGCTCTTCGTATATTTTAAGCCATTCTGAGACTTTTGATCTAGAAGTTTGTAATTGCTCTGAGATTTTTCCACTGGTATATTCTTGATCGTTGAGTAATACTGCATGAATTCTCTTTGAAACTCTGTCATACCCATCAGCAGCGGATTCTCTCAATAATTGATTTAATTTATTTCGAGTTCTATAATGTAATTTGATAAATCTTGGTTGCATAAAATGCTTTTATCAAAGCATTTTATAAATTTCAACTATGTCCCCGAATTTATGCGCATCTGTATAGATTTCGTAAAATACCACCAAAGTAAGTGTGATCAAAATGTTTTTCTGGATTCTTTTGAACTTGTGTTTTAAAAATACCAATGGCTTTTAATATTAATTCCACTGTAAATATAGAAGCACTTAATCGCTTTTTAAAAAGATCTAAATTTGGTGGTTTTACTAATTCAATGGCAATTGAAAGTGCCTGTTCTTTTGATTCACTTGTAATAGGTTTAGAATATTCATTTTTAAATCGACTTGCTAATGCTTTGATTTCATCTTTAATTCTTTGATATTCTTCATTTGATAAAGGGAAATTATTTTTTGCAACCTCAGATGAGGATTTCCCACCAAGACTTGCACGTGGTGAATGACCTCGAAGTTGTGTAAACACTTCTGTTAATAGCTTTGCAATTGATAAAGATAGAGCTTCTGGCGTTTGGGCATTGATTTTAATTACGCCATCATTACCATGTACCCATTTTTCAAAAACTCTAAAGTTATTTTCAATAATTCCATTGCTTTTTGAGTTTCCAGGAAATGTTTTAATAATTTCAATTCCCATTTCATCTAAATACTGCTTAATCGCCGGTAGATTTTCACTTAAACGGTTATCTAATACTATTGCCATTGGAGATACACCAAGAGTTTCTCTTGCTTGCAAAATGGCTTCTAAAAGATTATCTGTTGTTTCTGATTTATTTATGACTCCACCGACTAAAACTGTTGTCTTATAATCTATCAAACACTGCCACACCCAACGATGCGTTACTCCATTGATTTCAATATTTATATTTTTTCCATCAGTGCCCCAAATTGCATTTGGTGAAAATCTTTTTATTACGTCTAAGCCTGTGTTGTTTAAAAAAATACCTCTTGGGCTTATAAAACCCAAACGAATTAATAAACTAGAAAATTCTCGATAATCTAATTTCATCTCCGAAAGTACATCTGGATTTTTTTCAATAAATTCTTTGACTGATGCCTTTGATTCTCTTGAATGAAAATACTTTCTTAACTTCCAAATAATATGATCTGGTATTTCCATTAAAGAGGAACCATTACTATTGTCTTCATCATCATCTCTGTCAGTTGATTTTTGACCCTTTAACTTTTTTAAAGTATCTACTGGTATGCCTAGCAATCGATGTACATCCTCCCATGATAAGTTGAACTCTTCTTTTTTTAAGATTAAAAAATCTTTAAATTCAGAGCTCATCTGATGACGCTCATCTTTTATCCAACAATTTGGATTATTTGATTTAAATTCATAAATATTTTTAGAAAAAATTTCCTCATTGAGTTGTGTTTTCAATGCAATATATTTTTCATAATCTTCATTTGATTTTTTTGAAAATAATAATTTTCCCATCTTTCGAGATGAACTGAGCATCGAGTGATGTTCAATCTCTAAAGCTTTACAAACATCTTTCATTTCATACCTAATATTCATACGAGCAAGCATTGGACGTGCCAAATAAGCGCAGGCTGCTTGAAAATGTTTTGGTATTTCATCAAGATTCATATTTATAAAGCCTAAAGAGTTTTTATTAATATGCAAATTATTTTTTATTTTAACTTACTTATTACAATTTTTAAAAGATCTTCCAATATTGGATCCTTTTTCTCATTTTGAATTTTTATATTTTTATTCCATCCATATAGAAATCGGTCCGCTGGAACTTCTCCTTTGGACAATCCCATATGAGTTCTTTCAAAATTATAAAACTCAATCCAATCTGCAATTCCATTTTCTGCATCATCTAAACTTGAAAACTCTTTTACTGTTAATAATTCTTTTTCAATTTGTTTATTTACTGATTCAACTTTACCATTTGACCTCGGTGAGCCCGCCTTGATTTGATCAATACCGTACTCCTCAGATATTAACTTTTGAAAACGATTCATTCCATTCCAACTATAAAATGCGCTACCTGCATCCGTCATAAGTTTTTGCATTTTTCCATATTTACTTATACAAAATTCAAAGGCTTCAATAACAGCATCTATATTTTCTGAATCCGTTAATTTATGACCACATAAAAATCGACTATAATCATCTTGTAAAATTAATAAAAATGCTTTTTGTTTATGAATATAAAAATGTTTAAAATCCATATGCACTAATTCTCTTGGACGGGCGGCTTCGTAACTTAAAACTCTTTCAGATTTTACTATTGCTCGTGGCGGTGTATATCCATTTTCTTCCAAAATATTCCGAACTGTTGATACACTTATTTTTATATTCTCTTTTCTCAGTTGATTACTTAACTGAGCCGGGCCCAATCCAGGTTTTGATTTCCACAAATCTAACACCTTCTGCCAGTGTTTATGATATCCATTATAGTGATCTTTTTTTACTTCATTATTATTTATAATATCTGAATTTAAATTTGAACTTTTACATTCTTTAAATCTTCGTTGCCAAATTCTAATTGTAGGAGGTTTTGTACCAGAGTACGTTGAAACATCTGTTATCGGAAAAAGTTGACAAGCATCAACTATTAAAATCATTTCCTTTTCACTATATCTCCGACTTGATGGTTTTAAATATTCTTTAGATTTGCGAATTTCTTCAAGGGCTTTTAAAGTAATTTCTTTATCTTTTATTTCACTCATCCAGTTACTCCGCTTTCTAGAGAACTGATGACTTAAAACCTCAAACTAGACCATCAAAAAAGTGCCTTCTGAAATCAACTAATACACCTAGGACATTAATCGTATGCGCTTAATGGGTATGCTTTTCTTTTTTTAAATTTATGATAATTCTCCAATTAAATATTTTTTATGGAGGATTCAATGAATTTAGAAGAAAAAGAACAATATTGGCGAAAACATTATGAAGGTTTTAAAAATTTAA
>SXSU01000105.1 GCA_005793345.1 Bdellovibrionales bacterium
TCCAAATGAAAAGTTTCCAAGCATTTCAAAAAAAGTATGATGGCGAGCTGTGTGTCCCACATTTTCTAAATCATTATGTTTTCCGCCAGCTCTTACGCATTTTTGAGAGCTGACTGCGCGCTTATAATCGCGATTTTCTAAACCTAAAAATAGATTTTTAAATTGGTTCATTCCGGCATTAGTGAAGAGCAAGGTCGGATCATTTTCTGGAATCAAAGAAGAACTTGTAACAGGCGTATGGCCATTTTTTTTAAAAAAATCAATAAATGTTTGTCTTACTTGGCTGCTTTTCATAAAATTCCTTCACCCAAACTATAGTTTATTTGCTCACAATTATTTCTATCGTTTTTGGTAAAAATTGTCTATGAATGTTTAATGTAAATATTAGTTTAGCTCATTGCTATAAATTATTTTTCGAACAATCCCCATTGAGAAGCCACGGGTCAGAAGTTTTTGACCAATTTTTTCTTTATGTTCGCGTTCAAGTTTTTCAATATCAAGAGATAATTTCATTTTTTTTGCAATTTGAAGTGCTAAACTTTTTGCATTCAAATATTCTTGGTCATCATTAATTGGGCTAGGGGGGAGACCTTTTTGTTGAAGATAATTTTGAATATATCTGATACCTTTTTTCTTTTTCTGGAGTCGTTCGACATGACGTTCGCTAAGGCGGTTGGGGTCAGACATATAACCACGTTCTTTTGCCCAATTTATTGCTTTTTCTATATCATGGATTTCAAATTCAAATTTACTCAGTTTTTGCCGAAGTTCTTTTTCGCTGTGATCTCTACGATGAAGGTAATAAATAATCTTGTCTTTAATTTTTTGCAAAATATCCATATTAATTCTAACTTAATCATATTTTAATAAAAATACAGTTAAAAATTATAATCTAGTAAAATAATAACTAGGATCAATGATTTCTAAGTTTGCATATTCGGGAGTGTTTGAAGCTGTCTTTATAAGAGTTTGATTATAAATACTTTTCCAACTGCATCTTTTGTTTCTAAAACCCTCTCCAAAATAATATGAATTTTAAATATTTTGATAATTAAAATCTTTACCATTAGAGATTGAAATAATAAATTTATTTGGCAAATTCGAGTTTTTCCTCATCAGTTATTGAGTTTAAAGCTGATTTATAAGATTACATAATTAAAAATGAAAATATTATTTTTCTAATTATCATAAGAGAACCCTTCGAGTTTTAACCCAACCCTAAATTCTGAACCCTAGCTCAAAGTAAACTTTAACAAAATTCAATTGGAAAAGATTAGATTAATTGACGTAGTTTTTCTTTAAAAAAAGTCTGCACCTCATTTATAAAGGTTGAATGGACTTTACTGTGATATGGCTGATTGAAGAATTGCAGATAAACAGGAACTCGCAAGACACGCTTGGGTTCCAGAATTTCTATATTAGATTCATGCTCAATTAGGTGGAGAGGTACAATCGCTTTTCCATAGCCATTTTTAACACCATCAATTAGTCCATAGACGTCATCTAGGTAGCGCATCGTCAAAGGTTTGAATGGTAATTTATTTTGAGAAAAATAACTTCTTGTCGTTATATCACTTTCGTCATGATCCAAGTATATATCTACGTCTGGTGCCCTTTGGCTTTGATGGCTTGTTATTCTGAACCAATTAAAGAATTTGAAATTCACCGTAGTATTTTTGAAGTGGTTTTAGTTAATGATCAATCTCATTTAAAATTAATATTACGAGGATCAGGGATACCCAATGGATATAGCTTATATTGTAACTTAAAAGAATTTTAAGAATTTAGAATAAGAAGTAATTATGATATTCAATTCATTCTACTTTTTAATCTCTATTGTTCTTATAGAAGCCTTTTAGATCTGTAATCCATTAGTGAAATTTAGTATCTCATACGTCTTTATGAAAAATTTATTCTAATGTTTAAATAATAACAGGTGAATTTAATATTGAATTTTGTTATAATCGATACCGTTCCAAATGTTGTGGAATTTTATTTGAAATTAGATAATTAACAACAATTAAAAAAAATACTAAGGAAGAAAAATGCGTATACTTATTTTAACGAGTTTTGTTTTAGCCGGAATTATGACTTTTGCTGGGGAAAACGATAGTATCTCCAAGGTGCCCAATGACCAAATGCCATTATTTTCCTGTAATGCCAAATTGACTAATTTTTTGGAAGGCAATAAATATGTTGAGTCAAAAGTGAGCCGAAATGAAGGGTTTTCTGGAACAGTTCTCGTTAATTTAAAGGTTTCAGGCGAAGAAATCTCATATCTTGAGGTCTTGACTGGACAGAGAGAAAAATCAACTTCTCAAAAATTACTAAACAATTTGCTGCGTATTTTCGGCCCATCTCAGCTAACGAATATGACTGGTTTAATTCCATTTCAGATCACTACAATATACAATACCTTGATTTATCAGTTTGGAAAAAGTGAGTCTGAAAAATGGGGTTATTTTGAAGTCTTTGTTAATGAACAAGGTTCGCCTCTTGGTGCGTCCTTGACTCTCCATGAAGGTCAAGTAGTTAGGACCGGTGCTTGTGTTCCAGTAAATGGTTTCTATTATGAAAAACCAGTTGGATTTTGAATTCAAAACAACAAATTTTAATTTGTTAGAGAAAAATTTTAGAATTTTCTGATTTTAGATACCACAACAATTGGAAAGTTATCGTCATGATTCAAAGTCCCTTTCTAGTGGTATAAAGCCAAGCATAGTTATTGCTCTACTACTCAAACATGACATTCAAAAAACCTCACCAATATTATATTCTATTTAAGTTGTCAAAATTTTGGACAATTGTATTTTTACAATTGTCACTATTCAATATCAAGGCAATGTCAAATATAAGCACCAATAAATGTAGCGGGCTTTTCTCGACAAACAAACTCTGTTCTAACTGTAAGTCCTTTAGTTTACAATCGACACCGGATAGTTGGACATTGTTCTCCCCTCGCTGGGAAAGAATTCAGCAAGTGATTTCCAAAGTTGTAACAGGTTACGGAACAGGCTATATGATGACGTCACTTGAATTTGCAAACTCTTTAGACTTTGCGCCCTTAACCCAAACTCAAATTCGCAGTTACATAAATGTAAAATCTCATCATCAAATTGCATTTTTAATTTTACCAAAAACAGCCCAGTTAATTGATCTTAACATTGCATCAACATATCCTGATAATCCAACAAGATTTGTCACTTTTAGCGAGGATCAAAAGTGGCTTGTAACTAATTTACCGCAACTACTGGAGCTGCCCGCACAAAATTTAGTTATTTTGTCACATAAAGCAGACGCGTTTACTGCACTTCATGAGGTTTTACATATTAAAGATTTCGAAGCAATTTACCAATATGCTAAAGAAAAAAAATTAACCTATTTACTGAGATTGGATGTACTTACAGTTTTGAGTGAACTACATGCTTATCAAGAACAATTTCGTGCGATCAGTGCTGAAGTTCCAAATAGTAGAGCTTCTGCTGCAGATGGACTCGCAATTGATTTAAAAAATCAGATTGGTGTGATATTTGCAAAAATGAGTATTGAGCAACGAAGTGAATTGCAGAAAATTACAGGTTTAATTGGTCAAGAATTGGAAGATTATCGAAACTTTTTAAAAAATGGTCCAAGTTTTAGGTCGTGGTCTGAAATTTTAGGAATGCTAAATTCAGATGTTTTCAAGGAGAATATGCAATGAATTTTCAATCGAAATTAAACGAAATTGGAATATTTAAACACGTATTAAAAAATTTTAAATTATTTTTGATGTTCGGGCTTTTATTTTTCTCACTAAATATATACGCTGAGGATTTCTATAATATTTTAGGATTAAATAAATCAGCATCTCAATCTGAAATCAAAAGTGCTTATCGCAAACAAGCTCAAAAGCTCCATCCAGATCGAAATCTAAATAATCCTAATGCAGATGCTATAATGGCAAAATTGAATAAAGCTTATGAGGTATTATCTGATCCCATGGCACGTTCTACATATGATCGATATGGAACATATAAAACTTCAAGTGCAGAAGATACAACTAAGTCACGTGTCCAAATGGACATTGAGTATGCCGATAGTGTAGGTCCTATGTATTCTAATGCTAAATGGACTTATGAATCTGCAAGTCATAGATTTTATGACAACCGAACTAGAAAGTGGTTATTTGTCAAAAATAACTATTTTCGTAGTGAAGAAGGTTGGTTATTTTATCCTGAAGATGGTACTTATTTCAATACTGACTTGCGAGCTAATTGGAATCCCGAAAATAATATTGGTTGGTATCGACGAACGAGTAACTTAAGTGATAAAATAATCCCAATTAATTTTATCAATGGGTTTTCTCAAAATGCAATTTATGAACCTGGTACAGTCTCAGATTCATCACATCTTTTTGATGAACTAATGAATCCTGTTAATCTTTTGAACTTTAAAAATAATATTGGAAACCGCAATGACCTAATGAAAGAATTTGACAAGTTAATATGGACAGAATCACAAGTAAAAGATTTTATCGGACGAGCTAAAGCTCATATAACAATATTAGCTATCCCAGAAATGAAAACATTTTTCACTGGAGATTCGTGGTATTTTAATGCGGCGATGGAAGCAGTTTTAGATTACGAAATTGTCAGACAGAACCCTGAAATTGTTGTTGATTTTATAAGGAGATCCCAAGATCAATATAAAGAAGAAATATCTAAACAACTTTTTATGAAAGAAGATTGGTTAACACATAGAAATTCGTCAATATGGCTAAGCGAGCTTTTCAGTTATTCTCGCGGTAGAAAAGCTTATTTAGATGCGGTATTTTTTGGAGATCGTTCAAATCTTGTAACAAAACTGACCAAATTTAAAAGCGCATATTTGGTAATGGAAAAGGTAGGAATGGATTCGATAACTGTGGATCACTTGCTCGGATGTCTTGGCTACCTTGGAGTTGATGCCTATAATATTTTTGCAGATGAATTGAAGGCGTTGACTTACCATAAGTCATTTCTTGAATTGATAGCAACAATTGATCCCAATGCGACCCGGAATATTCAAATGTTTTTAGATTGGTATAAGCTCCAAGATTCAAAACGAGCACTTATTTTTGTGCAAGCTCTTAATATGGAAGGTGCAAAACGGGATGATTACTGGAAAATTTCACCTGATCATACGCAATATAATTTTGCAGAGTCAGAATATAATGATCATAAGTTAAAAACATCAGATGCCCGTATGCAATTTTTAAATATAAATTTACCAAAAAATAATTTGGTCTTGAGCCCTTCAAATTTTGAAGTACAAATATGCAAAAGCCTATTTAGGGATTGAATAGGAATTACTTTTCTTGGAATAAATTTGATAAATTATTATTATTTTGGTCAAATCGTTTCCTGAAGATTAAAATTTATTTTTTATTTGTCTAGTGATATTACACAACGAGACTTAATATGGTATGTATATATTATTAACCTTTACCTTATTAAGGAATTTAATGATTCACGCACCAATTTTAAAACGAATTGAACATAAGTTTAAAATTATTCAAGCTAAGCGACCTTTTTCTAAAATTAATATTGGAAAATTAAAAGAGCAACTTTCATTAGAATTATCATTTAACTCTAATGCAATAGAAGGAAATAAGCTTACTCTAAAAGAGACCTATAAAAGATTTATAAGATGGTAGGGTCTTCTGGCCATTTATGTTTAGGGTAGTCAGCTTTAAGTGTAGGACGCATTTGCTTGTAAGCAGTATTCCAAAAAGATGCTAAGTCATTAGTTGTTTGTATGGGGCGCATATGTGGTCCCAATAAAATTAGTCGTAAAGTAATTTTACCATTTGCGATTAGAGGAGTTGATTTCCATCCAAAGGCGTCTTGAATTTTAAAACTAAGATTTACGCAATCATCTGTATATTCAAGTTTAAATTTTTTTTGGTTAGGTGCAGTTATAAGTGATGGAAATTCAGATTTTATTATTTTAGAAAGCAATAATTTTTTATTATCTAGATTTTCTTCTATTTGATAATTATCCAATACGATCATTAAAACATCTTCCCAATTTTTATCTTCAATAAATTTTAAATTAGTTTCACCAAGAAGTGAAAGTTCAATTATTTGTTGATCAAGTTTTTCATCCCAAACTGGCCAGGAATATTGTGGGTAAATTTTCTGAGCCCATTGATATCTTTTTATTAATTGTGATAATGAATCATTTTTATGTTTAATAGACTGCCACATATTTTTTAGAACATCGACAAGTGAGATTTCATCTGGGGAACATTGTTTTTTAAGTTCATCTTCAATGGGCATGTTTTGCAACCATTTTTGTTCTAATTTAAAGAACTGATTTTTTGATTCATCATATTCAATTTTTTTCTGCAATCTGATCACTGAATCAAATTTACCAAGGACCCATTCTTTTTTAACTGGGGTAGCAAAATCAACAATGGATTGAGAAGCGCCTTCAAGAGATCTTCCAGATAGTGTAATAAAAAACTCACAGTGTTGAACTTGCGAACGAGTTGCGAGTTCAACACCCATACCACTCAAATGAATAGCCATAAGTGTTTTAGGTTTTCGACGACGACTTAAATTAAATGATAAACCATCAAAAATTATCTTATGAATTGTATCAGCATCATTAATATCAGTAAGTGGCTTTAAACAATACTTTGTATGAGATGAGCGGCAAAGTTTATCCGCGAAATTATGAAGTGAAGTAAAGTATTTTTTATTTTTATCTTCATTGAGCTCATGAAGTCGAATAGCAATATCAGAATCAAAATTTAATGATGCAAGTGAGCTTAGATCTTGATTTCTCCAATAATCTTTTTCTGATAAAATTGAGACTATTTGGGCGCCCCATATGATTTCATTATTTTCGATAAACTTACAAAAAAGAAGGCTCAAATCTAAGGGTAAATTATTTTTACTAACCGCTTTTCCAAGATTCGTGATAATTAATTTTTCATCAATCAATCCGCGTTCAATAAGTTGAGAAATTGCGGTATCAATTTGTTTTACACTTGGCGCTTCAAACCATGAAAAGTTATTTGGGTTAGTGATACCCATGGTATTTAAAAATAAAACAGTTTCTGTTAAGTCTATTTTTAAAATTTCAGGACTCGAGAAATCAATAAAAGTTTTTTCTTCTTGCTCAGTCCACATTTTATAACAAAATCCATTTTTTTGTCTTGCTGATCGGCCTTGCCTTTGAATAGCAGAAGCCTTGGCAATACGTTGAGTTTTAAGTACCGGGTAAAATCTTTTATTATCAAGTGCCCATTCACGAGCTAGTCCTGAATCAATAACGGTATCAACGTCATCTACTGTAAGGCTGCTTTCTGCTATATTTGTTGTTAAAATTATTTTAAATAAAAATGGTTTGTTAACTTTACTGATTAATACTTTTTTTTGCTCCTCAAATTCAATTTGACCGTGCAGCTCAAATATCAAAATATTTTTAAAAAATAAATCAGATTCAAGTTTTTCTTTTATTCGTCTAATTTCAGAAGTTCCAGGTAAAAATACTAATATATGATTTTCAGAATCAGACATTATTTTATTTTCAGTTACTAATTTTATTTTTTGAACCATTTTATCTATAAATAAATAATCAGTACGCAAAGTTTGGCTTTTGCTATCATATAATATAGCACAAGGAAATGTTAACCCCGGTACCTTAATTAATGGACTGTGTGGCCAATAACATTGAAGTTGTTCTATATTCAATGTAGCCGACATCATCACAAGTTTTAAATCCGATCGTTCAAGTGTTTGAAGTTCTGTGGCCAAGCTTAAAGATACATCAGAATAAATATTTCTCTCATGAAATTCATCAAAAATTAAAATTCCCACATCCGAAAGTGAAGGATCATGTTGTAATTTTTTCCATAACAACGCTTCAGTTATAAAAATAATTTTTGTTTCTGGTGAAGTTTTATTTTCAAGCTTTACTTGATAACCTATTTCTTTTCCAACAGTCCAGTTTTGTTCTTCAGCGATACGTTCACATGATGAACGGGCAGCGATTCTTCTTGGCTCAAGTATTATAATTTTTTTATCCGTGACGGAAATTAGCGATGGAGGAACGCGAGTCGTTTTACCTGCCCCTGGTTCTGCGGCAATGATGAGTTGATTGTTATTCAGCAAAATTGAGTTAATTTTATCTAGATAATGATCAATTGGTAATTTAATAAATTGAGTTTGAGCCGCCATAGGCTGCTCATTTGATCAGAATTTAATTACACATGCAATTATAAACATTAATTTTTGTAAGCGAGAATTATAAACTCGGCCTTTTGAATATTCTTTTCTGCTAATTCTTTAATAATTAAATTAGGAGTTCCCTCTACAATAAACTCAGTGTCTTGAGTAAGATTTATACCTAAGAGAAAAGTGCGTTTTGCAAAATAAGTTAATAAGTCATTTAAAGTTTTCTGTAATCGATAGGGGGTATCCATAATTATAAATGGGTTTAAATTTTGACTGAGCAATTTAAGTTCTTTATTTCGAGCTTCAGTTTCTGCTGGTAAAAAACCTTTGAAGTAAAATTCATAAATTCGCTCACTTGAAAGCGAAAGCAAGGTCATAATACTTGAAGCTCCAGGTGCACTTGTTACTTTTAATTTATTTTTTCTAAAAATTTTAACTAACTGAAATCCTGGATCACAAAATCCTGGAGTTCCACAGTCGCTGACAAGTACAGCTTTTTTATTTTTACATTTTTCAAATATTTCATTGATATCTTCTTGAGTTGAATGCTCATTAATGACATGCATTTCTTTTCGTTCAATTTGATTGAGTTTAAGAAGTTTACTTAGCTCTTTAAACTCTTCTCCAATTACAACCTCTGCTTCTTTCAATAATGAAAGAGCACGGAGAGAAATATCGTTTTTATCTCCAATAGGTGTTGCTATTAAAGTCAGTGAAGAAATCGAAGAAGAGAAAGAATCAACAGATTGAGACGTTTCAGAATTTACAGACATAGAGTTTCTTTCATCTTCACACTAGAATTAACTAATTTTTATTACTGTTGCTGTTATGGCCAGAGTCAACACTTGCAATTGTTCGAGGCCAAGGCGGTAATAGGGTTGCCCATTTTTGTTGAATATTAAAAAAGTCAGCAACAAGTTGTTTAGGTATTGAACGGGAAGGTGGAAGGTCTACCTTCAGTGGATCCTTATAATTATTATTTTCATAAAACTCAAAGTGCAAATGTGGACCAGTAGATAAACCAGTTGTACCAACATAACCAACAATTTGCCCTTGTTTAACTTGAGAACCAGCTCTGACGGAAGAAGCAAAACCTTGAAGATGCAAATAACGAGTTTTGTATGTTGAGTTGTGAACAATTGTTAACGTATTTCCACCACCGACAGTGTATTTTGCTTCAAGTACCTTACCATCACCAACTGATCTAATTGGAGTCCCTCGAGGAGCTGCATAATCAACTCCTTTGTGTGGTCGATTGATTCCTAATACAGGATGTAGCCTTCTTAAATTAAATCCCGAAGATATTCTTGCAAATTCAATTGGTGTTCTTAGGAGTGACTTAGCAATACTTTTCCCATCTTTAGTAAAATACCCTGAAATTTGATTTGGCTTCTCATAATAATAAGCATCATAGAGTTTGGTTGGAGTGTTGTATTCTGCCGCGAGAATTTTTCCCCAACCGACAACTTCATTTTCCGAAGTTAGTTGTTCAACAACAATTCTCCATGTATCATTTTCGTTAACTTGTCTGGTAAAATCAATTTGCCAAGCAAATACCTCAGCAAAGTTTGCAATCAGTTCACGACTCATTTGAGCATCTTCAGCAGATTGCCATAAAGAAGAATCAATTTTTCCAGTAAAGCTGACAAGTCGAATCTTGATTTCTTTTTGATGAATAGTACTTATCCAATTATTATTGAGATGTGATTTTTCAATTTTTAAAAACTGAGTTGGACTTAATTTAAATTCTATACCACTCCACCTAAGAGATGGAGATAAATCGCTGATAAGTCGATATCTAGTTCCAGCAGAAATACGGCTTAAGTTAGTATAAGATGAAGCTGCTTTTAAAATTTCATTAATTTCTTGGCCAGAAAAATACTGTTGTATGAGTTCGCTATACAATGTGGTATTTTTTTTGAACTCAAAAGGATATTCATATGTGGGATGATTAAAATAATTTGCGCCAACTTTAGTTAAATCTAAATAAATATTTTCATCTTTAATAAATTGAGCATGAGCAAATGTAGAAAATATAAATGTAGAATATAAAGATAAGGTGAAAAAATAATTTAATAAATTGTGTAAATACATCGAATACCCCAGTTGTAAATCTATTAAGTCCGTTATCGGACTTTGTGTAGTATGACTTTAGATGTGAAAGACCCAAACTTACGTTAGTATTTATAAATAACATCACTTCGCATCAAAATTAAAAAATAACGTAAACTAAATTGTCATTTTATAACAAAATCAAATTTAATACTAAATGGTAAATTGATTTTATGAAATCAAAAAGTAAATAAACAGGTCTAGACAATGCTCTGTTTAAGATTAAAATGTTATTCATTGCATTAAAAATGACATTTACTGAAAATTTCTTAAAAATACTTTGCCAGACTTTTATCAATATCAATAGGCTTAAGTATATTTCATTTTCAAGGATTAGAATTTGAAACAAAACAAGGAGGATTTCATGAGGGCACCGTTTTCGGCCTTAACCCAATCTCGTTTTTTTCATAATGCGTTTAACTCAGCCATATTTGATGGACCAGTTAGAATTTATTTTGTTCAATTTCACGAAACGAATGCCTTGAAGATTTACTTTGCACTTCAAGACCAATTAGCGCCAATGTTTAACAGTGTAAAAGATTATTCAAAGACATCGGCAGGTTCAACTGTACTTATCATGGTTTATCCAACAGAAGAAGTTTTTAAAACTTCATTTCCAAATCATTCGCAAGAACAAATAAATGGAAACATAAAATTGTTTGGACAAGATATTTGGGAAGAAGAAACAATTTTAGGTTTGATTGCAGATGACTCCGAAGATTTAATTCCAAAAATTATTAAAGAAGTAAAATTATCATTTGAAACTTGGAGTAATAAACGTGCGATCACTGATGATATAGCAGGCGAACTAGATCGTTGGGATTCAAATACTGAAGGAACAGAATACGATTACTAAGCATGAATAAAAATGTGAACAGATTCGATCAAAAAGGACAAATTATTTTAGAGTATATACTCTTATTAATTATTGGTTTAATGGCAGCTTCTCTAATAAAAACTAAACTTATCGGTAGTGGTGAAGATTTAGATAAAATGGGCTTTCTGAGACAAAAATGGATCAAAATTATGCTTGAAATTGGAAAAGATCAGCCCAACTAAAAACAAATAATGAAAAAATAAAATCATAGTTATGTATTAAGTGACCTCGTTGAATTTATCCATGTAATAGTGAACATCCCACGGTAAATTCTTCCATTCATTGGTCGAGTTAAGTTTTATTATTTGTATTTCAAAACAACAAACGTACTACCAAGTTCCAAATTACTTCAGAAACGTACCGCTAAAAAGATCGAGTAACTTTTTAAGTATTTTTAAAAGTAATAGAATTAATTTTAAAATTCTATAAAGTTTATTGAAATTATGACGATCTACCCAATGTGTTGTTGGGTAGAAAATAAATTTCATCATAATGACCTCCTTCTTAGTTTGTGGGAGGTCATTTACTTTTAAATCCAACGAGGTCAGATTCGGTTGTTGCAAGTGTTGGAACATCATTCAAATTCAAATTAAATGTAGTCAAAAATTAAAAAATCCGAATTAGGTTAAACACAAATTTTTATCCGGAGATAAAAATCTGGTAAATAAAATAAATTTTAATAAAATAAGATTATTTAGGGAAAAAAATGAAAAAATAGGAAAAAGAAGAAGAAGTGACCTCGTTGAATATATCCATGTAATAATGAACACCCCACGGTAAATTCTTCCATTCATTGGTCGAGTTATGTTTTATTATTTGTATTTCAAAACAACAAACGTACTACCAAGTTCCAAATTACTTCAGAAACGTACCACTAAAAAGCTCGAGTAACTTTTTAAGAATTTTTAAAAGTAATAAAATTAATTTTAAAATTCTATAAAGTTTCTTGAAATTATGACGATCTACCCAATGCTTGTTTGGGTAGAAAATAAATTTTATCATAATGACCTCCTTCTTAGTTTGTGGGAGGTCATTTACTTTTAAATCCAACGAAGTCAAATGCAACTGTTGCAAGTGTTGGAACATAATTCAAATTCAAATTAAATGTAATTAAGAATTAAAAAAACCGAATTAGGTTAAAATCAAATAACATTCGGAAATAAAAATAGGTATATTAAATTGGACAGTCTATCTAATTTATTTCAGGTTGCTTACCTTTACAAGTTATAACGTGAAATGATGTCTGCTAAGTTACAAGTTTGGTTTAAATTTCGGGTTGGAAAATACTAATTATTATAATCTATAATTAGTTAAAAATATTTTTACCTGAACTTAAATTTTAGAGTTGTATTGCTAAAAAAATTAAGCCTATGATTTTCAAATCATAGGCTTAAAAAAGTTATTTTGATTTGTATATCAGTAGATTAAAACTCAAAGTTTTCTTTTTCATTAAAAGAAAACTAATATAGATTATGGTAACCTTTAATTATTTTGCTTTTAATCCTAAAATACCTCGAGCACAGTTTTTAATTGCTTTCATTAATTCTTCAAAAGTTTCAAATGGTAATTCTTTACCTACTGCGACTGATTCTAAGATCTCAGCTTTTGCATTTCTATAAGCAGTTTCAACATCTAATCCTTCATTTTTAAGTTCAGCGACTCTATTCAAAAGAGCTGTAAATGCCACGCCATCTGTTGCAGAATTAGCGTACTCTTTTGCTCCTATTAAGAATAGACCACCTTCTTGACCTTCTTGATTAGTAAGGTCTGCAAAGCCTTTTTCACTAGGTTGTTTTTGATTACTAATTAATGAATCATAAGCAGATTTAGCTAATCTTTTTCCATTTTCAATTGTTGCATTTATTTTAGCTTTTTCTAAAATATCTCTTTTAATCAATTCCACTAAATCAGTTTCTACTTTATCATAAGTGACCTTAACATCACTCTGTTTAGCTTCAGATCGAATTTTCCCTCTTTGCAAATCGGGTTGTTCACTCTCCATATTAATATCGTTTGTCTTACCTTTGCCTTTTCCATTTAAAGCAGCATTTGCTAAATTCATATTAATAGTCATAGCTGTTAATATTGTTATCATTAGTGACAATTTTGAGTTCATTTTTTCTCCTATGTTTTTAAATTAATATTTTAATTCACTTATATTTATTTTAAACTGTGAATTTTATTTTTTTTAATTTGTTGTTATTAACCTATTCAATATTTATACCAGCTTATTGAATTTTATTTTTTATAGCATATTCAAAGTGTTTTCTCTGTTTTAAATTGATACTAAAACTCCTTATCTTCAGCTGAGCGTAATCTTTTAATGTCTAATGGTTGTACATATGCACTAAAAACTTCAAAGCCTCCAATAATTTCATTAAGGTAATGAACTAACTCTCCTACTACCTTAAGTTCATTTTGAACAGGAGTTAATGCCTGACCTTTTACATAATTAATACTTTTGTAATTATAGATTGTATCGATTGAGTTTAATTTTTCTCGAATTTCTTCGAATTCTTTTTCTAAATTTTTTGCATTCAGTTTGAAATTACATAGAGTTTTTATATTACTTGAAACTGAATCACCTCTAGAAAAACTTGAAATTTGTTGCGATACTTTATATTCAATATCAATAAAGCTTTTAAGTACTTCAGCAAGATATTTAAAAGTTTTAGAATTTATTTGATCAGTTAATCCTTCTTGCATAATATCTGAATTCCATAATTTATTAAAAGACTTAAATTGAGGTAATCCATATATAGATGCCCTTGAGTAGTTATTCGAGATATTTGAGGTATCTGACAATTCTTGATAATAATTATTAATTCTTTGTAAAATAAAATTAATTAAATAAATATAAATTTTAGCTTCCTCTATTAATGATTTACCATATGAAATACCATTATTAAATCTATTATTGGAGTTATCGATATCAAAATAATTATCTTTATCAGAACCTTGATTGTGATAATTTGAATTTATTTGATTGAGATATAGTTTAACTTTTTCTGGTATCTCCTCAACTAAACGATCTTTAATAGATCCATTTACTAAAAAATTTTTATCATGGTATAATTCATTGAACTCTTTCAATACCATTGAGTAGTCCTTAGTGTACTTATTCCATAAACTTATTAATTGAATTTCTTCAATTTTATTCCACCAATCTGAAAATCCATTATAAGTTAATATTTTATTCGATTTTTCTTTATTTAGACGAATAGTATCCTCTTCTTTAAGCTCTTCATCATTCTCACATATTAGGTCTTCTTTTTGTGGAAGGTTATTTGCAATCAAATTAAAATTTGGTATAATTTTTTGGTCTGAAGTTATTTCATGATTCGTAGATTTTTTTTCATCTTTTAGAATTTCATTATGAAGTGATTCTAATATCTGAGAACCTGTTGCATTATATTTGCAAATTGATAAATCGCGAGAAATAATTCGTGGAGGCAGGTAATTATCATTGCCACCACAAGTTTTTTCACCACTTAATCCTTCGAAGCACCAGGTTTGTTCTATTAGTTGGCTGCTTTTTGGACCACATACTGCACTTGTTAATATATAATCAACAGTTCTAGGTGTATCAATTCCATTTAAATTATTTGGATGGTTAATAGACTTATATCTACTGCCAAACCTCTCAAATACTTCATAAGTACCGAGATAAGAATCGTAACCACTATGTGATTCAAAAGGACTACCAATTTTAATAGCTAATCTTTTCAAAAGTCTATAAAAATTTAAGGATTCAAAAAGCTCCAATGGTAAATAGTCATTGGATGTTGAAGTATTAATTTGTGCACCAGTAAACCATTGATCTATGCTACCAGCTAAGGATTCTGATCCAATCATCATTTTAGAATAAAATCTAGACTCATAACTTTTTATAATGCATGTTAATTTATTTAACCCATCTCTTTGACGAGAGTAAAGTTTATCAATGAATGCTTGTTTTTGATCTGTGTTCCATGATTTATTTTCAGTAATAGTATTTTTATCTTCAGTTGTTATGTAGAGCAAACCTATAATTTCTGATAAATTTTTAATTTGATCCTGATAGGTATCGATTGGTTCACCCGTACATAAGTTAGAATTCTTTGAATCTTGATTTTCTTTTTTGGGTTTTGATTCAAAAAGTTTTGAATTCGAGAATTGTTTAACTGCTTTTTCAATTTTTTCGGTAACCATTTTTGCAAGACCAATTGACCCAACTTTGAGATCTTCAGTAATTCGTTCAACCAAATTCCCTTTGGCGCCCTTTGGCTTTCTAGAATCTAAAATTTGGTTATATCCAAATTGAGTTAAATCACTTAGCATTGACTCAATTGATGTATTAATATGTAAACTTTGAGCTTCATAATATTTTGTATTATTATTGGTAAAACCAGAAATTTTATGAATTTCAGATATATTAACTCCCTCAGGGTATACACCATTAAAGTAGTTATTATATTCAAAAGGATGTGGTTTTAATTTTTTAGGATCAAAATTTTTTACGCTAGTTTTAAGAATATTTGTATCAGCAATTTTTTTAATATTTTGTAATAAGTTTAAATAAAATTGACTTGTGGCTTCGTTTAATAAGTAACTATCATGAACTTTTTCTATCCATAATCCAAATGCTTGAGTTGGTTCTTGCATTAATGATAAACGTAAATTTCGTAGCTTTTCGTGTAATGAAGAAATTTTTTCACTTAATTCTGGTCGACATAGAGTAGCAGATAAATTTTTATTTTCTTGAGAACAAACATAATCATCAACTTCCTTCCAATTATTACTATGAAGTTCATCAAGTTCATGTCTTATATTTAAAGTAATATCTTCAATTTCTTCAGGTTTTGATACTTGATTATTATAAAAACTTACTATTGGTTCCATTACAACAGCCATTGAAATTAAGAATAATTCTAAACTTCCAAAACCAGCCAAAGTAAAACCATGTAGCCATTTAGTTTTATCAACTAAAAACTCCCCTACTTTAATTGCACTATTTGCAGCTTTTCCAGCTACCTTCCCAACAGCTGCACTTGAATTCAAAATACTACCACGTGCCATTATTCCTAACATTTTTAGGTCGCTAGTCGCACTAGCTCCACCCCACAAGACTGTAAAATCATTTATAACCATTCTCATTTTGTTAATATTTTTGATCTGACCGACTATACCAGCTTTTGCATAAGACCACATAGATCTAAAAGCAATAGCAGCAGGAATATTCAAGAGTGCTGTAAAAAATGTTGCAGTAATTTCTGGGCCAAATCTCTCTAACATAGAATTATATGCATAAGCGTCTTCTGCATCTCGACATGCTTGAATAGTTGCTTGGTCCATTGCATGGCCATCACCAGAGATTTTGTTAGCAAATTCTGCTTTTTGGACTGCTCCGCATGCTTTTAATTTAGGGTCATTAATTAAATTATTTAAAATCTCAGAAGTGAGTCTCGAGGAGAGAGATCCAATTGCTAAAGTTAACGGAGCACGAATTAATTCTGCCGTTGCAAGTGACATTTTCATGTTACCAGCAATTTTCATTATTATATTTCCAGAAATACCTGCAGCAATAAAAAATATTAAAAGAGAAAATCTTTGTATGGGATTCATTTCATTATTCCACCACTGTACAAGTGAGTTAGGATTTAAGCCATACTGATATTGAAGCTGTAAAATTGAATTGAAACCAAAGACTCCTGCCATAAAAATTGATTGACTTGGGTAAGTTTTAATACCTTCATAGGTACTATTTCGAAACATATCTACCAATCTTTCTCTTGGCTTCTGACCATTTCGAAGCATATCTTCAATAAGTTGCAAATAGGCAGGATCTACATTTTTTATATTTCCATTTGAGGAGTTTTTATTGTTGCCATGATGATTGTTTCCAAAATCAGAAAATGCAACCTGCATATCTAAAGGAGCACTTTTGACAAAATTTGAGATTGATTGGCCATTTAAATGTGAATAGCTGGAATTCATCTTTTTTGAATTATATCCAATTATATAATATTGAATATCGCTATTTAAGTTACTTGAGGTTACTTGTCTGTTTCCGAAATAAATTGAATTTACTCCTCCAGCTGAATAAGCAAAATTTGAAAATACTGACGAAATAAATATTGAAATAGAAACTATGTATGAGATACTTCTATTTAGTTTTTTCATTTTTTTCTCCGCTGAAGTTTATTTTTTGCGAACATTTATTTTTTAAAATATTAATTATTTTACCAGTAGACTCTTCATAAAGTTTTTGAAGACCATTTTGAGTTTTTGCGTTTTGATTTAATTCATCGTAACTTGCACTACTAGCCAAGATTTCTACTTTTTTTATTTCTGTTTCAACTGCCATACTAGTTAACTCACTATCAATTGAACTAATGTCGCAGGTAAAAGTTTGTTTTCTGTTTTTAAAATTTTCTAATATATATTTAGTTAAATTGATTTTATCTGGATCTATAAAGAGTATAAAATTTTCACTTTGATATTCATTTGAAACTTGTAAAAAGTTTGAAACAATTTTTTCACTATATGTTTTATTAATAATCCACTGACCCCAATAATCAGATAAACTTATTTTACTATCAAGAAATGAAGGTTGATAGTTTTGGCTAAATTTATAGAAATAAGAAACCACATCGTTATAAAACTCCATTGGAGTATTATATGTTTTTTCAATATTGTAACTTTGGGAATTATTTTTAGTAATTCTACCGCCGAATGTATGATTGATTGAATTACGTGGATCTATAAAAACTACATTTCCATATATATCACAAGTTAGTTTTTTATCGTTTAATTCATTATCAGATGGATATTTAAAAAAATATGGATTTTTTTCAGTTAATTTATTTTTTAAAAATTGATTTTCAAATAGTTTTTCATCTTCAGAATATGATAATCCATATAATAAGTTAGATACACAAATTGGCATATTTAATTTTGATCTATTTTCTTTATATTTTATATAATTCAAAAAATCCTTAAAAAAAGGAAGCTTGTTTAAATTGAATAATGAATTTTTGACTAATTGTGCTTCATTTTTTAAATAAGTTAACTTAGTTTTCATTTTATTTTCTTCATAGTATTTATTAACTTCAACCCCTTTATCCCTTATTTGATCCAAAAATTCTTTAATTGTTTTTACTGAACAACTTTTCATTAGTTCGTCAGAATAGTCAAAATTAGTTATAACTGGTTCTTTAAAGATATAACTAAGCTGCTCAGTGTCTGCCTGTTCAATATTTGATGAAGTTTCTGTTTGATTATTATTATTCTTATTACTCGTAATTAGTTCAGATGCACAGTTGTTATGATTTAAACTTAAAACTACATCCTTTGCTTGGTATATATCGTCATTTTCTTTTATATTACTTTTTGCTTTCAAATCTAATTCATGAGTTAAATATTGTGCATCATTACATTCATTATTATTTTTTTGATCTACAGGAGAAGCTAATTTAATTTTGGGTTGAATAGATTCAGCTAAATTTTTATTAAGATTTTCTTTTTTACTTTTTTTCTTCATGAAGATTTTAATGAAATTAAGAAAATTAGTTTGGAGTAGTGGATCTTCTAAATAAAAACCAAGACCTGATATAAAGTTTTTAAAATCAACACTTTCTTGTTTTTTTTGAGAATCTTTTGGATGAATTTCTTTTTTATAATAATTTTTTTGAACAAAATTTAAAAACTGATTATAAAAGGAAACTTTTTGATTAGAATTAAAAACATCCAATTTTAATATACGTTCAAATTCAGATTCATTTAAAGTAGTATTAGTGCCTAGAGCTGCATAATATTTATTAAACTGAATTGTCGCATATTTTAAAGTTGTATGATATAGAATTGGGTTAGTTATTTTAGCAACGTTATAATTATCAAAATAATTTTCTTCTTCAGTACCTTTTAAAGTTAATTTTTCTAAATTCGAAATATGGCTGCCAAATTGAAGTAAATGAAACATTGATTCGTATCTCTCATCATTTAATCCAAATATTTCCTCACTTCCTTCACAATCTAAATTTGAGTTGATATCTTTTAAATAAGTATTATTTGAAATTACATCACCAATATTGTAGTTATCAAATTCTTTAATGACCATACAACTACCATACTGAGGTGAATTGTTATTTAAATTTAATAGATCAATAAATCTATATTTATTTGAGAACATTTTGATATTTCTAAAAGCAATATACCACTTTTCAAATAATGAAATTCTTTTGTCACTATTTGACTGAATAATATAAAGGTTTGGTGGTAAATTTTCTGAATTTAGTTTGATATTTTTTGTTGCATTAGTATTGGATGATGCGCTTAAACCAATTAAGACTAGAGAATTGAAAAATAAAACTTGAAGAATAATAGATTTCAATTTTAAGTTTTGAGAAAACTTGAAATTTCTTTTTTCTAAAATATTAAATATATCAGAAATTTTAAATAATTTAATTTTTTTCATATGTTATTCTCCTAGAATCTGATTCTGCAATTGAAGTGCCACTTTAAGTATGCTTTTAAGAGTAATTAACTATCTAAGTTTATTTGTTTTTCTGTCTTATGTTGTTATTCAGTTGAGCTTAAACTGTTTTTAATTTATTACAGTGTAAAAACTTTGTACGATTAAAAATTAATATTTAGCTCTTAGGTTTATATGTACCAATAAATTAAGCTAATTAATTTAACTTTTGAAGATCAAAAAAATTTCGAAAATAAAAATAGACTTTTATTATGAAAATACTTAAATTAAAATGATGGCCATTTATTGTATCCGTACTTTCGAGTGCTTAAGTGCAATTGAGATTTATGATTCTCAAATTATTTTGTTTGTACAAAATAATTTTCGGAATGATTTTGGTAATTGGTTTTTTCCGTTTTACACCGATCTTCACAAACAATTCTGGTTTACTCTTTCATTTACATTGCCAGTTCTTATTGTTTGGATATTAAAATTAGGTAAAGCTAAAATTACCTATTTTTATTTTTTAGTTTTTAATTTAATTATCGTTGATGTTTTTTGTGGACAAATTATAAAAAAAGCGTTTGCTCGCCAGAGGCCTTTTGTAACTTTTAATCAAATTGAACCAATTTCACCAGCCTCAGGGTTTAGTTTTGTTTCCAATCATGCTGCCAATAGCATTGCTATTGCAACTATTTTAACTTCACTTTATCCTAACAATAAAAAAGTATTTTATATTGTTTGGAGTTTTGCTCTTCTGACTTGTTTTTCACGCCTCTATAATGGGGTACATTTTTTAAGTGATATCATAGCTGGTGGATTGATTGGTTTTATAATTTCAAAAATTTCATTATATTTTTATAATAAACAAACAGTAGTAAAATATAACTTTAATTCCAAACATCTAAAGATCCCAAACAAAGAGTCAAAAGGTTAATTATATGAAAGTATTAGTCACTGGTGCAAATGGTTTTTTGGGCTCATGGTTAACTCGAAAATTGCTTGAAGATGGGTATGAAGTTGTAGTTTTGCTCCGCAAAAGTAGTGATCTTAGTTTAATCAAAGATTTAAAAGTTGAAAAGTGTATTGGCGATATTACTGATTTAACTTCAATAAAAAATGCACTTTCAAATTCAAATATTGAAATTGTTTTTCACCTTGCTGGATATGTAGGGTACTCACATCAAGAATTACAATTGATGGAAAAAGTAAATGTCCAAGGCACCATTAACGTGGTGAATGCTATTTTAGAAATAAATCCTGCTATTAAATTATTACATTTAAGTTCTGTGGTTACAATTGGCGCTAGTTTTACTGAACAAACTATTTTAAATGAAACATCGATATACAATATGCATAAATATAATTTTGGATATTTTGAAACAAAAAAGTCTGCTGAAGATTATATTCTTAAAGCTGTAAAAGAAAGAGCTTTACAGGCAATAATTGTAAATCCCTCGACCATTTATGGTGCTGGTGATGCTCAAAAGGGGAGTCGCTCTACACAACTCAAAGTCACAAAAGGTAAAATGCTATTCTATCCAAATGGTGGTGTCTCTGTTGTTGCTGTTGAGGATGTTGTTAACGCAATAGTTACAGCAACTCGTAAGGGTCGAATTGGAGAGCGATATATATTATCTGGAGAAAATTTATATTTGCGTGAAGTCTTTCAGATGATAGCAGATGTTGCAAAATCATTACCTCCTAAGTATCTTATGCCATCTTTTTGTTTAGAGCTAATAGCTTGCTTAGATGACTTTTTAAGTTTATTTAATCTTAAAGGCCCGATACCGGCCGAGAGAGCCAGAGTTGCAAAATTATTCCATTGGTTTGATAATTCTAAAGCAAAAAAAGAATTGGATTTTAATCCTATGCCAGCAAGAATTGCAATTGAACGAAGTGTACAATGGGCACTGCAAAATAGGAGTTAAAGTTTGAGAAAATTCTTTGCAAAATTTTTTCTAATTTCATTTTTAATTAGTTTTATATTTTCATTGGTCATATTTTGGGTTTGGCTTACACTGCCTTCTGCAAAAGAAATAAAAGGGTGTATGATCACCAGTATGTATCAAGTCAATCTTTGTCCTACAAGTGGACAATATGTTAAACTTAGTCAAATTTCTCCATTTGTAAAAAAAGCAGTTTTAGCGTCTGAAGATTCACTATTTTATAATCATAAAGGATTTGATTGGGAGTCACTTCAAAAAACAGTTGAGCATGATCTTAAAAAAGGAAAATTTGCTCGAGGTGGTTCTACGATTACACAGCAACTTGCTAAAAATCTTTTTTTATCTAAAGATAAAACTTTATGGCGAAAATTTAAAGAAGCATGGATTACGGTCCGAATTGAAGAAAATTTAACCAAAAGCGAAATTTTAGAAAAGTATTTAAATGTAGTACAATTCGGGAAAAATATTTTTGGAGTTAAAAAAGCTTCTCAATTTTATTTTAAAAAACATCCTTCGCAACTTACCCTTAATGAATCTGCCTTTTTGGCTTTTCTTCTCCCTTCCCCAGAAAAATATTCTATCTCATTTTTTAGAAAAGAGCTTACTCGATTTGCCCGAAAACGAATGAAAACTATTATTACAGGACTCTATAAAGCTCATTCTATAAACGAAGGAGTTTACACAGAAGCTATTTCAAGTCTTGATTATTTTCCTAACCAACCTAGTGTCAAAGTTGAAGAACCCCAAGAAGCACGCGAAGCTCCTGAAATCACAGAACAGCAGTTAGAGGATTTACCTCGTGAAGATGAATAATAAAATTTTCAAAAAGAGGCTTAGTATCTAACTATATATTCATTTACTTATCTAAATTTCATTTTAGATCATATATCTTGACCTATCTAAGAGTTGTGATATCACCCCTCTGGATGTGTGCGAGGGGTCGGCATCATAATGAAATCAAAATTTTAGTTTGATTCACTAATGGTGATTTAGGGATTAATTCTCAATTGACTACAATACTCTGAGGAGTTCTCGATGTTATCATTAAAGTATATTTCAAGTATTATTAAGTATTCAAAAGTATCACGTTTAAATCGTGAAGAAATGCTTTATATTCAAAAACAAAAATGGCTTAAACTTTTAAAATTTGTTAATAAAAAATCTCCTTATTATTCAAATATAATAAAACATATTAATAAACCTCTCGAACTTATTGTCCCTCAAGATTTTCCGGTTCTTACTAAAAAGATTATCCAAGAGCACTTTAATGAAATTGTAACTGATTCAAAGATTAATCAATCTGAGGTGCATAATCATGTTGAATCCCATGATCCTACCCAGCTTTATCTTGGTAAGTACCATATTTTGAAAACATCTGGTAGTTCAGGTAAACCAGGATATTTTTTATCAAGCTCAACTGAAGTTATAGAAGGTGTTGCTCCAACAGTTGCACGAGGTCACAAAGGAATTCGCAGACGAAAAAAAAGAATATCAATGATTGGATTTCCAAGAAGCTATGCTGGGTCTTCACAAACCATGAGTTTCTGCGATAAAATATGGATTGCTAAAAAATTTGTTGAATATCACCCTGTCTCGATTGAACAACCATTTGAAAATGTAATATCGCAACTCAATGAAATTCAACCCCACGTTTTAAGTGGGTATGCAAAATTACTTTTATTACTTGCAGATGCCCAGGCTTCTGGAAAATTAAAAATTCATCCAGATTCAATTGAATCTGGTGGTGAACTTTTATTAAATACTGATCGTAACTATTTAAAAGAAGTTTTTAAATGTCCTGTTAATAACCACTATGGAAGTACTGAAGGATTTTCAATGGGGATTTGCCGAGATAATGAAAGTGGTATTGAATTATTTGAGGATCATTTAATATTCGAAATTTTACCTACTGAAACTCGAATTACAAATTTAAACAATTTTGTAATGCCACTTATAAATTATCAAATGCGCGATATTTTAGTACCAAAAGGTATTTCTAAAACTTCTCCTTTTCAAATTGTTGAAAACGCAATTGGAAGAACCGATGAAATTCCTTATCTTACAACATTAGAAAAAGACAAAATAACTATTCACCCTCTTGCGTTTGATCCACTAATGCCACATGGAGTAAAAACTTTTTCAATGGTGTGTGACAAACCTAACTCAGTAACCTACAAAATTTTTATTGATCACAACCACAAGCACTTAAGTTCAAATATTCAAGCTGAAACCTTAAAAGTATTAAAAGATTTTTTTAATAAAAAAGGCTTATCAACTATCGAAGTCATAGTAGAATTAACAGATGATTATGATGTTAATCTACAAACTGGTAAATCTCAAATTTGGCGACAATCTGTAATAGAAAATACATTATAAATTTTTGTTTGTTATAAATAGGAGTGAAGAAATGAGTGTTTTTGAATCTTTTAAAAGAAGATTAATTCGTATTACATTAATAGTTCCAATGTTATTGCCATATAATTTTTCAATCGCTGAACCTATAAAAAAACCCTTTAAAAGAGTTTTAGTTATGAGTGGCGGAGGTTTAAATCCAGGTTCATTTTTAGGTATGATACATGGAGGTTTAGAGATGGGCTGGAAGCCTGATCTAATTATAACTTCATGTGGCTCAAGTTTAGGTTCAGTGCTTTATAATTCCGACAATTCTATAAGTGATTCTTTTAAGGTTTTGCAAAGTCATGAAGTTTATAGTGGCTTTAGTTCTGTTCAAGTAAATAATGCTTGGGTCTGGGATTTATTAACTGTATTTGATCGAGCTGCAAATAGAAGAGAAATACCAAATGTATTTTCAGATTTAATTTTAACTGTACCGCAATACTTTCCAATTAAATTAAAAAATGATAAATTTCTTGCTGATGAAAATAGTACTAAAATCTTATTTGTAGGTTCAAAGTCGTTATTTAATAAAAATGATATTGGTAAAACAAGAAGCGTAATAGAACCCTTATTTAAAGTTGTTTACTTTACAGATTCATCAACTGCAAAACTTTTAGATGGATATAAAATTCAACCTCATCATGCCTTCCCCTATTCCAATGTTGTAGCGGATGTTGATGTTAAATCTGACTTTTCAACTTTAGATGCATATAGGGCTTCGATTGCTGATCCATTTTTATTGGAGCCTTTTGAAAAGGATGGAGAGTTTTATTTTACCGGAGCTGTTGACTTATACCCGATTAAATTGGCTCAAGATTTAGGTGAAGAAGTCATTGCAACATATCCTCAACAACTTTATACAAAATATGAAGTTGCAGCTATTGAAGGTGGATTTGCATTTTCACAAAATGTTAGAGCTTTAGAGGCCATACAAAACGAAAATATTTCTTGGATAGATGTATATGGTTTGGATGCTTTGAGTTTTAACCCCCAAGTGTCTGGTTTACAGATGGTTACTGCTGTTCCAATTAAAGAAAGTGACTTTAGATGGAAGGCATTTTTACAATGGGATTTCGGGCGCAACAGAATAAAAGAAGCTTTAAATGCTCCCAAGTATTCAAGTGCACATTTACGACGACCAATAAGTAAGAAGTTATATAAGGATTTTAGCTGTAAAAACGCCTTTACTTGGAAAACTCCTGAAAATGAATTTTGTGAAAGTGATACCAGTCCAGGTTGCAATAGAAATAGTGCAGTTTATTGTATACCCTTAAGATAGAATTCAAAATAATCACTTTTTGGTTCTCTAGAATGAGTACTCCAAGTAACAAATCCATCATCTTCAGAGTTGTACCAAGTTGGTTTAGGGGCTCTGATTTTATAAATTGATAATGGTCCCTTTTGTTCAAAGGTTGAATCTTTCATAAACTCAGTTAAAATCTCTGAACCTGATTTATTAATACCATCTGGTAGGCTTAAAATTTTTAGAGCAATAAGTCTTGCAACTATTGGAGCGGCCATGCTTGTACCAGACATAGACTCAAGATTTGGTTTTGATAAATCGGTTTTTAAAAATGAATCACAATCATTTAAAATTTCATTAGCAAGAGAATGGGCATCAGATTTTGCTTTCTGATTTTCTATTAACGATTTTTGAATTAAGTTAGGATCAACAAAAAGAGAAGTTCCAGTTAGATAATTTTGAATTTTTCCTATTTTGTCTGAAGGGCAAAAATATGTAGGAATAGTTGATAATATATTTTCTCCGGGAGCGTAGATAATTGGAGTTTTAATAAGAGGAATATTTGTAAAGTCAGATAACTCCCCATCAGCATCCAATGAAGACACACAGATAACATTAAATGACTCAACTCCACACGGAAAATGAATTCGATTTTTTAAATCAAAATGTGAATTATCATTACCACTTGCTGTGACAAAAACCATATCTGGATATGCTTTAACTATTTTTTCAAAACGATTAAAAAGTAGCAATAAGTTATCCGAATCATGATCTGACCTTAAAAAAGGTAAAGAAAGTGACAAATTAATTACCTTTACGCCCTTAGCGTTAGCATCTGCTATTGATTGAAAGACCATATTAACAAACTCTTCATTAAAGTTCTTAAATCGGAGACCTGTATTCTCATTGGTCACAGCATTTTCTGTCTGAGGCATTATTCGATAGGGAACAATGCCAATCCTACTATCATCATAAGATGCTAGACCAGCGACATGAGTACCATGTTCAATTCCTTCATCTGCTTCTTGAGTGTAGTTTCTAAAATCTTGAATAAAGGAACTTAACCCTGGTGCCAATGATAATAAATAATGAAGTTGAATCTTTCGAGCTTCATGAAGATCAAGTTGATCTCTTCGTGTATCGTACAAAAACTTAGTTTCTGCTAGATAGGGAAGTGGCCAATTATCATTTTTAATTAAATCTAAACCTGCTCCAATAATATTATTTTTTTTATCTAAAGAATAATGAATTTTATTTTGTAAAAAGGGATGATTGTAGTCAACCCCAGAATCTATTATACCTATTAAAATTTTATGCATTGAGTTTGATGCAACTACATTTTGGACTATAGGTTTAGCAGAAAAAAATGATTTCCAGTCTTTAGGAATTACTGTTTGATTATGGGTCGAACTGCTGGCAAATGAATTTGAATTAAACATTACAAATAATAGCAAAATTAAATATACCATCAAGATTTTGTTAAACTCATAACTTAGTTTTTTTTGCATGAAAACTCCTTAACAAATCAGTTCACTTCAGATTTTAACTCAACCTGTTGATTTTTTCCATAAAGCGATTTTTTTAAATTAATTTTGATTAAAATGATTTCTTACTTCTTATTTTCATAGTGCAAAAAATGTGAGTTCCAAGTAAGATCTGCATGCTGTCAAAAAATAATACAGTGAGTGTAGAATTTATAGAGAGTATAAGTTATAGGGTGGATAAGTTAAAACTAAAGTTTGTGTTTTCATAAGAAGGATTAAATGTGGCATTTTTAAAAATAGTTTTAGGTAGTATTCTGTTTATCTTTGTTGTTTGGTACACCTTATTTTTTTATGGAACACATAAAAAATATATTCAGTATGATCATCCTGTAATTAATAAGGTTAATAAAACTATTTTTATTGATGGATTAGATAATTTTAATAAATATAAAGATCTTTCATTAAAAGATGGATTTAAATTTGGTATTAATGTGGAAATTTATGTGAGTTCAAAAAATGATTTTTATGCAATTTCGAAAAATTTAAATCTTGAAAGCAACATTAAAGATTGGAATCAACATTCAACTGAAGAAATCGATGCATTAAGTCTGACTTTACCAGAATATAAAATTTTTAAACTTGAAAAATTATTTGAAAAATATCCAGATCAACTTATTTTATTAAATATTCGAGAAAATATTAAAGATTTGGATTTAATTTTAAGTGCTTTTATTAAAAAAAATAATTCTTTTAATATTGAGAATCGAATTTTAATAAACAGTGATTTTGATGTTGTCTTATCGAGTTTGAAAGCTCAACTTCCAAGATGGGTTTATGGAACGGGAAGTGGAGATCGAGCTAGATTTTTAATGTTAAGTTCAATATTTTTAAATGGAGTTTATGAAGTTAAAGGGGATTTTTACATCACCAAGCTTTCTAAAGATAATGTGAAATTATTAAATAAAACATTGCAAGCAGATTTGAATAACAGGTTCTTACCATTAATTATTGGCCCCCTGGAAACAGAAAGTGAAACCAAAGAGGCAATTTCTTTTAATCCAACAGCCTTTTTGACTTCAAATCCCAAATTATTAACTTCGATGTTAGATACTTTTTGACCTTTCCCCATAAAGTTCATTAACCTTAGTAAAGATTAAATTAATTGATAGGCAGTTATACTTTAGAAGTTAAATTGCTTTTGTTAAAGTATATATGAAGAATAGTTTATGGGGTGTTTATTATGGATAATATAGCGGTAAATATATCAGGTTGGGAAGCTCTGAAAGAAGCTAGTTTTTTAGTTCAGTTAACTTTGTTAATTTTAATTTCGTTATCTATTGTTTGTTGGGGTGTTGCACTTTCTAAATTCCAGCAATTTAAAAATTTAAAAAATGCCAACTTACCATTTATGCATTTGTTTGAAAAAACAAATTCTCTAGATCAAATTTATGATTCAAAAGATCGTTTCGCAGGTAGTAATTTAGCTAGGTTATTTATTGCAGGTTTTGATGAAATGAAAAAACTAGCAGAGTCAAAAAATAATTCCAATTCAAAAGATGGTTTGGCAGGAATAGACAATATTGAGAGAGTATTACGTAAACAAATGGATACAGAAATAGCGATATTGGAATCCAGAATAAATTGGTTAGCAACAACTGGAAGCACAGGACCTTTTATTGGATTGTTCGGTACAGTATGGGGAATCATGACTTCTTTTCATAAAATTGGTCAAATGGGTTCAGCGTCTTTGGCTGTAGTAGCTCCTGGAATTTCAGAGGCATTAATTGCCACAGCGATAGGTCTACTTGCCGCAATACCATCAGTAATGTTGTACAATTATTTTATTTCACAAATTAAAAAAGAAGAAATGAATATGAATAATTTTTCAATAGATTTTATAAATGCGGTAAAAAGAGATTTTTTTAAATCCTAGTCAATATTGAGTGAATTTGTGAGGTTAAAATGGGTGCAAGCTTAAGTGGTTCTAAACAACAAAGTCGTGTTACATTAAGTGAAATTAATGTTACACCATTAGTTGATGTAATGTTAGTATTACTCATTATGTTTATGGTAACGACCCCATTAATGCAACAAGGTATTGATGTGGATTTACCAAAAACTAAAGCCTCTGGAGTGCAGGCTAATAACGAACCATTTGTCTTAGTTGTCCATAAAAATCATAAACTAACTTCTGGCAATGACGTATTAGTTCGCGAAAATTTACAACAAAAGTTAAAAGGTATTTTTTCTCAACGGAAAAATAAAAATTTATATTTACAAGCTGATAAAGCTGTTGATTATGGATTTGTTGCAGAAATAATGGCTGAAATAAGAGCTGCAGGAATTTATAATATTGGATTGATTACTTTACCTAAAAGCGAAAAATAATGTTGGTAATTAATATGAAAGATGATAGTTTTAGTAAATTTGTTTTTGCATCATTCATACTGCATCTCTGTATTGTAATTATATATACAGTAAAAGCAGTTTTATTGCCCACAGAAACAATTATTTACGAACCTGCTATGCGTGTTGACTTAATAGCATTACCAGAAAAAATAACTGAACCTCAAATACCAACTCCTACTGAAGAAATAAAAGAATCACAAAAACTTCAAGAAAAAATAAATGTTCACAACGAAATTCCTCAAAAAGAAGATGTTGTTTTAAAATCTGATAAAGATATTCCAAAAGTTAAAACGGATTCCGCTATTGCAAAAATTAAAGAATCAATGGCAATTGATAAAATAAAAAAATTGATGGGTGAAAATAAAGAATCTCAAACACAACTTACAGAAACAAAAAATATAACTTATAAAGGTAATATTTTATCACCCGGAACAGAGTTAAAAGGCTTAAATAAATTACAGCATGAAACCTATGAAGGGGATCTTGATCGACATGTAAAAAAATTTTGGATGTTACCGGAGTGGATGGCAAAAAAAAATTATAGCACACGAGTTCGAATTTATTTAGATGAGAAAGGTTTTTTAACTCGTGTTAGAATTGTTCTTTCAAGTGGATTTAAAGAGTATGATGATTTAGTAATTGATTCGATTAAAAAAGCAGTTCCATATCCTCCTCCTCCTGCAAAGTTTAAAGACATGGTTGATGTTGATGGAGTGCTGTTGGGGTTTCCTGAATAACTGCTCATGATTAAGTCTGATTGCTACGCAATTATATGCGAGACATAATCATGCGCCGTTATTTTCATAATAACTGTTTTATTAAAAAAATTTTGAAATTTAAAGGAGAAATAAGTATGAATTCTCAAATAAATATTCCCTCAAAAAAATTAATATTTTTAATTACACTACTGGTAATTTTTTTAACACTTAGCTTGGTAGTTAGGGCTCAGGATTCTGGAATTTATATCAAAGTTGGAGAAGCTCAAATTAAAAAAAGTATGATAGCGTTTCCCCAACCAAACTTTATAGGAAGTGGTTTAGCTACCCCACAACAAGCAAAAACTGGTGCAGAGCTTTTCAAAGTCATCCAACACGATTTACTTGTTACAGGTTATTTTGACTTTGCGACTACTTTTTTAGATGACATTTCTAATACAGCTCCAGTTCCAGTAACTGCTGATCCAAATGGTTTTAAATTTGAAAACTTAAAAAAAATTGGAGCTAATTTTATAATTAGAATTGCTTTCTCAATTTCAGGGAACAATCTCACAGTTGATACTTACACATATCAAGTTGAATCCACACGGTTGGTGTTAGGTAAAAAATATACAACTACATTAACAAATTTAAATAGAATTGCTCATACTTTTTCAAATGATCTTCTAAAAGCATTAACTGGAAAAGAGGGAATGTTTCTTTCAAAAGTGGTTGCATCCGTTGCGAAAGAAGGAAGCAAGGTAAAAGAAATTTATACAATGGATTGGGATGGCTATAATTTACATCAAGAAACATTTCATAATTCAATTGCTTTATCACCTAATTGGTCACCAGATGGTACAAAAATAATTTATACTGCTTTTATTAAAAAGGGTGGTGTAAATGGTTTGAGAAATCCTGATATGCTATTGTACGATTTGACCACAAAAAATAGATGGTTACTATCTCATAGAAAGGGCTTGAACTCTGGAGGCGCATTCCATCCAAATGGGAAGTCTGTTTTTTTAACTATTTCACGAGATGGAAATTCAGATTTATTTCATATTGATCTTGAGGGAAACATAATTGGTAAACCATTGACTCAAGGCCCTTTGGGAGCACTTAATGTTGAGCCATCGCCAAGTCCAGATGGAAGTAAAATTGCTTTTTCATCCGATAGAAGTGGTCATCCTATGATTTGGGTAATGAATAGTGATGGTTCAAATTTAAAACAGCGAACATTTGCAGGTGACTATAATTCGGCTCCAGCATGGTCACCTGACGGAACAAAATTAGCATTCGCTGGATATGAAAAAAATCATTATGATATTTTTATAATGAACGAAGATGGTTCTAAAATGGAACGTTTAACAGAAGCGAAAAAAAAGGGAGGAGGATGGGCATCTAATGAAGACCCTGTTTTTTCACCTGATGGTCGTCATGTTATGTTTACATCTGATCGCGATGGTAAAAATCAAATTTATATAATTAATATAGATGGAAAAAATGAACATCGTATAACCTTTGATCGCAAAGACTATTTCAAACCGAGATGGTCTACAAATTTTTCCTCTGAAGTTGTGTTAAAATAATACGAATTAAATTAATATTTAAAGAAAATTTAAAGAAAATTTTGTGTAAGATCAGTGTTATGATATACTGATTAACATGAGTTGTTTGAGTTGTTATATAGTTAAACTTGCAAGTTGCTGTACGTATTTCATGAAGTTACCTTTAAGGAGTTAATGATGAAAGGCAAACTAGCTAAAAAAGTTATTTCTGAACTTCCAAAATTTATTAAGTATCCAATTTATAGAACAAAATTAAATTTACCATCTGAGATACCTCCTGAACTTCAGTTTAAATTAATTTCTTCAAAAGAAGAATTAATAAAATCTTGCAGAATATTACATGATTGTTATGTTGAAATGAAATATATGAAAGAAGATCAATATGGACTTAGATTAACTCCATATCATTTATTACCTTCAACATTAACTGCAGTAGCTCTTTGGGAGGGTCAAGTTATTGCCACTATGTCAGTTGTAAGGGATAATCCAATGGGTTTGCCAATGGACAAGGTTTATGATCTTTCTCCTTTACGAAAAAATGGTAAAGTATTAGGGGAAGTATCTGGATTAGCAATAGATCCAAAATTTAGAGGTTCAAAGGGTGGGCTCTTTCATCACTTAATTCGATTTCTTTGGAATTATTCTAAAACCTGGCATGGTTTGGATTATTATGTCATAGCAGTAAATCCCAGTATGTCTGATTTTTATGAGGCCTTTTATTTATTTGAACCAATGGTATTAGGTCATGTTGTTGATGGATATGATTTTGCCAATGGAGCTACTGCTGTTGCTCTTAAAATGCCAATTCAAACATCATATGAAATTATTAATTCAGTTTATAAAAATAAACCTGATACGCAAAATTTATATAATTTTATGACAAAACCAAAATTACCTTGTGAGATTATTCCTCAAAAGGAGTATTATACAATCACAGATAATTATTTAAATCAATTTACCTTTAAAGATATTTATAATACTGTAAATGATTTCGATAGTAGATTTGATGATAAAACTAAAAAAATATTTTCGACTGTTTATGGATTTAAATCATTTGAAGATTTAGTTGAGGGTAAAAAAGCATCTCGTCTTAGACATGAGACTCGCGCACTATCGCTATTAGTTTCTGATAAATCAGAAGAGAAAAAAATGACAGTTGCTTCAGTCAAAGATATTTCTCGAAATGGTTTAAAAGTGGTTGTTGATGGACACGTAAATGAAAGTTGTTCACTCACTGTTGCGATCGGACCTAATAAGAAATCGAATATAATTGCCGAGCCAATTTGGGTTAATCCAACAGGAGAAGTAGGTATGAAAATCATATCTAGTGATAATTCTTGGAAATCAATGCATAATGCTATCGATCAAAAAATATTATCTACTCTACCTGAGTCTATGAAAAAACTTTCAAACGAACTAAAATTATCAACTGAAGAAAATACCAATCATGTGAAAGACCATGATGAAAGTCATAGTAAAATAAAAAATAAAGCAGCATAGTTTGAATTATCAAAATAAAAGTCCAGTTTAGAATTAATTTATTAAAAAATTTAAGCTTATGTTAATTTTAAATAACTGCTCATAATTAAGTCTGATCGCTTCGAGATTATATCAGACATAATCACGAGCAGTTATTCTCATGTTTGTTGGGGGCTATTTTCAATCACCCCGTATTATGAAAAACCAAACTAAAGTTTGTATTTTCATAATAATACTTTAATTATGACTTTTGATTTGATTATTATTTGCGACTGCCCAAAGTTGATTTATAAAAATATAATAATTAAATGCTAAATATAAATAGTAGACATAAATTTAGATTTAAAACCTTTGCGCCAAGACACTGGTATCAATTTAAAAGTTCTTATTCGTTAAAATATGCTTTTTATTTATTATTGGCTATGTCTTTTGGTTTAATTTTATTAGAAGCACCTGTTCTCTATCTAATTAATCAAAATTATGATTTTTTCCTTGGTTTAGCAATACATAAATCACCAAGCTTAATTTCTCATTTAGAAAAAGAAAGAGTATGGATTAATATTATTTTTTTTATTAATGGAATCAGTTTATTTGTTTTAAATTCTTGGTTAGTTCATCGATTAATTCAAAAATTTGAAGGACCAGTAAAGGGAATCGAACGTCACCTAAAAAAGCTAATCTACGGACACTGGAATATTCCAGAATTAAAAGTTAGAGAAAAAGATGAGTTTAAGCATTTAGTTGAAGAATATAATTATTTTTATAAAACACTACAAGTAACAACTGAAAAAGAAATTCAAATCTTAGAAATGTTAAAATTTGATAAAACAAATAGAGAATCCTATTCTCAGTGGATAAATTTACTTCATGAAAAAAAATCAAGAATGGGATACGAAGAAATTGCTTTGGAAAACACATTTGCAGCATCTTCTTCAACAAATTGGAGAAGAGTTTCCTAATATTTATTTCTCGACTCAGGTCGAGTCCTAAGCCTAAAGGCGATTTATATTTTTACAATACAGTCATATATTACTATCATAATTTAATCTAATAGTAGGAGAAAAATATGAAAATTAAAATCGCTTTTGTTTTTGTAAGTCTAATGTTAATGTCCTGTTCCTCCACAGATAAATCATCATCTGGGGGGAGAGCAATTCATTCATCGTTTCAAAATCAGACAAGAATACCTTCAAATGATGAAAATATTATGGAACTTCAGTCAACAGAAGAGTTTGTAAAGTGGGTTGCAGATTCCGTAAATAAAAATAATATTGAGCCGCTAAGAGAAGCCTTTCATAAATTAATTGAAATAAGAGTTGAGTTATTTGCATTAGCTGAAAAAGAAATGATTGCTTATGATAAGCTTTTGGATGCCAAGTATCAAATAGTTCTTGCAAAGTTAAATAAGGGTGAAGTTATAGATGATACCTACAATTTTGATATATCTGCTTTAAAAGATGATCAATATCTAAAATTAAGAACTGTATGGCAATCAACGGAAGAAACAAGATTTAAATTATTTTCTATTTATACACAGTTATTAGATTTAGCTTTCAATTTAGATTATTACAAAAAATCTATAGTATTAAATAATGTCGAAGCTAGAAAAAAAGCAGTGGAAACTCTAAAATGGTTTCAAGTTGATATTTTAGGTCAATTTGCAACTACAGTAGATAATGAATCAGATAAAATAAGAAAACTTGCTCTTCAAGATATCTTTGAAATGTTTTTAGAAATTCAATCTGAATTTAATGATAATATTAAGCAAACAATTAATAATACACAAGATGCTCTTTATGTAGAAGCAGATTATGTAAGTGGTTCTGCAAGAAATGTTTTTAATACTTTGCAAAATGATTTGATTAAAAACGTTTTAATTCCAGAAGAGTTGTTTAAATTATATAGAGAAAATAAATCTAGAATTTTAGTAGGTTTAACAACAGTTAAAAAAGAACTTTTAGATCAAGTGAAAAGAAGGGTAGAAGAATCTAAAAAACTTTGGAATGAGTTTAAGATGTATAGAAGTCCTCAAGCTTCTCCAAAATGCTATTATCGTCCATCGACGGATACATGTGGGGATATGATGGGATTTGCATACGATAAAGGGACATGGGTTTTAACTTTTGATGATGGTCCTCATCCAACCAGAACTATTGATATTATAAATTTTTTAAGCGCTAGAAATATAAATGCAATATTTTTTACTATGGGTAAAAACTTTGTATCATTGAAAAAAAGTGATAGAGCCACATTTGATAAATATCTTGAACTTTTTAAGCGGACAGGAATGGTGTTAGGAAATCACTCAATGTCACATCCACAAATGTCAAAATTGGCTGGTAACCCTTCGCAATTAAAATATGAAATCACAGATGTATCTAAGCTGTATAGTGAGTCTGATAATTTTGGTTACATGGCAGAATATATGAGATTACCTTACGGTGACGGAACAAAAAATCCAGCAATAAGAGAAGTTATCAAACAAGGTGGGATGATCCATATGTTTTGGAATGTTGATACTCTAGATTGGCAGGATAAAAACCCAGATTCAATCTTAGATAGAGCGTGGAAACAAATGGTTGTTAATCAACGAGGAATTGTATTATTTCATGATATTCATCCTCAATCAATTGCAGCTTCCAAAATGCTAGTTCAGCGGGTTTTGAATGAAGGCGATAATAAGAATACGTATGGTTTCAAATTTAAACCTATCAAAGAAGTTAAAGATGAATTGAACAAACGAGTTCCAGTTCCTACTAATTAATAATTGCTAAAATTTCAGACTGAATGCTATTGTGATTATTTCAGATATCAATAATGTCAATTAGTATAAGGAGCAGATAACTCTGCTCTTTATACTCTACAATTATAATTTCTACATAAAAATAGAGAATTTATTAATTCCCCATGTTGAATATAGACTTACTATTTTAAAATCTTAACTCAAATTTTTTAAATATCTTATAATATAATTATTTTATATTTTTTGTATGAAGATATTTTTCCGAGGAGCTTGGCCATGTTCTTTTGTTATATAACCCAAGCGAAAAGCCATGGTTGGTAATTTTAAATCAATATTATATTTTTTTAAAAATAAGTCCGTAGTATTTTCTACAGACTTAGCTTGTTCAGAAGTAAACTTCACTTGTTCAATTTGAGTCCAATATCCTAGAGCGACAAGGGGAGTTCCTAAGGGTTGAAACCCAATTCCTTTTTTATTAATTTGTAACCAAAGATTTTGAAAAGTATAGCCAAGCATAAGGATATCAGCTGCGGAATTCGAGCGAGCTTGCAATATAAATATTTTATCGCAGTGATTACTAAATCCCACCAAAGATTTCTGTAAAATCAGGGGATATAAATATTTTATCAGAATATTTTGCAACCAAGGTGATTTGTTTAGTTTTTTAAAGAAAAATTGATCGAACGTATTTAGGCCTAATTGATCAACAGGAATTTTAGTTTGGCTCGCAGGATGATTAGGATATTTGTATTCTATTTCAAAAAGCAAACCTTTTAAATAATCAAGATTTGACCAACGTATTTTTTCTAAGGGAATTATATTAGCTACAAATTCTTTTTTTTCATTATTTTGAAATACTTTATAATGAATTGAATCTGTGGTTTCGCAGATTTTTTTTAACTCTTCAAAATCATTTTGAGGTATTGGTTTTTGTGAAAATCTATTTCTATTTGTTCGTCTATTCAAAAAATCATCTCGATGATAATTAGAATTTTCTTGTAAACTTTTTCCTGGATTTAACTTAAAAAATAAACTTAATTTTGATGTCCAGTAATTTGTACCGAAAAAAATTTCCTCATGTGTGTATTCGTAAAGATATTCCTTAGCAATTTCAATTAAATTAAGTTTTAAACACCCTATGGAAAGCCATGCGGCAGCTCCATGTGCGTCAAGGGGAGAGTGAATAAGTTTATAGTCCTTATCAATTGATAGTTCTAATCGAACAGTGTTTGGGTTGCTTTCTATTGTTTCATATTGTATTAACCACGGTTGTGCATTACCACCAGAGGGGGCCCATTTAGCAACATTTAACCATTCTTGTAGCATTAAATCTAATTTGTTCATCGTGATTTATTAAATCTTTTTGTTATTTTGAAAGGTATCTATGTTTCTATATTATAATAAAAAAATGCAAAAATAGAAACTGTAACATAAGTTTTGTTTGCGCTGAGATAGCATCAGACTTAAATATAAAATTGTATATAAATTTTAAAGGATTAATTTTTTGAAAAAAGTGAGTTGCGATTAATTTTATTTTTCAGTTTGGAAATATTAATATGATTAATAATAAAATAGTAAGTAATGTAAATTATCAATTGATAGCATGTGAAATATTAAGAGTTATACGTGGAAAGACTTCACAACGCACTTTCAGTAATAAACTTGGTTATTCTTTTAACCAAGTGGGAAAATGGGAAAGCGGTGTAACTCAAATTAAATGGGATGATTTTTTGAAAATAGCAAATTTTAAAAATCTTGCTATTGAAGATGCTTTTAGTAAATTATTTTTTTTATCCTTAAATGAACAAAAATTTTCTGCTCGAAGCAGTATTTTAGTATTAGAAAAATCCATAGTATTAAGTAAAAATAAAGATTTTAGTGAGGCACGTTTAGTGAAAAAATGGATTCGAGGTGATTCTATTCCTCATTTTTCAAGTGTTTTAAACGCCCTTGATTTAATGCCATCAATGCTAATGGGTTTTTTATCCTTTTTTATAGATTGCTCAAAAATTCCATCTTTACAAAAACATTATCAAGAATTTATGCTACGATTAGATTTTGTTTTAAATGATCCTGTATGTGTATATGTCAATGCAGCTTTACAATTGCGTTCATACCAAAATTTGAAAATTCATAGTGATCAATTTATTGCAGAGCATGCAGCTTGTTCAATAAAACATGCAAAAAAATTAGTTTTGCAGATGAATAAACACGAAATAATAAAGTGGGATGGAACAAAATATTTACCCTGCCCTTTTGATTTTAGTTTTTCTGCATTACCTTTAGTAAAATTAAGATCTTTAACCAAGTTTACCACTCAATTTGCTGCGGATTTGTATCCCTTGATTCCATATAAATCTGATATAATAAAAGCTCCAAATACTTCAATCTCATCGGTAAGAGTGGTTGCAATGTCGCAATCTGCTTCACGAAAAATTCGCGAGTTAATTAGTACTTTTCACCATGAAGTCAGTATAATTGTAAAAGAAGATCGTCTACCTAAAGATAATGTGCAAGTAATGTTAATCCATAGCTTTGCTTCAAATATTAAACACAGTGGAAAATAAATGTTTGTATTATTTTTGATTGTATCGTGATTATGTGAGACATAATCATGAAACGTAATTTTTTTTAAGGTGGTGGATTTTGTATTAAAGATGGATAACCAGAATTTATAGCGCTTTCTAATTTCCAAATGTTAGTGAAATTCCAATTAGAACTAGAATATGTATCTAATGATTTGAGATTTAAACTGGATTGACCAGAAATCTTTGAATTATCTGCTATAGAACCAGTACCGATATCAAAAAGAGTTGAGTTTAGGGTGTTGTCCCACAAATTATTATTAAGAATCCAAGTTGATGTATTATTAAGTCCTATAAATCCTCCTAAGTTTAAACCAGTTAAATTCGTAATTTTTCCACCAAAATAGTTATTATTTAAATTAACATCAGATAATGAAAAAAGTGTACCAATGATTCCACCAGTATTATCACCATTTGAAATTATATTTGCTAATGAATAATTATTACTAATTTTTATTGTTGCCGAGGTTACAATGGAGCCTATAAGTCCCCCTGTGTTTTGGGTTCCTCCACTAATAGTTCCAACAGATACAAAACTTTGTTCTACAATACTATTATTAAACTCGGGGAAAACAATATTATCTTTAACAACTCCAATTAAACCACCTGTATTTGATCCTGTTGTTGTTATGATACTTGTAGAGAGTAAATCTCCAACAGAAGATAAAGTTAACTTAGAATTTACCATTACACCAAAAATTCCACCAGTGTTTGAATTACCATTAATCTTTGAGTTTGATGTTATGTGCAGATTCTGTGAATTGGAATTTATAAATTGCCCAGCAATTCCGCCCGTATTGGTACCAGTTGAGTTTATAATACCAGAGAAAGTTGCACCAGTAGAAACTGTTTCCTCAAAAAAATTATTAAAATAATAATCACCTAAATAACCAAAAAGTCCACCAGTGTTTACCAATCCAGTTATTGTTCCAATGTTTTTTACATTTTGAAAATTAAATGCAATTGAACACAATCCACCTGTAGAATTATTTCCAATTACTTCTCCTTCAAATTGAGAATCTTTTATATAAAAACATTTTGAGGCAATGCCTCCACTAGTATCATTAGCTTGAATTGTTCCATGAGTAACATTAATATTGTCTAAATTTAAGTATCCAAACCCACCCCCAATAGTTCCGACATAATCTCCACCAACTATTTTTATTTTGTCTAGGGCTAAATTTTTTAATGTTCCAATAAAATAAACTTCATTACTTAAAGATTTTATAGGCCTTACTCTAATGCCTACGTAACTCATTTGGGGAGCTCCTCCAATAATTCCAAGATAATCAGTGGCCGGTGAGTTTATATTTAAATTAGACATTGTTTTATTATCTCCATCTAAAGAACCTAAAAACAAACCTAATGGAGTAAATGTTGAACTTATTTGTGTAAAATCGATATTGTTTTTTATTTTATATTTTTGTTTTAATAAAAAACTATTTTGTGAAATTATATTAAAATCATCGGGATGATCAATAATAAATGGATCAATATCAGTACCACTGCCTTGATTGACACCTAATAGATTATGAATCTGAGGATTGTATCCATGCCATAACAAATCTGGCATCGTATCTGTTTGAGGTTGAATCCAGTAATCATTTGGAGTTGTGTAATCAGAAGTATCGGACACATTTGCAAATGACCAATAATTATCATTACCACTTAATGTGTAAACTGTTGTAGGATTTTTTAATTCTACTGAAGTTTTTCCATAGTTTTGATATCCAATAGTATTACAATCTGTAGTAAGATATCCTCCACAAAAATTATTTTCGCTACTTTGATCTATATCCCAAAAAGTAGAGGTTGCAAAAACAGATCCACTAGTATTAATTCCAACAATTCCACCATGAAAAGTTTGAGCATTAATAATTTTACCATAGGAAAGAGAGTAATTTAACATTGTAGTACTTGAACATTCTCCTACTAGTCCTCCAACTCGACTAACAGTTCCCAAATTGTTATTTGAAATGGTGCCGTTAAAAATCGACAACCAAATATTTCCATGCCATGAAAAGCCTAGAAACCCTCCAACATTAGTATTCCCTTTTATAAAACCTGAACTAATAGTATTTTCAACTCGACAACGCGAGCAATAACCTATAATTCCACCAACATAGTTCGTTCCTGTAACCGTACCACTAGATATTGAATTTTCAATTTCAATTTCTAAACCTAAAAAATGCTTACCTACAATCCCACCTGCATAGTTACCACCATTTATATTTCCATTTATTGTTGCGCTTGAAATTACAGTAAATGAACTATTGTCTCCAATCACCCCACCAAAATAATTACCACTATAAGGAATAATAGAATTTAAAGATCCATTAAAGTAAATTGAGTAAAATATATTAGTAGTACTCATACCATTATGGTCGTCTAAAGAATAACCAACTAGACCTCCACACACACTATCACAAATGACAGTTGGTGAAGCTGTAATTTTAATAAAATTATTTTGTGATGAAACAGATGTTGATATATTTTCTAATTCACCAACTAAGCCCCCAATGCTGGTACCAGAGCTTTCAACTTTAACTGTTGGACTAATATTTATATTAATAAAAGTAATTTGTTTTGCGTATCCAACAAGGCCCCCAATTGTTGTACCTGTGCCAACTAAATTAATATTTTCTAAAGAGATATTTTCAATTCGAGAAAAACTTGTTGCTTGACCAGCAATAATTCCAATTCTTGAACCCGAACCAAATTGAAAATTTATATTTTCTATTTTAAGTTGATAAATACTAGCATGATTTAATACTCCAAACAGCCCAAAGTCAGATTGGTTTAAATCATTAGTCCAATTTAAATTTTTAATAGTATGATTATTACCATTAAAAAAACCTTTAAAAGGATTTGTACTTGTTCCAATCGGTTCGTAATTTTGTATGGAACTCATATCTAAATCAGCTTCTAATTTAAAATAATTATCCAAAAAAATTACTGAACTGGGTTTGCTTAATTCCTTAAATTGTAGTGGGGAGCAAATAATATAAGGATCAATATCAGATCCTGAACCTCTAAAATCAATTTGCGAAATGTTTTGTAAATCAGAACAAGAGAAAATAGTTGAGACAGAAATTTCATCGCTACTTTTAATAATTCCATCTGCATAGTGAGCA
>SXSU01000106.1 GCA_005793345.1 Bdellovibrionales bacterium
AGAACCTGTAATAATTGGAGTGTGAACATTTACAAATCCTTGATCATGGAAAAATTTATGAATTGCAAAAGCAAGTTCAGATCTTACTCGAAATACTGCAGAAAAAGTATTTGTGCGAGATCGTAAATGAGCAATCTCTCTTAAAAACTCAAAACTATGTCGTTTGTTTTGCAAGGGATATTTTAAATCAGCGACTTGGTATATTTTGATTTCAGAAGCAAGAACTTCAAAAGTTTGTCCAGCTCCTTGAGATTTTGTGACTTTTCCAGTAACATAAATAGAACTTGAAATTGGAAGTTTGGCAACTTCGTCGAAATTAGAAAGTTTATTATCAAAGACAACTTGAACACCTTTAAAAAAAGTACCATCGTTAAGTTCGATAAAACCAAAGTTTTTTTGGTCTCGAATTTTTCGAACCCAACCAGTTAACATTACTGTTTGATCTAGATATTTTTCGGTAGTTCTAAATAGTGACTTAACTAGAGTTGTTTCCATTTGCACCTTCCATTAATATAACTGCTCATGATTAAGTCTGATCGCTTTGCGATTATATGCGAGACAAAATCATACGCCCTTATTCTCTTGTTTGTTGGGGGCGATTTTCAATCACCCCGTATTATGAAAATCCAAACTAAAGTTTGTATTTTCATAATAATCGCAATGAATATTATCTTAATAGAAGCATTTTTGTACCGCTTTGACTATACTCATTGCGGCTATTAGGAGCTGGGAGATAGAAAATCTCCCCCAACAAGCAGGAAAATAAGGGCGTATGATTTTGTCTCGCATATAATCGCGAAGCGATCAGACTTAATCATTTGCAGTACAGAGGTGATCGAAGATCAGCTCCAACAAGCAGGAAAATAAGTGCAAATGATTATGTCTGATATAATCGCGAAGCGATCAGACTTAATCATTTGCACTTATTTAAGGTCAATTCTTTGTATCATTTGATACATATTTTTTTCGATTTCTGCTTTACTTAAATTATCAAAACTAAGTGAAGAGCGGGCTTCAATTTCACTAACTAATTTATCGTCAAATTGGTCAGGTTGTTGGGCAACAGCTTCAAAAATAATTAATTGGATAAAGGCATCCATGGTTTGAGTTAATTCTTCATTGTTAGGATACAGTTCATTCAGTCTTTTAATAATAAAATGTGAATAATCAACTAACTGTATTACTTGTTCAGTTCTCATTTTTTTATCAAGTTTAGGATTATGAAAAACAGTTCTAGAATTAAAACCTTCATTTTGATCTTTTTCTAAATCTTGTAAATCATCAACCATTTGTAATAAAAATCCAAAATCAAACGAAACTTGAAATTCTTTTTCAGATAAAACGGGTTTTGCTAAATAAGAGTCTGCAAGAACCGATGTCCCGCCCTTAAATGCACTTATCCAAAGTATTTCTTCAGCAGATAGGGAAGGATCTCTTTGTCTCATGCTTTCCATTTGACCGTAATAAATACTAAGTACGGCTTGCTTAACATCAGGATATTGGCTTGGTGAAAAAGTATCATACATTCTGTTAACATTTTCTAGAACTTTAATTTCAAGATCAGAAGATAATTCGATATTCTTACCGAGTAGCATTGAACCGAATTTTTTTGCAAATTTTCCTTTGGCTTCTTTAGCTAAATTTGGATCATCAAACACATTGTCAGTATAGGGATAAAGCATGCTGTAGCCATATAATGGAGATGTCAGTTGAACATCAACATTCAATATTTTTTGAAGTGTTGCTGCAATCCAAACATTTCGGCTTGCTTGAAAAATTCCAGCTTCATCTATTTTAGGATCAAGAATTTTTGCATTTGAAACAAAGTCCTGTAACATTTTAATAACTTTTGGATCATTCATTTTAACAACATTTTGTAATGGAATTTTTAAAGTCATTGCAAATTGGTTAAAACCTGCTTGTTGTAACCATGACTCTTTATTCGTGCAAAATTCTGGAAGTTTTGCAGGTCTAAGTTCTTTATTATTACAATCAAATTCTGCGACTTCTTTTAATTGTATAGTTGATTCAACTAATTTTTCTTTTTCTTCTGAAGAAATTTTTGGGCCAAGTACTTTATTTAAATAGTCTTCAGAGCGGACGTTTTGAGTTAACCATAAATTTTTCCATTCCTTAATTGACTGATTAAGAGTTGCAGTCAAACGAGAGCTAAATTGCGGATTCATTCCCGGATAAGAACTTATCTCTGTAGCATTAGATAGAATAGAATTTAATACTACAATTGAAATTGCAAATACTAAAGCTAATTTATTTGAGTAATTAAATTTCATATTGAACTCCTGAATAATCGCATACAAGTTAGCGAATCGGGTTGAATAGTTTTTGTTGTTAAATTAGATTCTCGATAATAATTTAATAACCCTGTAATACCTAGAACTGCACCAACTGTAATTGCTAAAGGTTCTGCTTTCATAATTCCAGGCATCACTCCAAAAGCAGTTAATTCAAGTGAAGGAATAATGTATTTGTATTGAGTCGGAGAAATTTTATTGAGTTTTAGTTGGTAATCAAAATGAATTTTCCAGAAATTTTTTATAATTGTATAAATAAAAGCTGAATTTATAGAACTAAAAATTACATCACTTATATTTAGGGATTCCCAATTGATAATTGTACTTACTATTCCTAAATTTACTAGTTTATGAATTGATGAAGTAATTAAATCTATATTTTTTGAGCTCTTAATATTATTAGTATCCACGTTAAATATTTTTTTAACTGGATTTAAAAGATATTTTTGTTCACCGTTTGGATCTAAAGTAAAAATTAAATTGTGAACAGTTGAAAAGACTGATCCAATTAATGCTGGTGTAAATGGCAAGTAATGAAAGTAATAGTAAGTCCCAATTGCAGATTTTATAACTGCGACAGAAATGGAAACTGCAGTAATATAATCAGATTTGGGATTGGTGTTTGCAGTGTTATTTATAGATTTTGCGCTTGTATACGAATTACTATGCACAGGTACTAAGATAACATTTTTTATATTATTTTGAATTAAGTAACTTTGTAAAAATTGAAACTCATTTTCTTTTATTGAATCAAGATCTATGCTCAGTATCCATGATTTACTTGGTTTATTATTAACATTTACTGATTTAAAATGACTAAGTAATTCTATAAATAAATTGAAATTTTGTGTGCCCTGATAAACTTCTGTGAATGTAGTGCTTTGATCTAATAATTCAATTTCAATGGAATTGTAAATTTTAGTGTTACTTTGGGTTTTGTATTCATATTCATTTAAGAAGTTTTGGCCGTAGAGCTTAAAAGAGAATGAAAAAATGATTAACAAATAAAAATACAATTTTTTCATATTTTTCATTTTTTTCAAACCTAATTCTAGATGTTTAAATCCAATACAATAACTTTAAACAAAAGTAGATATTAAGCGATATTCAAATAATTTTAAATTTAAAAATCTACTTGAAATTTTGTTGGTAGAATAAATGAACTTTTGGCAAAAATGTGATTTTAAAAAAATATAAGATTTTATATATTTAATTGATGATTGTATAAATAATCTACATGGGTTATTAAATTTTCAATCATCACATGCGGATAATTAAGATTGGATGACTTGCATTATATTAGCCTGAATAACTGCTCATGATTAAGTCTGATTGCTGCGCAATTTTATCAGACATAATCACGAGTAGTTATTCTCTTGTTTGTTGGGGGCGATTTTCAATCACCCCGTACAATATATCTCGAAAAGATTTAATATAATATTTACTTTTTTTGGCAACTCATTTCAATTTGTTCAAAGCCTTGTGTACTCAATTCTCCATATAACTTTAGAATTGCGGGATAAACAATTTCTGGATCAGTTGGTATTTCCGTACTTGTAAAGTATAAATCAAAAGATTTATTTTTCAAAACAACGACTTCTTTAAATAATTCTTTTGATAAGTTATAAGTTTCAGGAAGTTCTCTTTCTCCGAAAAATGAAATTTCACCTAAGTGAGCGATAAACAAATCTGGTAATTGTGGGTAGTAGTCTACATAAATATTATATCCAGCATCTCTTAGATAAGTTGGATTACAATTAAAATGTGCTTCAGCTAGAAACCCACTCGACGATGAAGAGCCATCACGAGCTAAACTAGGTATCGATAGTGAAGCCAGCGTAATAATTATAGATATTAGAAAATATATTTTTAAATTTTTCATTTGGTACTCTCTTTTTAAGTTTAAATAGTATTAGTTTTGTATTTTTTTGTTATAAATGAATTCATTCAATGATTGGAATCTAGCATTCCTTTATTTAAAGATAAATGTATTTATTCTTATTAATAGGGCTTATTGTTAATAATAAACTAACACGGTAACACATCAATAAATTAAGCTATTTGAAGCCAAAGCTTGATAGTTACAAAGTAAAAAAGTCTAAAAGTAAAACTACTATTTCTTCTTCTTTAGAGGGTTCAATAACGTTTCTTGTTTTTTTTACAAAATCAATAACCATTGTTCTTAAAAATAATAAATCCTCATGACTGAGAGAGCATACTGTAGAGTAATGAAGGCCAAGGGGAGTTATTTTATCGCCTTCTTGTTGAACTCTCCGTCGCCAATTTTGATGGTTTAACCAAACTAAAGGTGAAGATTCTGGTAAGTGAATATTTTGAATTTTAGAATTCCAAATACTATTGTTTTTAGTAGCTAGGCCCATGTCTTCAAGTTGTTTCAGGTAATAAATAGTTTCATCTGCTGTTAAGTTAAATTTGGTAGATAATGCAGATACAGTTCGGAGATGAGGTACTGATAAAGCAACGTGAATTGCGGGATAAATCCAACTCGAGTAATATATAGTTTTATGCAATATAGATAGTTCTTGCGAAATAACTACTTTTTCGATTTTCTGTGTATTTATTATTAATGATTCAAGTTTCAGTTCATAGTATTTTTGCAATTCGGGGGTTCCAGCTCTTTCAAAATGCACTAAATTTATAAAATAATCAGTTTCATCTTGAGTTAATTTTAGTAATTTAGCAATTCCAATTGCATGCTCGGGAGTCAGTTGTGATTTACCACTTAGAACCTGAGATAAATATGTTTTTTGACAACTTGCTGATAGAGCAATTAAAGATTGAACACCACGAATATCTTTATTTTCAGCTATAATTGATTTTAAGAATTTTTTATAAGAACCATAGGTAAATATATTTAATAACTTTAAATCTATATTCTTGTTCATTTCGTGAATTCTTAATTTTCTAAAAGTGTTTTAACATCATCTTGCATTTTTTGATGAGAATCTCTTTCTTTTGTCCATTTTGCCAATTCTTTATCATTATTTTTTCTTTTTTGTGTCCAGATTTGAAGTTCTTTTTTAGCACTAAGAATATTTTTATCCACTTCAGAAATAGAAGATTGAATTTGTTTTTGATTTTCTAAACCTTTATTTTTTGATGCAAGATAGGTTTCTTTATTTTTTTGTAACTCTACAATATTATTATTTCTCTTTTCTTGTTGTGCTTTTAATTGCGCAATAACTTGTTCTAATTTTGTAATCTTTTGTTTCTCATCTTCTAATGATTGCTTTTCTTTTGAAACTAAGAGATCAAACTTAGCCATTTCTTTTCCGTGGTTTTGAATTATTCTTTCATTTTCTTTATATAAATTTTGAAGAGTTTTCTTTTGGGCTTGCAACTCCGCACTGGTTTTGTTCATTGCTTGAATATTACTATCTACAATACTCAAATTTTTTTGAATATCGTTTATATTGGATTGACTAGTCTCAATATTTTTATTTATTTTAGTTAGTCCATCTTCTGCACTTAATTCTTTAGCAGTGATATTAAATGTTATCAAAAATATAAATGATGTTAATAACAGATTCCTAAAATAAATTTGAAATTGATTTTGATTGAGTTGCATACCTGCTCCTTCTATTCTTTTTCTGCACATACATTATTGAGAGAAGATTTAAAGTTTCCAATTTCATCTTCCCAGATTTCTCCTCTAAAGTCCCATTGCATATTTGCTTCAGCCTTTTTTGCTTTCAATTCGTCTGCTGTGAGTTGTTTTTTAACAGAATCTGGGTTCTCAGATGCCATTTGGAACCTTAAATGTTCACCAGCTCCTGAGTAAATTTCATAATGCAAAAGTTCACTTTGAGTAAGCCAATGTTTTAACTCTTGTGATACAATTTTAATTCTATTAAATAAAACTTCTGAAGCGTCCAGTTTTATTAAATCTTTTTGAGCCATTAATCGAGAGATGGCTTCTTTTTGAAATTTTTGAAGTAAGGTATAGGCTCTAGCTGTTACTTCTTGAAGTAATTTTAATTTCATAATTTTTTTATCATTACTTAGTGATTCTTTTTGAACTGCAGCTTTTTGTTCATCATCATGATTTTCTTTTAAAAAATTTTTAATTTGCGCTTGTCTTTTTTTAATTTCCTCAATTTTTGCGATCCATTTTTTTTCTTTTTCTTTTAATTCATTTTGAATTTTATTATAAGTTTGTGATTCGTCTTCTAACTCATTAATTCTTTTTTGAAGAGAAACAAAGCGTGGATCTCTTGCCATTTCAATAATTAAAGAACGTGGCAGTCCATCTGCTTCCTTTGCTAGTGGTGATATTAACAATTTTTTTATAGTTTCATAAGTTGTTTTTTTATTAAATTTACTTAAGTAGTCATCAATTTTTTTATCAGCTTGTGAGTATTTTCGTAAGAATTGTTGAAGTACTGTTAAGCTATCACCAAATTGACATAAATTCAAATAACTAACTGTTCTGACAATATAAGATTCGGGTTGATAGGCATTTTTAAAATAATCTGTGTGCAAAGAAAACATATTTCCTGCCGCACCTACATAATCCTTATTTAAAATTTGCGCCCAAGCAGTTTCTATAAGTGATTGAAGCCAAAGGGCATTATTTTTCTCAACTTTTTGATAAGTCGAATAGGCATTTTTAAAATCTTCTTTTTGAAAATAAATTCGCGCCAAAGTCATTGCGGCTAATGATTTAACATCCCAGTTTGCTTTAGATTCTTCTGTTCTTTTTACTAAACTTTCTAAATCACTTTGTGCTAAATCTATTTGATTAGATCGATACTTAATGAGAGCTTTTAAAAATAATGCTTCAAGTTTAAGTGGAGAATCTTCAGGAATGCTTTCAATAATTGCAAAGGCATCATTTAAATTCTTTTTGTCCATAAGATCTTTAACAATAGCAATTGAAAAAGCTCCCCAGGTTGTTGGTTCAATTTTTTGAAGTAGGGCATGTGGATAAATTTGTTGAGCCATATCAATATCTGAAGTTCTAGTAAGTTCAATTAATGATTTAATGCTTTTAGTTCTAAGTTCTGAATTTTCACTTTTACTTTGATTTATTATTAAAAATAATTGTGTGATCGTTTCATTTCTAAGTCCCAGAGGTAGTGCTGCTCTTGTTAAGGACCATCTTGAATGTTGACTATATTTTGGATCATTAATTGTTTCACTTAGTAGAGCAAGAGCAAGTTCATAATTTTCTTTCAAATCAAGAATAGTTAAAGCTTCAATTAATTTAAATTCGTTTAAAGAAATAGGTTCTATTTCTTTAAGATTAAGAGGAGAATCTGGAAAAGGTAAAACTTCTAGGATGTTGAATTGAGTTAAATTTTGAGTTTCAATAGGGGACTTAATTTCTTGTAAGGATTTAGAGGCATTTGGTATTAACAACATTTTACTCCACTCATTTGTAGGAATAAGGGAGGGTGAGTCTGGAAGTTTTAAATTTGGAGTTTCTATTTTTAGATAATTGTAAATTGGATATTCTTTTTTGGAAATAGCTGAATCAAATGAGATATTGATTTTTGATAAATCTTTAATTTTAAATTTTTGATCTTTCACTTTTAAAATTTGACTTGATTGTTTGTTTTGTACTTTTGGTGGTTTAACCAGTGATTTAGTTTGGGCAAGAGAAGCTACTTGAATAAGTAAAGTACCTATACTAAATAAGAGCGAACAAAATTTTAATTCTTTTACTTTTATCATCATGGGTCCTCATTTTGCCTAATGAAAATAGGTTAAACCAAATTGCCAAGTTGTATCTAATAGGGTAGAGCTACCTAAATTTCTTGTGCTTTCGCTTGCGCCAGATTGAATTCTAAACTTCATTTGGTTTTGACTGGCCCATTTATTTCTAAGATCAAATCGGAAGGCAAAATTATTTGTCAAAAACCAATTTTGAGTTACAGTAATTCCATAATTATTAGTTGATTTATTAATTCCACCGTTTTCTGTGGCTATTTGATAATCTGTTTTACCAAAACATAAAGTAAATGCTAAATCTAAATACATAATCTTTTTTTCAAGGAGACTTACTTTTGCGTATACTGGAACAAATGTTAAACCGACATCTGTTGTTCCCCTTGGTCGATTAAAATCAGGATGTACTCCAGAAAAACCTTCAAAACCCTTTGTAACACTGCTGTCTTTTGTATTAAATTTGACATTATCAAATTCGATACCCCAACGTTCATTAAAAAAATAACCAAGTGATACAGCATTGGGTGTGCCTTCTGAGAAACCATCATTGATAAGTTTGCCAGATTGTAAACTTAAAAAAAATCTTTTCTCTTTAGTGTAGGATCTATTTTGAACAACAGTAAAATAATCATCTTTACTTGACCAATACTTTTTTTCGAGTTGATCAACATTTAATTTATCACTTATTTCAGGTTCAGCAGTCGAAGGAACTAGAACTTCACTGGGTGGAGTATCTGCGCATAATCCAATTAATGATTTAAAAAATAAATTTGCAATTATAAAAATAGTTATTATTAAGTTTCTTTTGTAACTTAATGAATTAAAATTTTTCATAATCACTCTCCTTGTTATCTCTTACATGTTTATTGCAAAACATTTGTAAGAACATTTAATTAACACTTTTAAACATAAATGGATAAGTCACCACTACAGTGGTTCCATTTTTGGGTTTAGGAAATTTCCATTTATTAATTTGACTAAGTAGGCAGCTTTCGACGGCTTTACTTCTTAAAGTGGTTTCACTCACAGTAGACGATTCGATAAGTCCATCACCTTTAATGCTAAATTTAACAGAAACTTTTCCAAATAAATTTGGATTAGCACTTAATTGTCTTTCATAACAAAATAATATTGAGCCTAGTTGAGTTTGAATATAATCAGCAATGACTTGTCTGTCCAGACCACCAGTTACATCAGTTTCCTCAGGAATAATTCCGACGTTAGCTTTTCCTACTCCGCCATGATCCATTTTTCCATAAGTTCCAGCAACGCCAGTACCATTTATGCCGACAGTACCAATATTAACAGTGCCGACTCCTTTTCCTGAGCCTGTACCAACACCTGTATTTGTTAAAACTTGATTGTCTGGTAGAGACTTTGAAAGGTTAGAAAGAGTTTTGCTAAATGATCCAACAACGACATTTTTACTTTGAGGAGTTAAAGTTACATTTTTTAAAATTCGTTGAAAAGAGCGAGATTGAATTTTATTAAATATAGAACCAATAACTTTTTTAGATTGATTCAAAGACGCTGCTGCAGATTGTTGAATATGTTTTGGGGCTACAGAATCTTTCATTGCTTTCTCAAGTGCTTTTGATTTCATTGGCATTTGCTTTTGCAGCTCAATAGTTCTCAAAATAACTTCGTGTGTTTTTTGGCCATCAACTTTATTCTCATTTATTTTTTGTGAACTTATTATTCCGGTGAGAATTATAATAAAAGATAATATAAAGGCCACTCCTAAAAATGGAGCCGCTTCTTTTTCAAACAAATGAGACCAATGTAATTTCTTAAATTGATTTAAGCTATTTTGAATCAAGCCAAAGTCTTTAAGATTTTTTCTTTCAAGTTCATTTAATAAAACTGGTTTCTCAGATAATGGAATAACTTTTAGTTTTATTTGATCAGTTAGTACGTCGGTAGGGCCATTTATAATATATTCTCTTTTTAATTTTTCGTTATCATGAGGAGTAGTAAGATCTAAATACTTCCATTCTTTATTTTCATAAAGAAAAGCTCCAAATATTACATCTTCACCTGGTTTTACAATTCGAAGATGAGATTCTTTTGATGTACCAATAACCCAAGGTTTGGATTGTGGTTCAATCTTCCATCTTTTATTTGTTTTCTCATTTTGATAAACAACCCATAAGTTCATACGTCAATCTCAAGTTTTATTTCATGTGGACATTTGATTCTCTAATTCGTGAATCAAAATCCTGTTTAATTTGATGTAACGGTAAAAATCTTAAACCTCTACGTTGCACTAGATATGCTCCATCTGGAGTTCGAGCATTACCTTTAATATCCATTTCGTCAAAAGTGATTTCTTGTATTTTAGATTTACTTTTTTTAAGTTCAGCAAATAAAACACTCGTAAATCCAAAATTTAAAACTATTAATAAAGTTAAAATATAAAATTTAAACATATAACGCTCTTTCATTACCTTTTAATTTCTTCAATTTTACTTTGTAGTGATTTTTTAACTTCTTCATTATCACTAATTGCTTTCGCTTTTTCAAAAAAAGTTAAAGCAACCGTTTTATTTTTCTCATATACTAATGCAATTCGAGCTCTTTGAATTAAGAGTAGCACGGAAGTTTGATTCTTCAAAGCTTTATCAATAATTTGTGAGGATTCAACAATTCTCTGACTTTTCGAATAACATTCAGACAAAATTAATAATCTTGGAACAAAGTCGATTGAACTTTTTCGATGAACATTTTCAAAATATTGAGGAGCAAATTTACATTCTTCTTTTGTAAAAGATTGTAGACCTAAAAATAATTTAGCTTCTTCTAAATCACTTTGTTTTGAAAATACATTTGTCCATATATTTATTGATTCAATCGGTTCAACTAAAAATATTTGACGTGCCTTCTCATACTGTACAAGAGAGTTTTCTTTATCTTTTTTTAGGGCTAATTCTAAATACCAAAGAGAAGCAGATGTATGCCCAGTCATATATAAAAATACTGATCTATAATATGCTCCCCATGGTGAAAGAGGATATTTTTTTAAAAAAGTATTAGTCAACTCTATAACTTCTGTTTGTTTTTTAAATTTTAAACATTGGTTAATCTTCAATCCTAAAAAGGTTGGTGTAGAAATTTTATTAGATTTATCTATACTACAATTTTTAATTTGTGCTTTTATATCATTTAAGTTAGTCCAGAGTTGTGGCTGAGATTCATTCCACGATGGTAAATAGATTTGGTATTGATCTTGTGTAGGCCAATCCAGCTGAAAATCAAGAAACTGAATTGTAGGTTTGGTTTGAAGTTGGCCAGTTACTTTTAACTGAGCATCTTCTTTAACTTTTGAATCTAGCATTGTTATAGATTGTGAAGTTTCAAGTGATTTTGCTTTCATTGCTTCAAGCACTTCTTTTAATTGACCTATTAGTTCAGGATCGATACCTGCTGTATCTTGTAGAAGAAAGCCTTCTATAGCACTTATATACCCAGAATAAGTTCGATTCATGTAATTTAGAATTGTAATTTTATTACTTATAAGGGGTTCTAATGTTAGTGCTGAGGTATAGGCTGAAATAGCTTTATCCATTTTTTCAGTTTTCATTGCCAAGACTAATGGTACTCTGTCTGGTTGTGCTTTTATACTTTGTTTTGAGAATTCTAGCTCAAGAACTTGGGCTTGGATCATGCGTGCTCGAGCTTTAATTTCATTATTGGAAGTTGTATTTTGAATCGATTTGCAAAGATTAAAAGCTTCATTATATTTTTGATTATCAAAAAGATTAATTGCCTTTTTGATGGCAATTTCTGAATAAAATGGTTCAATTTTATCTGATTCAATTTTTTTATAAAAAACTTTAGCTTCATCAAGTTGAGGGTGATCATCAAAGTATTTCTTTTGTGTTAGGAAAAATAATTCTTTTTCATTTTTCTCTAAATAAGTAGGCAGACGCTTCCATATTTTAAATAATATATCTTGATTTTCTGTGAGTTGTGATAAGTTTTCGGCAAGTAAAAGCGCATTTTTTTGTTCTTTGACGTCGGGGTGAGTATCGACAACACTTAGAGTATCTACCAGAGCTTTATCAAGTTGTCCTATAAATAGCCAAGCTTGAATAGATTTATTAAGATATTCTGCTTTTGATTTTTTATCTTTTTCCTCTTTTAACTCTATGGCTCGCTTTTCTGCAGCCATAGCCCCTTCTTCATAAAGATGATTTTTAAAATATAACGGAATTGCAGATTCTAAAGCCTGTGAGGCAATAAGACTTGGTAGATGTTCTTGGTGAAATAATATATAACCATTTGCAGCTGCTGCTTCCTTTCCATCTTTTAATAGTAACTCAATAAGTTTCAATTGAGACTTTTGATATATATCTTTAATTTTATCTTTTCTTAGTCCAATTGTATTTTGATAAACAGAGTAAGAAAAATTTTTTAATTTTTCGAATTCTTCTTTTTGATTATAAATTTCGAAAATCAAATCTTCACTTTTTTCTTTTAGTTCTTTATTGTTTGATTTTTGCAATGTTAAAAATAGTTTTTCAGCATCTGCCCATTCTTTATATTCAAAGTGTAAAAAAGCTTTTTGATAACTAACTTGTGAAAAGTATTCTCCCTTTTTATAAAGGGTCAAATATTCTGTCAGTAATTTATGAAGTTGCAAAAGTTCTGGTTCTTTAAATTCATTTTTGGGAGTAGCAACTTTAACTTCATTGTAAGAGACAATGGCACCATAAAGTGCTGTATGTTTTTCAGTTGGCGTTGCCTTATCTTGATGAGCTACAAAATTATATTCTCGGGCAGCAGTTTTAAAGTCTTTAGCCTGAAAAACAATTTCAGCATAAGCAAAATGCATATCAATTTCTGGTTGATCTTTATTTTCGAGTTCAAAATAAAGTGGAAAAACTTCCTTGCAGTAGTTCATTACTACTAAATTAGTTTTATTTTTATTCCATTTCTCCCACCATTCAGCCAATAAATTATTTTCAAATGGTTTAAGTTTCTCATAACAATTAGTTTTTTTATTTGTTACACAATATGTATGAAGATCTTTAAGAGAACTCATCATTTCTTTATCAAGTCTAAAATTATGATATGTATTTAATAATTTTAAATGAATGGGTATGCGTTCTTCTGTTTTTGGGTATTCTGTGATAAAATCAACAAGCAACAAGATTGCTTCATCTGGTTTGTTATGGCGATTGTGCATTTCACTCATTTCATCAAATGTTTTCGCCATTTCTTCAAGATTAAGTAATTTTTTAAAATAATTTAAAGCATCAGCTGATTTTTTTGAATCAACAAAATACAATCCTAAATCTCTTCGAGCTTCATTTCGGAGATGTTTAGGAGAATCTTTTCGAGAACTTAACTCTAGGACTTTTTCTAAATATTTGATACCTCGTTCTGTATCCCTTAAGTTATAGTGACACCAAGCTCTTTTGTAAAGGGCAAGAGGGTAAAGTGGTGATTCTGAAACTGATTCTAGTTGTTTAAAATGTTGAATCGCATCTTCATATTTTTGATCAATAAATAAAATGTCACCAATAGCCATGTGGGTTTCCCATTTTAATTTTGAATCTGGAAATTTTGTTAGTAAGCTTTCATAGGAGTTTTGTGCAGATTTTAAATTACCTAGCTGTTGAAACGCAAATCCCATATTGAAATACACTTCATCCATAAAAGTATATTTTTTAAAATTAGATTCAATTAAAGAATAATTTCTTATACCTTCGTTGAGATAATCCTTTGCACCTTTTTGCTTGAGATCAGGTCTTAATATTTGGTCTAATGATTTTTCCCCACGGTAAAGATCAAAAAAACGCCCCGATTTAGCTCTTCGAACAAAGAGTTCTGCTTTTCGAAATAAAAGATCTGGTTCTTGATCAGTACCTTTATATTTTTTAAGTAATTTATCAATATCTTGAAGTGCTTTTTCTTCACTCTTAGAAATAAGAGCTTCAGTCGTTGCAGCTCTCTTAACATTTTCGTCTTCATTACTTGAATCTAGTTTAAGCTCTTTGAGCATTCCCTTTTTTTCGTCAGCTGCAAATAAATGTGAATCAAATCCTAATATATAAATAAAGATTAAATTTATATTTAAAAATGTATTGATTAATTTTAATAATCTTTTCTTCATATTTAAACCATTAACCATTTCTTATTTGTGAAAATTGATAAATTTTTATTATCTTTTTTCCCATTAAAGTATGAATTTTCATTGATATTAAAATGAAGAGATTATTGATTACCTACAACGACCGCGAGTTTTACTTTAGGAAATCCAGCGGCACTTGCTGTGTACATAACTTTTTTTAAGGTGCCATATGAAAGACTACGGTCTGCTTGTAAAATCAATTCACCCTTCTTTTTATTAGGATCGGTTGAATTTTCATTTTCTTTAGCTACCGCTGTAAGTTTATCTAATAATGGTTTGATAACTTCTTGATCTTGTGGGTCGAGTTGGCTAGTATCAAATTTCCCATCTTTAAGAGTAGTCAAACTTAAGTCTTTAAATTTTAAAACTGATGAATTAATAGAAATATCAATTGCTTCATCTGGACTTTTATCAACTGAGGATGATGGTAGTCGTAAATTATTCTGTGGTTTTACTTCAAATGGATTTGTTGAGTACGTCTGTAGTAAAAAAACTAACATTATAGTAAACATATCTGTCATTGAATTAATATTTAATGCAAAAGAAGTATTAGGTTTTTTTAATTTAAATTTTGATGTTCTTCGGCCCATAAATAGCTCCTAATGATTAAACGTCACTGATCTAGCAAATTTGCAAACACCACATCTGGAAACATAAATGCTGTATAATCAGTTTGGTTATTTACTTTTACTGGAAATTTAACATTTGCATCTTTACTTTTTCTTGCACTATCCATTATTTTTATAATTTCATCGTAGCTAATATCTTCATCGGGTTTTATTTTTAATTGATAGACATCAGGATAACGAGTTTTCATTTCTTGAAATGCAGCATGTAGATCTGAAATGTTTTTGACATTTTTTTGTGAGACTATTTCATTATTTAAATTTGCTTCTAAACTATAGCCATTTTTAGTAGATATATTTAGAGTTATTAATGGGAGTTGATCAAGTTTATTTTGTTCTACATTAGGAGGAGCTTCAACTCCTTGAGGCAATTCGGTATCAATTACATTTGTTTGCACAAATACCATTGAAGTAATGAGAACTGGAACTAGTTTAACCATTACCGCAAGTAATGGTGCAAGATCGAGTTCAAACTCTGAATGCATTTCACGAACTTCAAATTTTGCCATAAATTATCCTATGAGGCGGCTCTAGCATTATGTGCTGGAGGAATTTTTTCAATATGCAAATCATCAGGAAAGAGTTGCGATTTTGTAGCAAAAACATGGTCCATTCCAACTAAGCTCTCAACTAATTTTTGGACATGTTCAAATAACTCTTCTGATAACTGATTTTGTCTAGATACCAGAAATGAATAAAAAATCATAACCGGGATAGCGACGGCAAGTCCAAGAGCTGTGGTGTACATTGATACAGAAATACCATGGGCAAGCAAAGATTGTTTTTGAGCAGGATCTGCACTTGCCACAGCAGAGAACGAAAGAATTAATCCATGAATAGTCCCAAGTAGTCCAAGTAAAGTAGCAACGTTTGCTAACATACTTAGATAATGAATTCTTTTTGCAAACAATGGTACATTTTCTGCCAGAGCGATATCACTGGCTTGATAAATGGCTTCTTCTTCACGGTCTGCTTTTAACAATATGCTTTTAAAAGAGCGTGCCATAGGTTTTTTTATTAGCCCTTCACAAACTAGAATGGCTTCATTAAATTTTTTTTGCTGGATGTAAGTTTGTATTTTATTATAAAAAGTTTTTGTGTCGAGGTGAAAATCAAAATATAACTTTTTAATTCTCTCAGCAACTATGGCCATGGAAAATAATCCAGTCGCCATAATGACCCAACCAACAACTCCACTATCAATAATAAATTGATAAAAACCACTCATATTTTTCTCCTTCACAACAAACGTAATCTTTTTAAAACTATTTTATTTACAATTACTCTTTCGGCTTAAGCTGCTTTTTGCTTTAGCTGTATCCACTCTTTTATTTGCAAGTCTGTACCTGCATCTTTATTTAAAAAACGTACTGTGTATTGGAGGGGAGTATTATATTTCATTCTATGGGTCGAATATTTTTTTCCAACTATTTCACCGATAACACTAAAGGCTAGTTCATTTGCTTTTGTCGAATCAAAATGAATATGAACTTTATTACCTGGTAAAATAAATGGATTATGCATAGTAATTAAAGCTCCTTGGGAGCTTACCGAATGGGTATTGCCTTTCCACAAGGTAACATTATTATGACACATCATTGGGGTTTCATATAATGTTCGTGGGTTTTTTCTAGGAATTAAAATTTTTTTTCTTTCTGGATTTTCTTGAAGCCACTGTATAAACCGAGTTGATGAGAGTTCTTCAACTTGTGCAATCGGCATCCAAACTAAAAATCCTGATTTCCAGACATAATCAAAATCATAGAGTTGATTATTTTGCTTCATCTGAATCATCTCTTCGTAGGTGTAAGGTCCAAATTTTTGTTGTGATTTAAGAATATACCAGGTCGACATAAATTTTACCTTTCACAAGTATCTTACAGTTTGACCGTCGTTGGATCATAATTAATTGAGATTTGAGCTTCAGATTTTGGTATGCTAGGGCCATGAAATTGAATGGCGTTGTCAGAAGAAATATATGTCCATCCATTTTCTGCATCATTTGGAATTTCAATACCATCTACAATAACAGAAACACTTCCGTTTATAGGTACTCGATCAAGATAAAAAATAGATGAATATTCTAAAATAGAATCTGACATAACTTGAAGAGTACCTCCAAAATCATCACAGAGGCTCCCTTGTACTCCGCCGGTTGCAGAAACTAATTCTAAATAACGCAGTCCTGGATATCTAAAGAATTTATCTTGGTCTAGTATCGTAGCACAACTTTGTTCTTGAATAGTAATTGCGGACACAGAATAGTTTCTAATGCTTGAAAGTAAATTTCTTTTTGTATAGATATCTAAAAAATCAACATAACTTTGAATTGAATGTAATGGATCTTGGTAATGTAAGTTTGGATCATTCGTGTATTTTGCAGGTTTTTCTTGACTGGTATATTCATCTTCAGAAAAGTCATCTTCATCGCTTACAATAATTATAGCTAAGAAAGCATCTTCTCGTCTAAAACCTGAATCGGTATTAAATGTATCTGTGAGAGCAGCTTTAATAGATTGAAAAGCTCTTTCATCTCCACTTCCACTTACTCCTAATTTTACATTTGTCATAAAAGCTTCTTTAAGATTTGGAGTTTGATTATCTAAAACTAAAACACCACTGTGTGAACTTTTACCATCTTTAAAATGAGAGCAAGTTGTATCTAAATCGTTTACACATGGTTTATTATATAATGACTTCCACCCATCGGTAGCAACAAAGCTCATATGAAAATCATAATTCAAATTTTGAAAGCGAGCGATAAAAGATTCAAAGTTATTTGCAAGATGAGTTTGAGATGTATTCATAGAGTAAGAATTATCAATAACCCAAAGAATATCAATTTTACTTGGTTTATATTCGATAACAGATTGCTTAAAATTTTCTTGTTCTGCGAGCATAGAAAAACTAGCTTTTTTAGTATCACAACCAATATTGGATATTAAAACTAATATTGAAAGAAGGGCTAAAATTTGACTTTTAATTTTTGAAATCTTGATCATAGCATCTCCTTTCACTTATAAATAATTAAGTGCTATTGTTTAATTCTAGATTTATAACACCGAGTTCACAACTGAAGTGATAACATGTTGAGATTTAAAACTAATTTACATATCTGTATTAAAATGAGCTACAATAACTAACTGATAACATTTAAAATTAAAAAAAAAGCTTACGTGATTTTTTTTTCACTTGAATTAATATTTTACATTATTCTCAAATTAGATAGTAAAAAGTTTTTCACTTTTAACTTTAATTGAAAAAAATAAACAAAATTGAAAAACTAATTTACATTATTAAATAAAAAAAAATGCCAAGAAATAATTCTTGGCATTTAATTTTATTTTATATAATTTTTATTAAAACAATAAATTTTTAGTTACAACGTCTCCATTGTAAGTGATAAATCATACCTGATTTAACATCAGCGCTATCAACAGTTGCCATTGCTTGATCATAAGCGCTATTTGTAGTTACCATCATTGAAGTATTTACTCTTAAATTGATGCTAGCACCACAAGGAGCCCAAACAAGTGAAGATGCAATTAAATTATTTGTTAATGTATAATCTGAATTTAAAGGGCCAACAAAGTTTCTACTCATTAAAGGACCTCGAGATCCTGCCCAAAAGTATTCAGCATTAAATCTTGAGCGACCACCATTTGGAAGAGCGTTAAATCCTCTATAGTCAACTGCAAATACAGCAACGCTATATCCTTGTGGAACTTGAACAGGTATAGTTATATTACAAGATTTACGATCAATTTGTTTGTTAGTCGTGTAACCAGCTTCAGTTACATAACTATCAAATAAAATACTAAGTGCTTGTTGATCTGGGCTCACTGTGACACTTGCTGAACCAGCAGGACAACCAGTACCACCATAGGCAGCGTCACCTAATCTTAAGGTATCCGCCTTAGCATCCATAGCAGCGACTAGCATTGCACTTGCAAATAGTGTAGTTAATAATTTTCTCATTGAAAACCCCCTTAAGTTTTCTTCTTTAGTAAATAGTTTTTATTTTAATTTAAACTAAAGAAAATGTTTATTGTTATATCTAACCAAATAAATGGTATCGATATTTCTGTTACCTGTTCACAAAGCAACACTAATGCCATAATAACTGGTGTCAATAAGATCCTATTTTCGGATTTTATTTTTCTAAATTGCGTTAAGTAAATTTTGAATGTGATTTTATTTTTGCAATCTTTTTTATCTTGAATTTTTTTAAAATTTTTATTTTTGAAAAAAATTTAGTTTGCGTTCCATTTTTAAAAATATTTTTGGAACGATATTTAAAAAAGGAGAACATTTTTATGTTGCAGAATTTATTTTTTTTCGCATTGGCTTATTATTTTAAAAAGAATGATCAAAAATTAGGTTTGAAATTTTTATTAAATCAGTTGGATCATTCGTTTATACCAGATGATTTTCATAATTGGTTTTTAGAAAATAAGAATGATTTAATTTCAGTTATTAAAAAATGGTCGGAAGATCAAATACAAGTAACTTATCCATCGTGTTGGGATTATCCAGAAGTTTTTTTAGATAAATTAGATGATCCACCTTTATTATTATTTTATAAAGGCACTCCAATTTGGAAAAATAAAAATTGCATATCAGTTGTTGGCTCACGAAAAATGACTGAGCAATCAAAAAAATGGATTGAAAGTGAACTTTATCTATTTTTAAAATACTCTAAAAGTGTTTTGGTAAGTGGCGGTGCAATTGGAATTGACCAAGAATCACATTTACAATCACTTCGTCTTTCACTCCCAACTATTGTGGTTATTCCATCTGGGCTTAGTAATGTTTATCCGCAAGTATTAGGAAGCTGGATGACTTCTGTAATATCAAAAGGTGGAGTGTTTTTATCTGAGTATTTCCCAGATCAAGAAATGCGAACATTTCACTTTGTGCAGAGAAATCGTTTAATAGCAGCACTTGGTAATTCAGTGTTAATCATTCAAGGTGAAAAACGAAGCGGAACTCTTATGACAGCCAAGCTTGCTCTAAAGATTGGTCAACCCTTAGGTGTTTTACCAGCTCACCCCTCAGATCAAATGTGCTCCGGTAATTTAGAAGTGATGAGGTGGGGAGGCTCAGTGATTAGTGACCATAAAGATTTACAAATTTTGAATCAATAAGTTTACTTAATTTATTTAAATAAATATCCAGCGGAGATAATCATTTGTGAGCCAGATGAGTTTGTTGTTGAAGTGGAAGTGGAGGGGAGAATACCATATTCAAATTTTAAGATGAGGACATTGCGTTTATTGAGGAGTAAATCATAACCTGCGCCAAAATTAATTGTGTAATTTGTTGAGATGGATTCATCACTTAAAATGTTAGATGATTTAGATGCTGGAATTAAAAAATGTCCACCCATTCCGGCCCACCCTCCTAGGCTTTTTCTAGAGAACATATATCTTAAAAGTCCACCAAATCCATAATAATTAATATTCACTTTACTTGTGGTACCTACACTATTTGATCCACTTACAACTAATGGGTGAATACCAACTCCTCCAATGCCATTAATTTGAGATGTAAAAGGTATTTTTAATAATACATTAACCCCAAGACCTGTGCCTGTCATATTTGACTGTACAATAGAAGTTTTAATATTAAGTGAACTAATGAATAAACCACCACCCACACCGTACATTATTTTTTTTGAATCATAACCTGATTTATTTTTTCTTTTGTTTCTTTTTGCAAAAGAACTTTCTGATTCAGAATCGAATAATACATCATTTGGATTATTTGATTTATCATCTTCGCTTTCGCTCTGGGCAAGAGCACGTTGAGATTTTTTTTTTGAAGCCACAATGAGATCATATTCTTTTGCATTACCTTTGAGAATTTCACCAATATAAGAATTTTCATCTGATTTTATTTTTCTTATAACTGCGGATCCTGTTTCTTTAAAGGAATCTGGATCTTTGATAAGTACAACTTGATTAACTGAAAATTCATCCTCTTCGCCTTTAATTAGTATTTTATCATCTTTTAATTGAATAATTTCGGCAGCATTTACTAATGATGAACAGATAATTGAAGATAAAATTATAAATAAATTCAAAGAATGAGATTTTATTTTGCTTATATTAAATTTTATAATTTGATTTGAATTCTTCACAATATATAGAATACCAGAAGAAGAGTTGATGTCTATTGGACATTGGGACAGACTTAAAAGTGAGAAAACTACAGGGAGATATTAGTTTCAACCTGTAGCTTTCTAATTGAGATTAAATTGCTATTAAAAATTAAAATGGAAGTTCATCGTTTGTATTAAATATTGGCTCTGGGCCAAAATCAGGACTACCAGAATCCATTGCTGATGCGCCTGAGTAAGAGGATTTCTCAGACCCATTTACTGGACTTAAAAATTGAACAGTATTTGCAACGATATCAGTTGCATATCTTTTTTGACCTTGTTGATCTTCCCATGAACGAGTTTGCAAGCGGCCTTCAACATAGGCTAATTTACCTTTAGATAAATATTTACCGCAGATATCTGCAAGTTTTCCCCAAACAGTGACATTGTGCCATTCTGTTTTTTCTTGCTTAGTTCCGCTTTTATCCATCCAAGATTCGCTAGTTGCTAAAACCATTTTACAAACAGTTTGATCTTGGCCAATTTGTTTTACTTCAGGATCCTTGCCCAAACGGCCCACAATAATTACTTTATTTACTCCAGACATTTTACCTCCCCGTATGGAATTAAGTTATTGTTTAATTGTTCCAATATGCAAGGAGCAGGAAAAGGTTCAAGTAAATAATTTATGTTAATTAAATTTGACTGGTCCGCAAAACGGAATAACTCACAAAGTCATCGAACCTTATAAAGTAAAGTGATTACTTAGTGGCTGGCGGGAAATGGGCTTTTGTATTTTAAAGTATAAATTTTACTTATATCAAGGCGCACTTTCGCAGCGCTAGCCAGAGGCGCTAACGCAAGAAAGTGCAACGCTGAGATAAGAAAAATTTATACTTTAAAATCAAAATCGCCATTTCCCGCCAGCCACTACTTAGACGGAATAATGTTTGGTGGCATTCCAAATGATGATGAAGAAACTTTAAATTTGAATCGAGCATTTTCTCCAGATGGAGTTTTATAAGCATCAAGTAGAGATAAAAATAATCCCGCTTTAGACTGGAAAATTTTTGTAGCAGTTAAGTCTAACTCAAACTCATAGGCACCAAGCATTGGAGAAAAATTTTGGGCTGGGTTTATACCCAGAGTCATTTGACCTTTTACTTTTCCAAATAAATCATCTTTATTCGAGCCGACATCACCTTGTTCGATTATTAGTTGTCCATTGATTAGTCGTCCTTTAACTTCAAGAATTCCTAATTTAAGCTCAGGCAATGTCATAGGGCCCATTGCAGTATTGATATTTGCATTTGGCAAAATAAAATCCGAAACATGAAGTTGTAAATCCATTTCTGGAGATTCTGTCGATTGTAAATCGGCTTGAGCATCAATATTTAAATTTACTTTCCCACTCATTTGAAATGGCATTTTTAAAACTTCACGAATAGATTTTAGCTCTAATTGTTCGGCTTCTATAATAACTCTTTGCCGATCTTCTGAGTTTTCTGTACTACTCCCTTTTTTAATTTGAATTTTAACATTACCATCAAAAAGTCCTTCTGCTCGAACAGTTCCATAGGGTTTTTTATTAATTATCGCAGATATAGATGGAGTTATTCCAAGTTGATTTGTCATGACCCCTGGAAGAAAGGGAGCTTCAACAAAAACCTGATCAAATTTTAAAGCTGGAGGAATTAAGTCTAAACTTAATTCTGAAAATTGAAGGAAAACTTGATTTTGTGAAACTTCAGAAACTCGAGTTGAAACAAAATCACTTAAATCTCCTGTCGGAAAAAAATAAATAAAGAATAAAGTCCCAATAAATGAAATAACTGAAGTCCAGTAAAAAATTTTCTTGAGAATAACTTTTATTGAAATGTTTTGCATATATTTATTTTATTCATCAGAGTTTGCAGTAGGTTCGTCTGATGACTCCTCATCATTATTTTTCTTTTTAGATCTTGGATTTTCTTGTTCTTCTTCTCTTGGCATTTCCATTTGTGGTGTTTTTAAAGAAATTACTTTTGCCAGCAAATGAAAATATCCAGGATTATCAAGGCTTGCTTCCATAGTTAAATCCGTAAATTTGACACTGGGGTGAAGCTTTGAAAGTTGAAATGCGACATCTACAATTTGTCGTGTATTTAAATTTTGCAATTGTACTTCAACAGCACCAATACTAAATTCAACAGGAATTAGTTTTGAATTTGCACTCGTTTGCTGAACTGATTTTATTTGCTCAGGAATTAAATTTAAATTTGTTAATTCATTTTTTATTTGGCTTTCTAATACTTGTGAATCTGGAGCTTGCGGTATATTTGGTACTAAACTAGCATCTCTAGAGGTTTTTAAAAGTTCTCTGGTTAATTCTCGCTTTGCTTCGAACTCTAATTCTGAATCAAAACTACTAAATAAATTACTTATTGGAACCATAAACATAATCAATAATGCAACAAAGACAATTCCAATTTGAATTATTTTTTGGGAGTTTGGACTTTGATCTTCATATTTTTCAAGGGCTTGTTGATAAGCAGAAGATTCTTGAATTTTATCCCAAATTATTTTTAACCGTTCTTGGAGTTGGGAGATTAATTCTTTATAATTCATTTTGTAACCCTTTGTATATTACGATCCACTTCGAATTCGACTTTAAATGCTGATCGCCCGCTTATCGTAGGTAATCTTGATTGACTCGAATTAATTTTATTATTGATGGATAATCCTTTTAGAGCGTTTTGAAGTAAAGTAACATCTTTGGGTTGAGCGACATAACCTTCAAGTAAAACATTAGTTTCAGAAATTACAACTCTTGACATTTCAATTGGTAAAATTTGTCGACTTGGAATTGCATCATTTATTTTCTTTAAAATAGTTGAGGCAGAATTCATTGTCGCAATTCCAGAAATAGTTTTAATTTCTTTTATAGTTTTCTTTTTTTCTTTAATAAATTTGTTAATATTATTTTCGTTGGCTTTTGACCCTTTAAGTCGTGCAATAGTTTTTGCTTGATCTTTCATAACCTCTAATGATTGTTCAGCCATTGTAATTGAATAAGTATCTCGAAGCTGTGTATAAGCAAAAAAAGCAATAAATAAAAAAGCAGCATATTTTAGAGTTGTAGACCATTTTGTTAAGAAGGAATGAAGTTTATGTGACTTTAAAGAGTATTCACCTCGTAATAAACTCACTGCTGGATTTCGAGGTTTTCTAAGACCTTCGATGGCAAGTCCAAGTGAGGGACCAATGACAGCATCTATATGAGGAGTTTTTTCAAAATATATATTTTGATAATTAGATAAGACAGAATATTTATTAACCGGAATTTCTAATCCTTGAGTTAAATAAGGTCCAAGATTTTGCATTAAACTCATTCCACCAGAAATCAAAACAGCAGTAACTTGACAATGGTGAAGTGATTGAAATTCTAATACACTAAACTTTAAATCTTTTACTAAATCAGAGACTACACCAGAAATTAATGATGAATAAAAAATTTGATCAGGAGTTGCTCCTTCTGTCGTTGTTAAAATAAAAGAGTTTGTTTGCAGTTGTTTGTAGGCTTCAGTTATTGGTATTTGATACTTTTTACTTAAGGCTTCTGCAATCGCTTTTGCTCCCCAAGAAATTGTTCTTACATCAGTTAACTTTTTATCTTCTAGCAAGAGTACTGTTGAGTGACTATGTCCAATATTTAAAATAACTTGGCATAATTTTAAAGGGCGAGTAGAGACCTCATCTTCGCTTTCATCCATTTGTATGAGAGGAGTTGACGAAACAGGGATTGGTTCATTCCATGATAAGAAATGGTTTGAGAAAGCAAGTCCCTCTGGAGTTAGTAAAGAAATTTGAATATTGCAATCATTCATGAATTGAGTGGACTTTTTAATATTTTCAGTGGGAGAAGCGCAGGCAAGAATTTCACTTTGTACGCTATCAAATTGAATAATTCGACCATCAAATAATGTTTCATCTGAGTTAAAAGGTAAATCTTCTTCGAGCTCAAAGGGTAAACTTTTTAGAATTTTTATTCGGTCTTTGAACGGAAAAGATTTTGTTCTTACGCTGACGAGTTCTTGATTTAATCCAAGTGTAAATCGAGTTTGAATAGGATCAAATATCGTAAGTTCAGTTCGAAGATATTCGATAATTTCTAATTCGCGATCAAGTATATTTGGATTAACAAATACTTTTTCGAAAAAATGAGTTAAAAATAATCCTTTTTTTGTAAACTCTACGGCAGATATTTTAACTGCGTAAGAGCCAATATCAATTCCTACTGATAACATATTAATTACCTCTCACTCCAGTATACGATGCGAGGAGGTGTTTTGGGAAGGGCCTGATTTGTAGAATTTGAAGAATTTGTTGAGTTTGTTTTATCATTACTATCATTGCTGTTATTTTTACTATCATTATTGCCGTTATCATTATTTTGGTTTTGAGTTTGGGTCATTGCGCTTGCAATTTGGCTTTGTTGGCATTTAACTTCATAAGTAATAGCGTTGATTTCAACAGTAACTTTTCCATAACTGCCAATTGAATTTATACGAAAATGACAGGGACTACTTTTGACATCAATCGGGATCTTAGTCTGGTCTTCGTCGCTGACTCGGGCCCCAACACTATTGGCATATTTAAAAAAATCGTCAGCATCATTAAATGGGCCACCCTCTTTTGTATTATTTCGTCGTTCAATAATTTTATTAACAACTTCATCAGTAAAACTTGTATGTAATGTTTTTATCACCGATGGTTCAGCATTGTTTGGATTCACTGCGTATGGACCAAAGACTGTAATTACTGGTTCTAATATTTTAAAGACTTCATCGGAGACTCCAGGAACAATTAATAATTCGTTTACTGATCTAAACCAGCGATTGGGTGGAAATTTAATATCAGCTTCACGATCAAGATTTTTAAGTTTATCGTAGTAAGAACTTTCATCGCCACCATTTAAGCTTTGTGTATCGGGATCTAGAAAATCTTGAATATTATTTATAATTTCAGAATATCTAAAATCGCGATTTTCTTTGGCCCATTCATCATCTTGCTCAATTCTAGATTTAAATAGATCTTCAAGTTTTTTTCGAATTCTCATTCTTTGCGAATTAGGATTATTGGGTTGAGTTTCATCATATCCGACAGGTGAATTTAGATCGTTGATGTTGATACGATCTTCAGTTTGGATAGTCATAGAGTATGAAGCATCCATGGCTGAAGCTTTTACGATTTTATTCATTGCTTCAATGTCGACGCTGCTCATATCCCCTATTGCAGAAGGGGGCCACATGAAAGGAAATTGATAAATCATATCAAGAAGGCGAGCCTGTTCTCCCATATCAGTTGCCATCTTGCTATTTTTCATTTGTTGATAAAAACGAATTCGAAGTCGAGCAAATTCAATTCCAGATTTCGCAGCATAATATGCTTTTACTCGATTAATAGCTTGAGAGTTTACTGTGTATTCGACTGTCGTTTCGTAATTGACCTCATTGACAATAAAAGTAATGAGTAAAACCATAAATAAAGCCGTCATCAATGCAATTCCCTTTTGGCTTTTGAATGTTTTTGAGAAAAAATGATTGGTTTTATTTTTCATTTTTTGTCCTCTATTTATAAGTTTAAAGTTTAAAGTTTAAGATTAAGTTTAATTGGTGTTGGCTTGTTTTACTGAAGGGTTATTAGGAAAGTGGAGTGGGGCCATGACCTGAATTGAAATGCTCCTATCTTTTTTAATTTTTATATTTTTAGGAAGTTTCATTGTAATATCAACTTGAATGGCTTCAGGAAAGAATCCTTTAGTATTATCATCGCCAGTTTTATCACTTCGCCACTCATCAACCCAATCTTTTTTCTTTTTAGAATAGTACTTAACCTTAAATTCAAGAACGTGCTCCATAATCTGAGAGGGTTTTCCTCCCTTAGTCACATCTTTATCAACTACAGGAGAGAAGCGGCGAAATAAACATTGTCCAGCATCATCTGTTTTATCAGCTTTAATTTTACATGAATCTAGATAATAACCCACTTCGGCGATATCAGATTGAGGTGCATCTTTAGATAGTCGCACTGTATTTGAAGTTACAAAATGGAATTCTTTTTCCTTTCCCATAAAATGGGTGGTAGGTGCAATTCTGTTTTCAAATTGTATAAACTTTTTTATTTGGTTTTGAGCAGAGCTTGCTGGTGAGGAGGCATTTGGATCTAGCCCGTCATTTTCGGTATTGGGTATGTCTTCATTAGGTGTAGAAATAGATCCATCTGCATTTACATTGGGGGTATTTGTAGGAATTGGATTCTCATTTGGATTAGGACTAGGAACTGGTGAGGCTTTAGTTTTAGCTAATAAAAATGCAAGTTCTTTTTCTAAATCACTGGCATGATAAGCCAGTTGAACATCGCGTTCAATCAATTTTGCAACGTCGCGAACCTGAGTGATATTATCGATTTGTTCTTGAATTTTTGCTTTCGAATTTAAAGCTTGCTGAATAGCTCTTGCGGTCATGACTGTAAGTGTAGCCATAATTGCCAATGTGATCAAAGTTTCAATGAGTGTAAATCCATTTTTTTTCATCGCTTAAAGATTATTATATAGTGCTAATTAATTCTTATTCCAGCTTTAAGTTAATATTGAGCAGTGAGTTGTCACCTATTTGTTTTTTAAAATAACTTCTCATGCTTAAGTCTGATCGCTTCGCGATTATATCAGACATAATCATAAGCAGTTATTTTCCTGTTGTTGGGGGCGATTTTCAATCACCCCGTATTATGAAAATCCAAACTAAAGTTTGCATTTTCATAATAAAAGTATTGACAAATGTTATAAAATTTTATAACATCACAAACATTATGAGTTTGCATTTCGCCAAACAGGTTTTAAAAGATATTCAAGCTGAAACAAAAGAAATACAAGAGAAGTTGTTAATCATGTTTCAAGCAATCGAAGAAGGGGCAAACTTAACGATGCCGGTTGCAAGGCAAATGTCAGGTTATCCAGGTCTTAAAGAACTAAGAGTTCGTGATGCTAGAGGAATAGTTAGAGTTTTTTATTACATTCAACAAAAGGACCAAGTATTCATCCTTCATTTGTTTCGTAAAAAGACTCAGAAAACTCCTCAATTCGAAATTGAAACGGCTATGCAACGTCTTAAACGTATGAAGGAGGGTAATAGTGGCAAATAAGAAAACAATAACTAGTTTTAAATCAATTGAAGATTTGGCACACAATCTCGGTTTCTCAAAAGCTGAAGCTGAAATCATAACTATGAAAGGTTCTGTAATTAGCCTTTTAGATAAAGAGCGTGAACAAAGGGGATTTAACAATACTCAATTTGCGGAGTTCTTAGGTATTCCTAAGTCCCGTTGGAGTAGTATTTTTAGTAATCCTGATAAAGTTACTCTAGATTATTTACTGACTTTAGCGGCCAGGTGCGGAACATTGTTCAAACTAACAAAAAAAGCTGCATGATTAAGTGTTACGCAGTACTTTATCATACTAAAAAATTATTAAATAGAGGTGGTTATGTTAAGTAAAAGCAAAAAAAATTTAGTGGTATTGATTTTATATGTAATGAATTGCAATTTTTTATTTTTTTCAGGAGCGAAAGCGTCTGAGACAGCTAAAGGAATAAAAAAAGATGTAGTGGCATTTAAAACTGAAATGAATCAAAAATTAATTGAGATAGAAAAAGAATTAGAAGAGTTAAAAAGCAAAGCCAAAACAAAATCCAATCAAATTCAAGAAAAAGCAATAAAAGAACTTGAAGAGAATAAAATAAAACTTAGATCAGAATTGGATGATGTTGAAGACGCAGCAAAATCTAATTGGAAGCAATTTAAATTAAATTTTTCTGAATCTTTGAATAATTTAAATTCAAAAATTCAAAAATCTTTAAAAGATGAATAAATTTTTAATCTATAAACTCATATTAAATTGTTTATTATAATCTACAAAATATGTGACAACACTAAACTCTTTTGTTTTTTTATTGTCTGTTACAATAATTGTGAGAGTGACCTCTTTTATGCTTTCGCCAAAATGTTCAAACATTTTTTTTACAACCATTTCAGTCATGGGGTCAGCACCCTCTTTTCGACTAGATAGAGCTTCAGAAATATTTGGGAACTCCATTTCTTTTGATTTCATTTTCCATTTAAATTGAGGATATTCTTTTCCAAAATCTTCGGCGCGCTCTTCGGGTATTTCAGTCAGGGGTTTATCACGATATTCTAATTCGAGCTCTGTCATTTTTCGTTGAAGGAGTTGTGCCACATCATAATTCATTTTCGATTTACGCAGGGACATGAAGCTCCCTGTCCAGGCATTAGAGAGTAATATAATTGCGGAGGCAATTATTCCTAATGCAAGTAAGGTTTCAAGGAGTGTGAATCCAGATGTTTGTATAATTCTTTTTTTAATGCGAAAATCCATCTTTTAAAGAATTCCATAATTTACTTTGATAGTACAACTTTTTTATTTTTTAATAAAAATCTTTTAGAGCCTTTGCTTCTGTAAAAATTTGAGATTGGGTGGCATGGGGAGAAATATAAATACTCCAGATTGAAGTCTTTGCCGCATTTTTATTACCGATCTGAATAATCGCCTCTTCTGATATACCTTGAGGAAAAAAATAAATATAATGTAAGCCTTCAAGCTCATCATTTTTTTGAACAGCAGATTCAATGGAAACAAATTTCCATTCGGGGGGGAGTTCATTTGGCTTCTTAATTATTTCAGGCGCATTGGCAAAATCGGAAGGAGATTTTCCTTCTTTATCTTTGCTATCAAATTTTTTAGAATTTTCTTTTTCATTGGGATCTATTAATGTTGGCTTAGATGAACCTTCCACCCAATACTTTTGATTTTTTTCATCAATTTGAATTACTAATCTGTAAGTTTGATTATTTAGTTTAGCGTAAGATCTGCTTTTTTTTATTACTGCAGTTAATTTTCGAACAGATGTTTTTAGATTTTCACTTCGATTAAATTTTCGAATACCAATTGAAGCCACCACGCCAATGATGGCTAATACAATTAAAATTTCAATTAAGGTAAAGCCTTTATTTTTCCTCTTCATCAAATACTATATCTTTATCGTTTTTGCTTCCACCTTCGCGACCATCTTTGCCTAAACTTTTAAGTGAGAAAGATGCTCCGTCGGGTTCATATACAAATGGTTTTCCCCAAGCATCATTAACTTGATCTTTTTTAATATAGGGTTCTGGTCCCCAATTAGAACAATCATCTGAAGCGGTAATCAAACCATCTAAAGCACCTGGCATTTTATTGCAATCAGCATAATGTAATTGTAGAGCTTGGGCGACGTTATTGAGTCGAATTTTTGTTTCACGGACTTTTGCTTTTTGAAATCGTTCCATAACTTGGCTACCAATTACTCCCATAACGGTTCCGATAATTGCTAACACAATTAGAATTTCAATTAGAGTCATACCTTTTGAGTTCATTTTCTTAAGTTGCTTAAACATAGTTGAGTTCCTTTTTTTACCCGTTATTGATTGAATTTTCGGGTACTATTAAAGTATATCCTACGTAATGTACTCTCAAAAAGTCAATACAAAGAGATTTAAGACAGAATAAGTAAGATTTTGTGACCTTTTCCGTCTATGTGTACAAAAGATGAAAATTTTAAAATCGTTTTTGTAATAAATCTTCAAGAAAAAAAGCTGACAACTCCGAGCGTCCATGGAGCCCTGATTTATTGTAAACGTTAGTCGCTTGAGCTCGAGCTGTTTTTTCAGCGACGTTTCGAATTGAGGCAATTTCTTTTAAACTCAATCCCTTTAAAATTAGCAATGCAATTTCTTTTTCAGCATTAGTAAAAGACCACTTTTCAAATTGCTTATCAATGCTGTCGGAGAGACCTTCGGTGTATTTTTTTGTTTCCTCTTTCCAATTTTTGATTTCAATTTCAACTTGTACGCGTTGTTCTTTAGAAATTTTTAAGGCTTCTTGTGTCTCTTCCAATTGGTGTTGTACGGCGAATAACTCTTGTGATTTATGATCAAGTTGAGACTTAGTTTTATTAGATAAAATATAGAAAAATATAATTCCTAAAAAAGACAAAACTCCAATACCGACCTCAATAAATAAGTGAAGACCCTTCAACTGTTCCGTTGGATCTGACAGTAAATCTCCAATCACAAATAAGAAAACAAAAATTAAAAAAAATATAATACCCCATTGTTCAATCGTTTTGGGAACTTTTTGTTTAGTCGTCATCTCCATCTTTATCTAACTCTCCTGATTCATCTTCAGCATTCGGAATATTTTGAATATCATAGGTTTTATTCTTTTGATCAAGAGTATTATTTGAAGAATTATTTAAACTTTCATTATCGTCATCTTCATTACCATTTTCGTTGTCTTCAGCACCTCCTTCATTTTCTTCAGCTTCACCCACTTGATAAGTCCACTGTGTGCCTGGAGCGGTGAATATTGCAGAATTTCTGTCGAAACCTTTTATAAAATAACCCCATCCAAATCCAACAAATCCAATCATTAATAAGGCTGGGAAATAATGATGTTTTTTTATTGCAGAATTGGAATCGCCAGTTTTTGTACCATTTATCATTGATAGTAAGTAAGATTCTTTATGCATTACTGATGCAAGTAATACACCTGCGATATGAACTCCAACTAGCACCATTATTACAATTGGTAATGACTCATGTAGCTCCTCAAAAAGTTCTGATTTTGTTATTAATATTCCACTTAAAACTGTAAAAGCAGCAATGCCCATAATAGCAAGAGTAGTGTATGAACCAGCGGGATTGTGACCTGAATAATATTTTCCTTTTCCAGTTAACAGTGAAGTAAAATAATTTATTAATTCCTTGGGGCTAAATAAAAATTCTGACCATCGCGAATGTTGACTTCCAACAAATCCCCACACAAGTCGCCAAATTAATAATAAAGAAGCAAGAATAGCAAATACAACATGTAAATAGAACAGTGGGGTTTCTTTTTCGGCAAATTCTGCTATTAAAAAAGAAGATAAAATTGAACCGGCAAACAACCAGTGAAATAATCTTGTTGGTAAATCCCAAATTAATACTTTCATAAAAAATCCTTTATTAGCATAACCCAGAGTAGTAATTTCCATGATTGATTGGGGTGATTTTTGAATCACTCCGTATTATGAAAACACAAACTAAAGTTTGTATTTTCATAATAACTGCTCATGATTAAGTCTGATTGCTTCGCGATTTTATCAGACAAAATCACGAGCAGTTATTCTCTTGTTTGTTGGGGGCGATTTTCAATCACCCCGTATTATGAAAATCCAAACTAAAGTTTGTATTTTCATAATAACTACTCTGGATTAAATTTTTCTTTCAGAGAGTGAATTGTTAATATAAATTAACTATCCAGATGCAAATAAGAAAATTTAAACTTACTCTTCATCACATGATTTTTTTTCGCCAGTTTCAGGATTATAAAAACATTCAAAACCTTTGCCGTCTTTATCTTTTCCATAAACTTCGTAACATCCATACTTAGCTAATTTTTTTACTTTTTTAATTGTCATTCCTGGTTCTTTGGCTAATAAGTCCTCTTTAAATTTGTCTACACTCTTCCAAGCTACATCAGCTTCTTTTTTATCAATACAATTTGTACTCGGTGACCCTGCTAATCCAATGGAACCTGCTGTTAATGTACTTAAAACTATGGCCGTAATTGTTTTTTTCATAAAATGGCCTCCTTTTCTAAAAAAAGAATGCGCCTTTTTTTGAGAAAAGCAAATTGGATCTTTGCTCTTGGGACAACTAGTTGAATTTATTAGTTAAGTTTTTATTTCTGCGGCATATGTCCTACAGGTAAGTATATTTCTTTTAGTTCCAGCTCCTTGCTTTAGCGCTTTTTTCTGGAGCTTCGTCGCCATGCCTCAATAAATAATAAAATTGCTCATTTTTAAACTCAATTCTCAATTTATGACCACAACGAGTATAGATTTGGTGATGTAAATTATGTTTCATTTTCATTTCCTAAGAATAGAAGGTCAACCTTCTAAAAATAGAAGGCTAACCTTCTAAATTCATCCCACCAAATTTGGAATGGTATCATATATTTTATAAGGGCAAAGTTTATACCTGCTTTAACTCGAAATTAAAATCAAAGGGGAATTGGATTTTTATGAAAATACAATTAGTTATGAATATACTCAAATTAAGCTTTACATGTACAGTAATATGCTGTACTACTTAGTTATTGTGGAGATCTGAATGGTTTCAAAGGTATGGATCACTAAATTCGCTGAAAAGCAGTTACGTAAGCTGCCAAAGAATATTGTTTCAGCCTTCCATGTTTGGGTACAATCTGTTGAAATTGATGGAATTATTAAAACTAGAAAAGTTTTAGGTTATCACGATGAACCTTTAAAAGGTGATCGAAAAGGTCAAAGATCAGTGCGATTGAACAAAGCATATAGAATCATTTATGAAGAAACAAAATCAGGAAATCTAGTAATGGTTGCAGTTCAGGAGATTAATAAACATGAGTATTAGAGAAGTTAGCGCAATTTTAGGAAAAATCAATGGCCCGATTTCTTTCGCTACCTATTTGTTAGGAGTTAGAACTACTTTAGATATGTCACAGGTTGAAATGGCAAAAAAACTTGGAATCACAAAAGCTGCTTTATGTGAAATTGAAAAGGGTAGAACTTTTGTTAGTCCATCGACAGCAGTTCGTTATGCGAAAAAGTTAGGGTTTTCAATTACTGTGGCATTAGAGGCCTGTATCCAAGATCAACTCAGAAAAGCTAATATTAAAAAAAGAGTTCGTATTGAAGATATTGCCTGATGGCAATACTGTTTTAAAAAGTATTTATTCAGATTGCAGAATATGGAGATCTCCATGCTTAATGAGGTTCAAACAAAATATTCATATCAGAAAAAATACAAGTTAAGTATTTCGTGATTAAGTCTGATATAATCGAGATGCGATCAGACTTAAGCATGAGCTGTTATTTATAAAAAAGTAAACTCAAAATAAATAAATTCGTTATCAATAAAAGTTGTTAATGTTGAGAATTTTTCTCGCTGTTTATCAAATACATTTCTAATGCCTTGGTTATTAACAAAACTTTTTGCGCGCATTTTTTTTATACCTTTGAGTTTTGCATAATCTATTAATTCTTGACAGAGCAAACTTCCAATTCCCATTTTTTGAAAATTATCATTTACAATAAAAGTCATTTCTGAAGCTTCGTCAGTTTGGCTTCCCATATATCTACCAACAGCGACAATGCGTTCATTAAACTCTCCACTTTGTGTTAATAGAAGAGCCATACTTTGTTTGTAATCAACATCAACAAATCGTTGAGCCATTTCATGGGATAAAGAATCTGTGACTTTAAAAAATCTTTGAAAACGTGTTTCTTCTCCGAGTTCATAGAAAAAATCTTGGAGTCTTTTTTCATCAGTAATTTTTATTGGACGAAGAATAAATTCTTGATTTTTTAGTTTAACTTTTTTTTCTATTTGAGAAGGATATTGGTTAACTTGATCATAGTGTCGTTGATCAAAATAAACATATTTGTTTAGTTTCACAAAATCCATAAGTTCAGATCTAAATTTTGGATGTGCAATATGTATTAATTCAATGGCTCGTTCACGAATGCATTTACCATGCAAATAGGCTACACCATATTCTGTAACTACATAGTGGACATCTCCTCTAGAGGTAACAACACCTGATCCAGGAGAAAGTACCCCTGTAATTCTTGAGATTGTATCGTTTTTAGCTGTAGAAGGTAGCGCGATTATACTTTTTCCGCCTTTTGAGCGAGAGGCTCCTCGAACGAAATCAACTTGCCCGCCAATTCCACTATAAAATTTATTTGAAATTGAATCTGCAACAACTTGCCCTGTTAGATCAATTTGTAGAGCTGAGTTAATTGAAACCATCTGATCATTTTGAGCAATATTGAAAGGGTCATTTACAAAATCAGATGGATAAAAATTGACTAAAGGATTTTCATGAACAAACTCAAAAAGTTTTTTTGATCCTAAACATAATCCGGTTAAAGTTCTCCCTCGTAGAATTTTTTTGGTATTATTACTAATGTTGCCGCGTTTCATTAAATCAACCACACCATCAGAAAAAGTTTCTGTATGAATTCCGAGATCATTTGTTTCACGTAAATTAGAAAGCACAGCATCGGGAATCCCACCAATACCCAATTGCAATACTGAACCATCATTTATAAGCTTTGCAATATTTTTACCAATGGCAGTTGTTACATCATCACTTTTTATAGGATGAAGTTCTGGAAGTTCATGATCAGATTCAACCACGTAATCAAAAGAATTATAATTGACAAAACTTTGTCCAAAAGTTCGAGGCATTTTTGGATTTATTTGTGCAATCACAATATCTGCGGCTTCCATTGCGGCGATAACAATATCTACACTTAAACCAAGTGAACACATTCCATGTTTATCAGGAGGTGATACCATTATTAATGCAGCAGCAACTGGATACGAAGGTGATCTTAGTAATCTAGGAATTTCACTTAAAAAAATAGGAGTATAATCAGCGTCGCCATGTTGGACGTGTTCTCTTACATTTGCACCAATAAAATAACTATTATCTCGAAAGTGACCTTTAAATTCGGGGGCGGCGTAATTCATATTTCCAAGGGCTAATAAGTGAACGAGTTCGTTGTCACTAAAGTGAGAAGCATTTTTTGCAAGAGCATCAGTGAGTAGTAATGGAGTTGCGGCACCACCTCCAACAAAAATTCGTTGTCCTCTTTTTATTTTACAAACGGCTTCTGATGCTGAGACTAATTTGGGGAAATTCATAAAAGTTCTCCGGTTTTAATATACATATCTTTATCAATTCTAAATTAGAATAGTTTATGATAAGATTTATATAAAGTAAACTCAAGTTTATTCATGTTGACTCTATTGAATTAAATAGTGTGAACTATTTTTATGGCGAAGAATAATTTTGAAAGTGATTTAATTAAACGAATAAATGGAAAATGGGAGACGATGACTCCCACTTTGCAAATTCAAGTTTATAAAAATGGTCTAAAGAAAATTGATTTACAGTTTGGACCTTATTATAAAAATTATGACCTCGCCAGTTTAACAAAAGCCCTTTTTACTTCACGAATTTTCATGAATCAATTTGAAGCTAAAAAATGGGACTCAATGACCGAGGTAAAAAATACATTAACTTGGTGGAGCGATCCAGAGACTAAAATTTTGGACTTATTTACTCATCATGCGGGACTTGAGTGGTGGAAGCCCTTTTATAAAGATTTAAATCTACTTCCTGAAAATGAACAGCTTCGCATGAATATTTTAGAGAATATTATTTCTAAAATTTCACTTCAGAAAAGTGAAAAAAGTGTTTATTCGGATTTAGATATGTTTGTCCTCGGATTTATTTTGCAAAACTGGACAAATAAAAATTTATTAGAAAATTGGAACTCTAATCAATCCCATTGGGATCTTAAAGGAAATTTGCATTTTAATAAGGTATTTAATAATAACTTATCAAACTCTAAGACTGAATTATTAAGTTATGCTCCAACTGAATTTGAAACAGGAATTGTCCATGATGAAAATGCTCGAGCACTTGGTGGTGTAGCTCCCCATGCTGGATTATTTGGTTCAATTGATGATGTCAGTGAATATTTATTACTGCTTAGAAATATTTTAAAAAATCCAGAAGATAAAAAAAATCCAGTGCAGTTTAAAACATTAACTTGGTTTTTAACGCGTGCAATACAACCCAATGTCGGTGATTGGGCTATTGGATGGATGATGCCGACTCCGGGTTCTGCAAGCAGTGGAAAATACTTTGATCCATCTTCTGTTGGGCACACAGGATTTACGGGTACTTCAATGTGGTGGGATTTGAAAAAAGATTTAATAGTCGTCATTCTCTCTAATCGAGTTGCAATGGGAAGAGAAAATAAACAATTTGCACAACTGCGTCCTTTCTTGCATGATCAAGTAATAGAGGTTTTAAATTTATGATAAAAATTGAAAAAGGAATGACAATTCATTTGATGGGGATCTGTGGGACAGCAATGGCTTCACTTGCTGGATTACTAAAAGAAAAGGGATTTAAAGTTACAGGTAGTGATTCAAATCCATACCCTCCAATGTCGACTCAGCTTGAAAAACTTGGTATTCATATCATGAAAGGTTATAAGGCTGAAAATTTATCACATAATCCAGATTTGGTTATTGTTGGAAATGTAATTTCTAAAAATAATTTAGAAGCAGAAACCTTATTGCAGTCTAATATTCCATACACATCATTGCCAAAGGCCATTGGTGAGTGGGTTATAGAGGATCGAGATTCAATTGTCATTTCAGGGACACATGGTAAAACAACAACAACAAGTTTAATGTCTTGGGTTGCAAAAGAGTGCGGTATTAAACCTGGTTTTCTAGTTGGTGGGATACCTAAAAATTTTTCATATTCATTTGCGATTCCACAAGGAAATTTTTTTATTATAGAAGGTGATGAGTACGACACCGCTTTTTTTGATAAGGTTCCTAAATTTGTTCACTATAAACCTAAACATGTTATTTTAACGAGTGTAGAATTTGATCATGCAGACATTTACGAAAACTTAGATGATGTAAAGTCTGCATTTCGAAAATTAATCTCCTTAATTCCTGAAAATGGAACTTTGATATATAATCAAAAGGATCAAAATATTAAAAGTATTTTAGAATCTTTTTCTCCTGGTGAATTAAAAGTTAAAAAGAAATTCTCTTATGGTATCATGAAAGCTGATTATATTAGTAAGTTGGCTGTTCAAGATGAATCGGGAAGTACTTTCCAAATGTTTAATGGACCAATTTTTTTAGGCGAGTTTTTTATTCCTTTGCATGGGGAGTATAATATCTTAAATGCGACATCTGTTGTTGCGATGGCTCATGTTCTCGATTGGAATTTGGAACAAGTTCGTATGGCACTTGCAGGATTTTTAGGAATAAAGAGAAGGCAAGAGATAATTGGTGAACCTAATAAAATTACCATTATTGAAGATTTCGCACATCATCCCACCGCAGTTTTAGAAACTGTTCGAGCGGTTCAAAATCGATTCGAAGGCAGAAAAGTATTTTCAGTTTTTGAACCAAGATCTGCAACTTCCCGGAGAAAAGTTTTTCAAAAGGATTATGTTAATGCTTTTAGAGGCGCAAATGAAGTCATTGTTGCTGAAGCATATGATCAGGTTAAGATTAATGATGAAGATCGTTTTTCATCCCAAGAATTAGTTGAAAATTTAACTTCAGAAAAAATTTTAGCGCATTCATTTAAAAATGCAGACGCGATTGTGGATTATTTAGTAGTAACTGCTCGCCCTAAAGATGTTATTTTGATTATGAGTAATGGCGCATTTGATGGGATCTATTCAAAACTCCTTCAAAAACTTTCGCAGACTGTCAATTAACAAGAGTTAAGTTGCTACTTACCGTAATCATTTTTTAGTATAAAGGAATGAAAAAAATAATTCTCTTTAATCTAATAGTCGTATTTTTTACTTTAAAATTAGTTGCTAAATATCAAACTATTGGAGTGGAGTGGGACTTTCAAGATCAACCACAACATTGGTTGTTTTCTGATGAACAAAAATATAATGGACCTAAAAAATATATTGAATTAGCCGAAGTTAAAAAAATGTTATATGCAAAAAATTTTCAGAGTTGTGCATCAATCGCTTTGAAAATTTATCCTCAATTCGATGAGCTGGCACATTGGATAGCTTTACAAGGTATAGATTGTCTTACTCGACAACTTAATGAAAACCCAATTTGGATCAACCCATTGTTGATTCAGTGGTTCGATTTATTATCAAAAAATTATAATGCTGATAACTCAAATCGTTTTTTTATGATGGATTCTGGTGCAAAAGAATGGTCTTTGTTTTTGAGTCAAATTGTTAATCATGCAAAGTTAGATTCAAAATTTAAGTGGCGAGTGGCACAGTATATGTTTCCGCTTCGGGATGAACTTTCTCGTAATGCAAAAAGTGAATTATTTAAATCATTAAGTGATTTTGCTACTAAAAACTCACATAAAGATTTGGCAAAATCTTATTTGTTAAAATCTGATCTAACTGCAAGTTCTAATATGGCTGCAGCCCCTATTAATGTTGGGGCGCCAAGTGCGGCGAGTCCAGCCTCAAAATTTATTCAAGAACCAAATGGATCTAAGAGTGAAGAAGAACAATTATATTTAAAATTCATTGAAGCAATTAATAAAGCATTTTGGAATCAGGTTCCCGATTATGGAATAGATTATTTAGAAAATTATCCTGGAGGAGTGAAAGCACAATTTATCAGTGAAAAATTAATTAACCAATATTTAAGCTTTATAAATAATGGAAGCTTTGATCAAAAGACTCAAATAAATCAATGGAGAATGAAAATGGGTAAAGCTCATTCTGATCGATTAGAAGATTGGGCCAGAGTTCTTCATCGGCAGGGTGATTTTGAGGGGGCATTGCATTTTGCACTGAAGGCGTTACAGAGAGATGAAGGTTCTAGTTCTGGAGCGGCATTGTTATTTATTGCAGGTCGCTGCCAATATTTTTTAGGGCGTTACGATGAAGCATTAAAAAATTTTGATCAGTTGTTGAGTCGTCACTCTGGTTATGGCGAAAGAATCGAAGTAAAATTTAGAAGAGCACTAGTTTTTATACGTCAACAAAAATGGGAAAAAGCTGACCTTGCACTTTCTGAAATAATTAATACTTCTGATGCCAAAAGTTATGGTTTATCAGCTCTATATTGGTTAATAAGAATACGTGAAAAGTATCAAACGGGAACGACTGATGAACTTTATAAATTAATGCAAGATAAATATTATCTTACTTATTATGGCTTAAAATTAAGTTCTGAAAAAAATAATCAAAATCTTTCTTTAAATACTATTTTTAATGGTGGTGGCAGTAGTAGCGGTAACATGAATGTGAAAGAGAACTTTATATTTTCTGAACTTGAAAAAAAAGCATATGACAATTCAAAAATTCTTTCAGCAGCGGGATGGTATCTTGAAGCTCAGAGAGAATTGAGCCAAGTGTTACCTGTTCAATCTCCTCAACAAAAAGTTTTAGCTGCATATATAATGGCTCAAAATTTTTCTTATCCAATAATATTTTCTTGGGCTACGGAATTATTTGATAGTACTCCATTAATGAGAAACCTTGGATTGTTATCACTTGTTTTTCCTTTTCCATTTCGAACTTGGATTGAAAATGAAGTGAAAAAATATGAATTGAGCCCGTATTTAATAATTTCATTAATGAGACAAGAAAGTGCTTTTAATTTAAAGGCAGAAAGTACGGCACAGGCTCAAGGACTAATGCAGTTAATTCCTGCTACGGTGCAAGAAGTTTCTCAGGATTTAAAAATGAAAAACGTGACCATGGAAGATATGTATAATCCACAAATAAATATTAAATTTGGAACTTATTATCTTGCTAAAGTTATTAGACAGTTTCAAAATAATGTGAGTGTGGGACTTGCTGCTTATAATGCGGGTCCACAAAGATTAAAAAGATTTTTTGACGGTAGACCTGATTTGTTAAAAGCAAGTGACTTATCCCAAGCAGACATATGGTCTGATTTATGGGTAGAAGAGTTGCCTTGGTTAGAAACAAATCTATATGTTAAATCAATACTGAGAAATGCATTGGTATACCAAGGGCTAGAAAAGTCCAACTTAGAAGTTATGTCTCCAGTATGGGCAAACTTAGTAAGTAAAAAATAAATTAAATTGAGGTTAGGACATAAAATGAAATTTTATTTTTTATCAGTAATTCTTTTATTAAGCACTGGTTGTGCGTCATTGATTCAGAAAAAAGATAGCGATCAAGGTTCTTCAGATTCTAAATCTGGTTTTTTTGGTTTGCTTTCAAATAAGGATCAAGAAGAAAATGCAACTTTTAGAGTAACGGACCCTGTTCCGCCAGAGATTGTAGTGCCAGAGTTTGATAATATTCCACCTGAAATTTCACCGACTGTAGATAAGTGGGTTCAGTATTTTCAAGGTAAGGGACGAGAACATATGGAGCGATATCTTGCACGCTCAACTCGTTATGAAAAAATTATGAAAAAAATTCTAAGGCAAAATGATATGCCTGAGGATTTAATTTATATTGCGCTAATTGAATCCGGTTTTAGTCCAAGAGCTATTTCAAGATCAGCTGCTGTGGGATATTGGCAGTTTATTCGAGGTACAGGGAAACGTTATGGTTTAAATATAAATACTTTTATAGATGAACGACGCGATCCAGTTGTCGCAACCCAAGCTGCTGCTGATTATTTTAAAGAATTATATTCAGAATTTAATTCTTGGTTTTTATCTATGGCTTCATACAATGTGGGAGAAGGTCGAATTAGAAGAGAAATTCGAAAGAATAAAACCAATGACTTTTGGGTGTTAGCAAAAAAACGTAGAATACCAAAAGAGACTGTTAATTATGTTCCAAAATTTTTAGCAGCGAGATTAATAGCGCGTGATCCAGAAAAATATGGATTTAAAGATATTCCATATGAACCACCAATCGAATTTGAAACAGTGACTTTACAACAAGTCGTCGATATGCGCCAGATGGCTGATAAAATGAATGTCGATTATGCTGAATTGAAAAGATTAAATCCGAAATATAGAGGTGAAGTTGCTCCATTAGAAAATGGTAAAATAGTGTTACGAGTACCACTAGGAACAACTGAAATTGCAATGAAGTCAGCATTAGAATCAACAATGAAGGATTTAGTTTTTATCGCAGATAAAGGCGAAACGGATGTTTACAAGGTAAGAAATGGTGACACATTAAATCGTATTGCCCGGCGCTTTAAAACCTCTGTTGGTTTGTTGCGTGAATTAAATGATTTTAAAAGAAGAGTTAAGCTTTCACCAGGGAGAACAATTTTTATTCCATTACGAGAGTCAGAAAGTTTGCAGTATGAAAAACAACAAATGTTATCTCGTTTAAATAATAAATCTAGTGATAGCTCTTATATAGAAAATTCTGAAAAAAATAATGCTTGGAATAATAATATAGAAAATCTAAATGTAGCAACAAAAGTAACAACAGATCTTAGTTATTATATTGTACAAGAAGGTGAAGCTCTTCCTGAAGTTGCATTAAAAAATAATATGACAATGGCTGAATTAATGGAAATCAATTCTCTTGAAGAAGGTGGAGTGTTAAAAGCCGGAACTCAAATAAAAGTTAAAAAATTATCTCCAGATCAAATGGAACCAGTGATGGATGTTAATCTTTCTAATATTCCAAATAACAACCAAGAAGGAATTGCTGAAAATAAAGAAAATAAGGAAAATAAAGATACTAAAACAGAAGTTCAGCAGGATATAACTAAAGCTGAATCTAATGAGAATTTAACAAATTCGCTTAAGAAGCATTTAGTAAAATCTGGTGAAAACTTATTTAAAATTTCTAAAAAATATGGAGTGTCGGTCAATGCAATTAAAAAGGCAAATAATATGCATCGACGTAAATCTAGTATTAAAGCAGGGTCAGTGTTAATTATTCCTGGCGATTTTAAAAACGTAAATGAAAATTCGGAAGATGGATCCGAAGGAAATCAAAAAAATAAAATGAATAATATGAATAAAACAGATCAATCTGAAAAAGTTGAAGGGAAAAGCCTGTTAGGAATCATCCTCTATTCCTAACAAGCTTTAAGGGGAATAAAACCGTTCCATGGGGATCTCCTTTCTTATACCTATGGCATACTGGCTGGCATTGTTCATCCTAGAACTTTAGCCCCTATAGTTTTGCGTCCTATTGTTTCCAATAGTTTGCCCTTGGCAAAGGAAGGGATTGTGAATAATTTCTATCTATCCTGAGATAAGAAACATTTCGATAGAGCCTCCTTAGTTAAAATTTACGTACAACTTTAAGTGATCTCATGAGCCCCGCTACTCGGGTGCTCGCGATTCACAAGGTCTCCTATTTCTTTTCATCGCGAATCTCCTTTTACTTTTAAGTATTTTTGTTTCTGGATTCATCGCAACAACATAATCAGATTAAATGAAGTTGTAAAAAAAATCAAATTTTTGAACTTTTGTGTATCAGTTTGACGTCTGTTAATTTTATCAATAAGTTGTGGGGTTATTTTTTCAATTTGAAACAATAGTAAATTCAGAAATTTTAAAAAAATTTTAAAAAATAAAAAACCAAAAAAAGTAAAATCTAAGATTGAATCAGAAAACGTATCAAATAATCGGGTATCTGCATTCAGTATTTGGAGTTTCTGAACCTATAATTTGAATAAGTTTATTTTGAAAAACATTTTCTAATTTATTAAAAATCCAAGCACATAAAATTTCAGTTGTAGGATTTTCTAAGCCAGAAATAGTATTTAATAACTGATGATCAATCTTTGCTTTAATTTCTTTATTCCAAATTTGATCAATTTCGTGGTAATCCATTGTCCAGCCAAATTTAGGATTTAATTCGGAATGGAGTATTAATGTAAAAACAAAACTATGACCATGGGTTCTTGAGCAAGGATGTTCATTAGAAAGAAGAGGTAAAAATCTAGCGGCTTCAATACGATATTGTGTTCGAATTTCAAATTTCAAAATATTAGCCCCACATTTAATTTGCATTTTTAATGACGAATAAAAATTATAAATTAAAACTAACAGTTTCAAAAAAAATAGTCTATAACAATATCAAATTATCAATTAAACTTAGCGAAAAAATATTATGAAATTAACAAATCAGAATAAAATTAAAATATTAAAATTATCAAAAGAAAATTTAAAATTTTCAGCAGCTCATTTTTTAATATTTGATCCCAAACATGCAGAGCGATTACATGGACATAATTACCAAGTTCAAGTTCAATTTATATTTGATGAGAGTGATTTATTGACAAATCAGTATGGATTTTTTGTGGACTTTAAAGAATTAAAAAATTTAATTCAGCTTGAATTACAAAAATGGGATGAATATATATTATTGCCGAAAGCATGTAAAGAAATGAAATTTAAGGAAAAGGCTATTGACGGTGTTAAATCTCTTCAAGTCAATTTTCGAGACCGAGTTTATGTATTTCCTAAAAAAGAAGTTGTATTGCTTCCGATTGTAAATACTTCTGTTGAATTACTATCAGAATTATTATGTCAAAATTTATGGAATGCAGTTCAGAGTTTTAAAATAAAAGGTTTGAAAGTTTATATAGAAGAAACTCGTGGACAAGGAGCTGAAAGTACCAATGGACAATTTTAGTATTATATTTTTTATAATTATTTTGGTTTCAGTTTTTAGTTTAAGTATTTATTTTGTAGTTTTATTTTTATATCCTGAATGGATTGGTATATCTGGAAAAAGTGCTAAAAAAATTGATGAAGAATTAAAAGAAGAAAGTAAACTAAAAACTCAAGATTAAGTATGATTCATTGCTAGTTGGAAATGGCATAATCTATTTAGTGGCTGGCGGGAAATGGCGATTTTGATTTTAAAGTATAAATTTTTCTTATCTCAGCGTTGCACTTTCTTGCGTTAGCGCCTCTGGCTAGCGCTGCGAAATTGCGCCTTGATATAAGTAAAATTTATACTTTAAAATACAAAAGCCCATTTCCCGCCAGCCACTATTTAATAAAAAGCCCCAACTATGGTTGCAGTCATTAGTGTGCAAATTGTTCCTCCAATAAGGGCTTTTATTCCAAGTTGCGATAAATTTTTTCTTTGGTTTGGTGCCATTTGTGAAATTCCACCCACCTGAATTCCAATTGAAGCAAAGTTTGCAAATCCACATAGAGCATACGTTGCAATAATAAGTGATCGTTGACTTTCAAAGGCTGATGCTGCTTTAAATTTTGCTAACGTTCCATAGGCAAAAAATTCGTTTAGAATGGTTTTTTCTCCAAGAAGTTGGGCTACTTTTGAAATATCATTGCCACTAATACCAATAACCCAAGCTACCGGTGAAAAAATATTACTTAGTATGGCCTGTAATGACCAAGATGTCTCTGGTCCCATAATAAGATGGCCTAAACTAAAAAATATACTATTCGTCATTGCCATCACTGCAGTAAATACTAATAACATTGCTCCCACATTTAGAGCGAGCGATACTCCGTCTGTTGTTCCAACGCAAATGGCATCAATTGCATTGTATCCACTTTTAATTTCGACCATCTGTAATTTTGAATTTACATTTTCGGGATTAACTTCAGGTTCCAGAAGTTTCGAAACTAAAATAGTTGCGGGTGCAGACATAATTGAGGCGCATAATAAGTGAGTTGCAAATAATTGTCTTTGAATTGGATCTTCTCCGCCTAAAAATCCAACATAAGCAGCAAGAACTCCACCAGCAATATTGGCCATCCCACCAATCATGATGCAGAGTAATTCGGATTTGGTCATTGTTGGTAAATAGGGTTTGATTAGCAAAGGTGCTTCAGTTTGTCCTAAAAATATATTGCCAGCAGTAGAAAGGCTTTCAGCACCGCTAAGTTTTATTCCCTTAGACATGACCCAAGCAAAACTATAAACTATTTTTTGGAGAATACCCAAGTAATAAAATAATGTTGTTAAGGCTGAGAAAAAAACAATTGTTGGTAAAACTTGAAAAGCAAAAATAAAACCCATGCTATTTACGTCTACAATTTTGCCAAATAAAAAGACGGAACCTTCTTTTGTGTAATCAAGAACTTTAACAAAAAAACTTGATAAAAAATCAAAAACATCTACGACACCTGGAACTTTCAGAACTAAAATTGCAAAAATAATTTGTAATAATAAAGCGTAACTTATGTCTTTCCATCTGATTTTACTTTTGTGAGAACTTAATAAATAACAAAAACCAATTAAAATAGAAAGTCCAAGTATAGAGCGAGCTATATTCATTGATCGATTTCTCCTATGAATACTGATGAAAGACAAAAAATAACTGCGCGATTAAACTTAATCATGAGCAGTTATTTATATAGTGTGATTAATTTGGATAATTAGCAAATAAGAAAATAAATTTTATTTTTATTTAAATTTTGATTTGTCTTTTTAGTATCTCAATAAAACTTAAAAGATCAGATTCTTGGGTGTCCCAATTCATCATTAAACGACAAGTAAAATCTTTTTCATTCCAAACATAAAAAAAGAATTCTTGTCGAATATTTTTTACTAAGTCTTTTGGTATTTTTAAAAAAACAGCATTTGATTGCACGCTATACTGAATTTGATAATAGTCGGTAAGATTATTTATCATAAGAAGTTCTTCTAGTTTTTTTGCTAGTAAACAAGAGTGTTGTGCAATTGATAAGTATAAATCATTATGAAAGTAGGCAAGAAACTGTGCTGCAATAAATCTAGATTTTGATGGTAATTGCAAACCTTGTTTGCGTATGTATTGAAAATTTTTAAAAAGTGTTGGGTTTAAAAAAATGACAGACTCTCCAAGTAAAAAACCATTTTTACTTCCTCCAAATGAAAGTAAATCGACATCTAGATCAGTGGTAAAAGATTTTAAACTAGTATTTAAAGTGAATGCTGCATTGGCGATTCGAGCGCCATCCATATGAACCAGAATATTTTTACTTTTGGCCCAGTCTATTATGGTTTTGAGTTCATCAATTGAATATACTGTTCCAACTTCAGTTGGTTGGGTAATTGAAATCATTTGGATTTGAGAGTAATGTTGATCACCACGTCGAAGCCAACTTTCTTCGAGATAATTTGGATCTATTTTACCATCAATTGTTTTTACGGTGAGTAGTTTGCAACCGGCAATAAACTCAGGAGCTCCACATTCATCCCAATAAAGGTGACTAATGTCGCTACACAAAACCGCATGGTAACTTTGAACAGAAGTTTTTAAAGAAAGTACATTTGCAGCGGTGCCATTAAAGACAAATGAACTTTCGGTGTGATTGCCAAATAAATTTTTAAAAATAAGTTTAGCATGCTCAGTCCAGGGGTCATTTCCATAACTAGGAAAATGACCCTGATTGACAAGATTAATTGCGGATAAAATATCAGGATGGATTGGAGCATGATTGTCACTTCCAAAACCTCGTTTAAAATCAATTTTTGAATTTAAATTTACAAAATATTTTTTTAATTCTGTATTTTTTAAATTGGAATTGAAATTAGAATTAATAGTCATAATTGTTTCTAAAAAGAATAATTGTTTCTGTCAATCCAATCGATTTGATCAAAGTAAGGTGTGTCAGTCTCTGCGAAATATCTATTGCTTCGTGAAGTCCTTTTGATTAGAATGATCAGGTAATAATAACTGCTTATGATTAAGTCTGATCAGTTTCGCCGATTATATCAGACATAATCATGCGACGTTATTTCCTGTTTGTTGGGGGCGATTTTTCAATCACCCTTTATTTTCTACAGTATTAGAAAAGTAAAAATTTTTTTATTAAAAGGATTCACTGCCGTGTTTAAAAAGTTTACTGATTATTCTGAAGTTCGTGTTCGTTTTGCTCCTAGTCCAACTGGTTATTTGCATGTGGGAGGAGCGAGATCCGCTCTTTTTAATTTTTTGTTTGCCAAAAATAAAAAAGGAAAATTTATTTTACGAATTGAAGATACGGATCAGGCTCGCTCTACTGATGAATCTTTGCGTATTATTGTAAATGATTTAAACTGGTTGGGAATCACTTGGGATGAAGGGCCCGACATTAACACTCTTGAAGATCGTGGGCCCTACGGATCTTATTATCAAAGTAAACGTTTACCCATTTATGCTGAGCAGGCTCATAAACTTTTAAATGAAGGCAAAGCCTATTATTGTTTTTTAACTGATGAAGAAATTGATAAACAAAGAGAGTTAGCGCAAAAAGAAGGGCGACCCCCTCAAGTTAATAGTCCTTATCAAGATTGGACTTTAGAGCAAGCGCAAGCCCATATGAAAACCACAGGAGTTAAGGGTGTTGTGCGTTTTAAAACTAAACATCTTAAAAAAGATTATATTTTTACAGATCTAATTCGTGGTGAGGTAAAGTTTCCATCAGATATGGTCGGCGATTTTGTTTTATTACGTTCAGATGGAATGCCTGTTTATAATTTTTGTTGTGTAATCGATGATGCGATGATGAAAATTACCCATGTTTTAAGGGCAGAAGAGCATTTACCAAATACGTTACGACAACTCATGATTTATGAAGCCCTAAATTGGGCGGTTCCAGAGTTTGGTCATATGAGTTTGATTCTCAATGAAGAACGTCAAAAATTAAGTAAACGACACGGTTCTGTTTCATGTGCAGAGTTTCGCGAGGCAGGGTATCTTCCTCAGGCCATGAATAATTTTTTAGCTTTACTTGGTTGGAGTTCCCCTGAAGGTAAAGAAGTTTTAACAATGAATGAAATGATTTCTCAATTCAGTGTAGAGCGATTACATGTTGCGGGAGCAGTCTTTGATGTTAAAAAATTAAAATGGATGAATTCTGTTTATTTACGTGCGCTTCCAGACAATGAGTTATGGCAGGCGATCTTACCTTTTTTAAAACAGGAGGGTATAGTTTTACCGGAGGATCAGTCGCAAAATCAAGAGTGGCAGGCTAAATCTCTGCATGTGTTTAAATCATCTATGGAAGTATTAAAAGATGCTGTGGCTCTCTATAAACCACTTTCTGATTCTTTATTTTCAATTGATATGGATGAAGCCAAAGAAGTTTTTACCTGGGAAACAACAAAAACTGTTTTGCAAAACTGGTTAACAGGACTTGAAAAGTTTTCTGGTGATTATTTGCTAGAAGCTGATTTCTTAGCGCTCCAAGATCAAATTAAAAATAGTTGTAATGTTAAAGGAAAACAACTTTTCATGCCAATACGTGTAGCGGTCATTGGTAAACCACACGGCGCTGAATTAAAAATACTTGTACCACTATTAAAAAAGTCATCACTTATAAATAGAGTTCAAAAGGTATTGCTATCATGTTAGTTGTTTATAATTCTCTCTCGCGAACAAAAGAAAAGTTTCAACCTCTAAATCCGCCATTAGTTAAAATGTATTGTTGTGGCCCAACTGTTTATGATTTTTTACATGTCGGTAATTTTCGCGGTGCTGTTTTTTATAATTTTGTGAGAAGTTGGCTTGAGCAATCTGGTTATCAGGTGACGTTTGTTTATAATTACACAGATGTTGATGATAAAATAATTAATCGTGCCAATAAAGAGGGTGTTGAAAGTAATGTAATTTCAGAAAAATATATTGCAGAATTTGAAAAAGATTTTGATTTATTAAAATTAAAAAAACACTCTTTCAATCCAAGAGTATCAGAATTTATTCCACAAATTATTGAAATTGTTGAAACACTGATTAATAAAAATAAAGCCTATGTTGTTAATGGTGAGGTATTATATAGTATATCTTCATTTTCTGAATATGGAAAATTAAGTGGGCGTAATCCAGAAGAATTACAAGCTGGAAGTCGTGTTGAAGTTGATCAAAAAAAGCATAACCCCTTAGATTTTGCCCTTTGGAAACCTGCTAAACCAGGGGAGCCGAGTTGGGATTCGCCATGGGGTAAGGGGCGCCCAGGTTGGCACATCGAGTGTTCAGCAATGGTAAAAGCTATTCTTGGAGAGCAAATTGATATTCATGGTGGCGGTTCTGATTTAATATTTCCCCATCATGAAAATGAAATCGCTCAAAGCGAAGGATGTACTGAGCATCAGTTAGCCAAGTATTGGATTCATAATAATATGTTTACTTTTAGTGGACAAAAAATGTCGAAGTCCCTTGGCAATATTTTAAAAGCTCGAGATTTTTTAACTGAATATCATCCAGAAATTTTTAAATATATGATCATGAGTGTGCATTATAGAAGTCTTTCAGAGTTTTCTGAGTTAACTGCAGAATATGCAATTAAGGCTCTTGGTCGCATATATTCAAGTTTATCTCTTGCAGAATTTTATTTAAAAGACACTAAAGAATTAATCCCAAATAGTAATTCAAATCTTAATATTAAAAATCAGTATCAAGAATATTTGGAACAAGTCTGGCTAAAAGTTCACGAGGCATTTGATGATGATTTTTCTACACCAGAAGCATTTAGTCATCTTTTTGAAGTCGTTCGTGATTTTAATGGGCGAGTTAAGAGGGGCATGAAAGTGACACCTCAACTTATTGAGGTTTGTTTAAATTTTAAAAATTGGATTTTAAAATTTGGATCATTAATGTCTTTGTTTCAAGAGCCTGCTCAAGATTTTTTAACAGATTTAGATAATCGTCTTTTAGAAAAAAAGAATTTAAAACGTGTCGATGTTGATCAATTAATTAGTGAGCGTCAACAGGCTCGCACAAATAAGGATTTTAAACGTTCAGATGAATTGCGTGATCAATTGATACAATTGGGAATTTCTGTTTCTGATACACCTACAGGTCCAGTCTGGGAAGTGGCCAAGTAGTGGCTGCCACCAAGTAATTTGTTGTCATTTGAGACTATTGCATTTAATCTAGTAGCTAACAGGAAGTAGCTAACAGGAAGTAGCTAACAGGAAGTAGCTCTGAATGGGTGGATTATGAGGCAGTTTGATTTTTTTTATGATGTGATGATAGAAAAAGAGGATTATTGCAATCGCGAAGAAGAAATTGAGCAATTAATTAAATGGACCGAAGCAGGTCGAAAAATGGTGATTTATGCTCCGAGAAGATATGGCAAATCCTCATTGATTAAAAACATAATTGGCCATAATTTTCAAAGTAAAAGAAATCATTTAACAATCTATATTAACTTAATGGAAGTTCAATCGCTAGAAAATATTGCAGAGCGAATTCTCTACTCATTTAGAGAGGTGATTAAAAGTAAATTTCCGGTTAAAGCAAACTTTAACACTATTATTGAATCATTTAAGGGTTTAAGTTTAGCATTAAGTTTGGATCCCACAACTCAGTTGCCATCAGTTGAAGTGAATCCACTCTTAGAGAGCGATAAGAAAAATATAGGTCAAATTTTTACTATTATAAAAAACTTAAGCATAAAATATAAAATATTTTTAATTTTCGATGAGTTTCAGGATATCTCATTAGTGCCCCAAGCTGCTGGTATAATGAGGAGTGAACTTCAAAATTTAAAAGCAGTTCCAATTGCAATTTTAGGTTCAAAAAAGCATTTACTTAATCAAATGTTTGCTCGCAATAACTCACCATTTTTTAACTTTGGCGATGAGGTAATATTACAAGCCATTGCTCCTCAAAAATGGTTGTCTTATTTTAATAAAAGGTTGGTACCTCATACTATTTCAATTGAGGCCTTAAATTATCTTTGCGACGTTGTTAATAATGTGCCAAATGCAATTTGTGAAGTGGGAGCTTATTTGAATGAAAGTTTAAAAGCTTCTAAGTTCAAGAAACATCAAATAACCATAATGGATGTCAGTCAAATACTTGAGAAAAAAATTGATACTAAAGAGTCAATTTATCGTTTTCAAGAGGGGTTATTGTCTTCTAAAGAGCAGTCATTTTTAAGAGTGATAGCTAAAAGAGGTTTTTTATTAAAGCCAACAGAGCAAAGTGTTGTGCAAGAATCTAAAATTTCCAGTGGTTCAATTATCAAAATGGTAACAAGACTTTCCAATAAAGGATGGATTGAATATGAAGATGGTAAGGGGTATCGTATTTCAGATCCCTTGTTTTCTATTTTTATGAAAATAAAATACAATTAATGTATTAATGAGGCTTCATGCCATATCTTAAGCAGCCAAAATAATTTCAGAAAATTTTGCAAGAGGTGCCGCTGATTTTCTAGGACCTGATTCTTTAAGCTCGATGAGCCCAAACTCAGCTAACAATTTTACATCTTGATATACATTCTTAAAATCTCTTTTTACCAGACGAGCAAGCTCTTGAATTGAACGGGGTTTCATAATTCGTATATTACTTAAGAGTTCTAATCTTGCTCCTGTAATAATACGACCTAGAGTTTCAAAGTCAGGAAAACTGAGAATAGTAACGTTTTTATTATTCTTTTGCACTTGTTCAAGAGCAGAAAAAGCACGATCTAAAGCTTTTGATGATGGCTCAACAAGTAATATCACTTTTTTATTTTTCATACAGAAATCCTGCCTTTTCAATCATTGCAAATGCATCTTCACGTAGTTCTTTTATTCCACGAAAAACATATCCAATCTCTGAATCACCAATATGAAGATGAGGACCTTTGGGTTTGTGATTGTCAAATCCAAAAATAGTTTTCCCGTTCTCTGAAAGCCAAGCTCGGTACTTTATACCTTCAGGATAATGAATAGAAGTTGGGATTTTAAAGATTGCCACTTCAAAAATACCTAATCGGTTCACATCTTTATGTTTTAATACTGTTTTCTGTCGAAAAATCTCAATTGCTTTCACTGATGGTCAGTATACCATTAGATTTTATAATTGTAAAGAGAATTAAAAAATCAAAATGAATATATTTATAACTAAACAGATTGATCACTGTTTTAATGGCCAATGTGTTGATTTTTAACTAGTGTTTAAATCACAGAATCGCGCCAATCTATTATTTCGCATCCAGTGATGTCGATTGGGCCTTTGATAAAAATATGGGGAACTTTTCCCCACGCCGGGGAGTCCCGCTCTCCTCGCTGTTTCCATTCTTTAAAAAAAGTGTATGCTTGAGGTGGGACAATTTTTAGTTCGCGATAATCATCAATATTCACAAAATCAAAAACGTGATCAGGGTCTTCTTTGCCGAACTCATATCCTTTTCGATTCATGTCAAATAATGCTATTGGTAATCCATAGGCTTTAGATATTGGGATTTTAAAAAATTTTACTGATCGATTGTTTTCCGGAAATACAGTCTTTAAAGCTTGAAAAATTAGCGATGGGTTAATTGGGGAAAAATGTAAAACTTGGCCTCTTTGACAGTTTAGAATGCTTATGCGTTTAAATGGTAATTCTTTTCTTTTAGGATGATCATCATACTTCTTTATCTCTAATTCAAACAAAACTGGGAACTTCTCTTTAAGTGAAAAGAGAGGATATAAGATTTTTCCCTCTAAACCATTTGGAACTCCATGATATATAAACTCCATACATGCTCCTGTTGGTTAAAATATATTGAACTTAATAAAACAATGTCAAATCGGTTAAGGATTAATTACAACGTAGTTGGGCAGCCAAACGAATTAGTTTTCTTGACAATTATTAGGATGAAATGCATTTAGTTTTCCTAGTGAGGTGTCGCTTGAATTTGAGTCTGACGTTTATGGCAGTTGAGTGAACATTCCAACAAGTAGAGTAAATAATATTTTAATTTAAAAGAAGGTGGCTATATGGTGTTCAGACTGTCCTTGATAACAAGGTTATTAATTTTTCAATCGGTATTTGTGGTTGCAGGAAATGGATTGTTAATAACTGATCTAACAAATCATGGTCTAACAGATGATGGCACTTTAATAATAGTTTCTCCTTCTCCAATAAAACAGATTAAAAATCGTTTGGCGCTTAAAAATCAATTTAATCTCAAAGAAAACCAATTAACTGAAATTATTAAAGATGCACAACTGTGTATTGAGCCACAGGAAAAATTTGAATCAAGATTACAATTTACTAAAAATGTTATTGAGTCAGGTTTTATAATTCCAGGAAGAGAGCCAATTATAAAAGTAGAGCTAAGTTGACAGCTGCTCAACTTATGAAAATGAATCTACATCATATACTCCTTAGTTTCTTTATTCTAAAAACAATTGTTAAAATCCTATTTTATTAAAAGCTTAGTACATTGAATGTTTCTGGATTTAAAATTTTATTTGGATGAAGAATAAAATCTAAAATTGGGATTATTAAAATTTTCTTTCCAGTAATTAATTCTTCGCCATGAGTCTCTAGAGTAATGATCCACGATTGCTTTAATTTTAAATCATCCATTGCTTCAAGAAGAGCTTTAATTTCTCTTTCTTTAGTTTCTGGGGAGTTTAAACTTTCGCAGACCTGAATCAAAATGGGATTTTGACCTTGCTTTGTGAAAACAAAATCAACTTCGTATTTACCCTTATAATAAAATATTTTATCACTCGCGCGTCTTAAAAAATTAAAAACTAGATTTTCTAGTAGGTGACCAGAGTTAGAACTTAATCCTGATTGATTGGCAATTACTAACCCATTATCAATACAATAAAGTTTTTTAGGGTTTGTCATCTGGCGATTAATATTTTCTGTATAAACAGAAACTGAACTTAATAAGTAGCAATCTTGAAACCATTCCAAGTATTCACTAACATCACTTTTAGAAATTTTAAGTCCCATACTTTTACATTTGTTTAAGATTTTTGTTTCAGAGAATAGTGAGCCGACTTGGTTGATCAATATTTTCAAACACTGACTTACGGCATGTGGATTTTTTGGATTATTTCTATCAATAATATCTTTATAAATAATTGTATTATAATACTCTTGTAAAATATTAAATCGTAATATTTTTTTTAAATTACGAGTTTCAGGAAAGCCCCCTTCTTGAATGTATTTAGTCGATAGATTATAAAACTTTCCCTTTTCAGAAACTGTAAGTTTTCTTTTTGGACTCTTTAAGGGGTAAATATATTCAGTGAAATTAAAAGGAAAGAACTCATATTGAATACTTCGTCCTCGCATTTGGGTTGCGATTTCTTTGCTGAGAAGTTTCGAGGATGAACCTGTAATATAAACCTCATATAATTTATTTCTCAATAATCTATCTACAAAAAGCTCCCAGCCTTGGATCATTTGGATTTCATCTAAACCAATGCAAAGGGGTTGTCCCTCGCAATCAGGTTTTATCTCGTAAAAGGCTTCGAGGCATAGACCTAAATTTTGACTCAATAGTAAACTTAGTCGTTCATCAGAAAAATTTATATAAAAATAAGGTTTATTTTTATTTCGAATAAAGCTTCTGAGATATGTTGATTTTCCACAACGACGAACTCCAGTTAAAATAGTTGCTTTACCTGGAATTGAGTCTAATAAAATTTCTCGAGGAACTAGATTGCCTAATTTTTCATTCCACTCTTCGATAATGATTTCTTTTAGAGTTTCTTTCATCATGAATCTCATCATACTAAAACCGGTTTAAAAATACAACCGGTTTTTTATTAAACCAGTCTAATTATTTACTTGGTATTTATATAAACTGGTCGAATTTTTATACTGGAATTAAGTGAAGTCCTGGGCAATTTCCACTTTCACAATTGCAGATTTTGCGTTTTTACTATTATAATTTGAGTCTATTGTTTAGGGTGACATTTATAGAATAAGTGAAAATTAGATGATAAGTTGCATATCTTGGAACGTATTGGAATCCACTTCAGTATTTATAATTAAACATATTTAACATTAATACAGTGGTCATTATGATAGTATTTTGAATATTGCTTTTGAAAGCCCTTTTAATTATCTTTTTTGGCATCATCCAGATTGTAGTAGCATCCACCACCGTAGCGTTTACCATCAATATTTGGTAAATTTAAAATTGTTCCATTTTCCATTAGGCCAAAATTAACTCCACAACTCTTACCGAGAATATCTTTCTGACCAGGATAAAGTATAGCTTTTCCAGAAATATTTGGAGTTGTTCTTGTATTTGTAACCAGAAAGTAATTTAAATACGAGTTCTTTGCATCATCAAAACTATAGTAGCAAGAACCACCATATCTAAACCCATCAATGTCTGGATAATTGAGAAGTTTTCCATTTTCGGTTACACCAAAATAGACTCCACAGGTTCCATTAGAGGCCTTTTCACCTGGATACAAGATAGCAAAATCTGCAAAAGCAATTACAGAGAAAAGACTAAAAATCAAAATGTACAATAATTTCATGATAACTCCTTTGAAGTAAATAATTTATATTAAGTAATACAAATTAACAAATTGTCTTTTCTTTGCAGTAATTTCTTCAAAGCAAAAGCTTAAAAAAGTCTTTTGACTTAGAACTCTTAAAACTTCAGGTGGACTAAAAGTAAATGCTCTAAGTTCTTATATAGAATTTTTTTTAATAACTTCACTTACAAAAATGAAACGCAGCTTTAAAAAGGGTTAATTTTTAATAGATTGTAATCAGTCTTAATTACAACTAGGCTCAGTAAAAATATAAAGTGAACTGCGCCGAACATTATGCTCAGGGTTTAATAAATACGCGAGGTGCTCTAATGGATTCACTTCAAGTATTGAAACAAGTTTAAACTTATCGTTTAAAATATTTTCGAAGCGAGTTTTTTCTTTTTCATTTGCAACTATTATTTCATTACAACTTATTTTTAAATTTTTTAATTTTTCTAATTCAGAATTATTTTGTTCATTATTAAGGGGAATGTTAATTTTAACTTCGCCAGGAAGGCCAACAGTCCTGTTTTTTTGGAATACAAAAGCATCTGGATACCAAGTAATACTTTCATTTAAATTGTAATACTGGCTGAGATTTTTATTGTTATCAACAAATTTAGAAAAATCAATTATGTTTTTTTGTGATGGGAAAAAAGAAGCGCAAATAAATAAAACAAAATTTAATATAATCCCAATTGTAAATAATATTTTATTTTTCAAATTAAATTTATTTTGCGAAATGGGATCATTTATTAACCTTGATCCAATTACAAATTGAAACATTAGAATTACAAGCGCTGGAATAATAGGTATTATAAACCTTTCAAATTTTTGACTAAAAAGCGAATGGAGAAGAACAAATAAAGCAATAGAGAGAAAAAAAGTGCGGTGGGATTTTAGAACAGACATAAAATCACTTTTTGTTATTTTAAAAATCCAAAATGGCATTAAAGTTAAAATTGGAATAAATAATAAATAATAATACCAAGGATCTTTTCCATAAAGGTGGCCAGATTCAAAATTATACTTTGTAACTGCGAGTAGTGAGTAATGAAATTTTCCACGCAAATATAAGTCTGGAATCCCTGCAGCTAAAAATAAGATTATTCCAGTTAAAGTTATATTAATAAAATCTTTTTTATTTTTATGAAGTATAGGCAAAATAATTAAGACTAAACCAACAAGACCAACTTGAGGTCTTAAAAGAAATGAAATTGTAAGAGCTAAACCTGATAAAAATAAATGATTAAAATTATTTATTTTTTTTAAATCATAAATATAAGCAAGTACAATTGCCAAAAATAGCCAGGGGGCAGATTGTGTTTCAAACATCGGTCGAGTAAGAGTAAAAGCCATGGGGTAAAAAAAAGTGACAAATAAAATAAAAAAACTAAATGTTTTAAAATTATGTATTATTGCAAATTTATAATATAATAAAAAACTTAATAGTAAAATTAAGCTATTAATAATTGCTAGAACAATGCAAGTAAATCGATATTGCTGATAAGGGTGCTCAATCCCAATTTTAAAAGCCAGTTGCGATGTCAAATAAAAAGGGAGTAATTGCACAGGAGACTTTACATCATCTGATAATACAAGGGTAGAGAGTTGTGCGGACTGTGCTGGTATATAACGAGTTATACCTGTCCAATACTCATCAGAAGCCATAAAACCATCATTAACAATTGAAGTGGATAAATAAATAAATAAAAACAAAAGTACGGGTGTAAAAAATTTAAAATTTGAAAAAATAAAATTAACTTTTAATGGTTTTTCGTAATTTGTGTTTACCATATTTACCCCAATAATAAGCAGTCATGAGCAATTATTTGAGAAGTTACTTTGCAATATTGGAAGTAGTTTGAAAAGCATTTTTTTATTTTTAATTAACAAAGAATTAAATTGAAGCACTGACTTTTTTAAGGGATGTGATAAATTTAACTGTGTATTTTTCGAAACTTGAATGTTTTTCAAGTAACTTATTAAAGACGTCTTTAAAAATGGGGCGTGGTTTTCCCATTGTTACGGCCATCTCATTATCTAACTCTTCACAAAATAATAATAACTGTGATTCAAGTAAAATCTTGTCAGGTACTAATTGCGGAAAACCTTTTTGATTATTTTCTGCATGTGATAACGCAATGGCATCCTTAACTATGTTTGGAAGTTGAATTTTTCGATTTAATGCATAGCTAATACTTTTTTGAGGGTGGGACTGGTATTCTTCTTTTTCTGTCGAAGTCATGGTATCGAACTTTTTTTGCCGTAATTGTTTAAGAATAACTGGACTCAGTTTTAAAATTCCAATATCAGCAATAAGACTTGCTAGCATAACATCTTCAGGTCTACCAATTTCGGAGAGAAGACTAAAAAAACCAGCAAGAGCAGCTCTTTCTGGAGCTCGTTCAACAGATCCAAAGTCACCTTCTTGTAAACTTCCAATAATGTTTTGAACTTGGCCAACAGTCATTAACGAATTTAGTAAATCAGAAGCTAACTGTTGACAGACTTCCAGAATTTTTTTTCCTTCTTCATAAGAAGGTTTATCCGTTTGTTCAGTTAAAGTAATAATTAATTCAAGGTATGATTGTGATAGAGTTAAAAATTGTGATCGACAGCGACTAACTAACCCTTTCGCTGATTGATCGGAGTGGGTAGATACGTATTTAAAATATTTTGAAATATCCTTGCGCTTTAAGTAAAGATCCGTTCCTGAGTCGCGCATTTTAGATAATTTTTTTTCTTCTAATTTTAATCCTTTATGTAAAACTGGTAAATACTTTTTATTTTGAGGCATAAAATGATAAACATTAAAATCTAATTGGGAGTTTTCAATAAAATCACCTGGTTTTATAGCAACATAATCTAATCGAACACTATGAAAAGCAAAGTATTCTAGTTTGCAACTTTCAAAATATTCATTTTCTTGAATAACGACGTCTGCACCTGATTTTCTGATCCATGGAAGAGCTGAAGCTTCTAATTTTTTACCAACAACAACTAAAACAAATCCTTGAGGTGCAAATTGTTTTGCAACTTGAACCATTCCGATGGCTTCATCTTTATTTGCTGTTTCTGTACTGAGAATAATAAAGTTAATTTGTGTATCAGAATATTTTTCAATAAAATCATCGACTGTAGCAACTTCTTCTATTGTGAAATGAAATTCGTTTACCATAGATTTGGCACGTGCACAAAATGAAGTATCCTTTGATACTAATACAACATCTATAAGCTGTGGTTGATTATTTTCACTCATTTATTTTAGTCTGGGTATTAGCTACAATGAATTCAAGATTAAACCAGGAATTAATTTTGGAAACAGGACCCTAGTCTAGTGCGTCGATGAAAGCAAAGCGTTAATTATATACAATTACTATCCAAAAAAACTTTACATTGTCTTAGGCAAGTTGTTTTATCTTCAAGCAAAAAAATAGATTTTAAATAGGCTATAAGAGGATTTTAATGTCGAACTCAAAAAATAATTTTGAAAAACAAAATTCTTCAAATTTAACTCCTTTAATGAAACAATATTGGGACGTTAAAACTGCCCATTCTGATAAAATATTATTTTTTAGAATGGGCGATTTTTTTGAAATGTTTTTTGATGATGCGGTTACAGCTGCGCCTCTCCTTGGAATTGCTTTAACAAGTCGAAATAAAAAAAGCCAAGATGAAACTCCCATGTGTGGATTTCCACATCACTCAATTGCTGGAGCTGTAAATAAACTACTAAGCCATGGATATAAAGTTGCGCTTTGTGATCAAATAGAAGATCCAAAAATGGCAAAGGGTTTGGTTAAGAGAGCAGTGACAAGAATACTTACACCAGGAATGGTTTATGATTGTGAAACTTTGGATGAAAGTCTTTCTCATTATATGGCTTGTTCAGTTGGTAATACTTTGAGTTTTGTGGATGCAAGTACCGGTGAAGCTTTTTATTATGAAGGAGAGCATTTTAAGCCTCATCAAAAAATGTTTTATGAATTACTAAATTTATTACCTGTGGCAGAATTAATTATAGATCAGGAGGGCTTTACCTTAATAGATAAAGCAAAATTAAATTTTACAATTACACTTAGTAATGAAGATTGCGGTTTAAATGATTGTGATCAAATAAAAACTCAATTTGGAATATTGCCACCCTCCGCTGCATGTTTATTAAAATATATTCATTCGCTGGGTGGAGATGAAGCTTTAAAAGTGATTCGTAATTTTGAAGAAAGAAAATCACACCAACGATTAGAGGTTAGCCTAACAACCCTTCGCCACTTAGAAGTTTTTGAAACATATAAGGGTGAATCCAGAGGGAGTCTTTTTAAATCTATACAAAGAACAAAAACGTCTGCTGGCTCAAGAGCACTTCGGCAATGGCTTGCATTTCCATTAACTGATCACAAAGAAATTGATTCGCGATTAAATTTAGTAACACATTGGAAAGAAGACCTCGCACACCTTAAGCGAGTTCGCGAAATTTTGGGAACAATAGGTGATATCGAACGACGCTTTTCAAAATTATCAACACCTCAATGTAATGCCCGAGATTTAATATCCCTCGCACAATCTGCAAAATCCTCTCTTGTGGCATTAGAAATGGCGGAGAGCTTAATACAAAAAAATACTATTTCTCAAAGTGATTTAAATCTTGAACTTGCTGAAATATTAAAAACCTTTAGAGAAGATGCTCCTATTTCTACGAAGCAGGGGCATATGGTTTTGCAAGGTATTTCAAATGAACTTGATGAATTGATTTTACTGTCGCAAGATTCACAGTCTCTCCTTGCAAAAATGGAGGCAGCTGAAAAAGAAAAAACTGGGATATCATCATTAAAAATTCGATACAATAATGTTTTTGGTTATTATATAGAAGTCACAAATACTCATAAAGATAAAGTTCCAACTTCCTATCAAAGAAAACAAACATTATCCAATGCAGAACGATTTTGTACTGAAGAGCTTATTGAACTTGAGAAAAAAATATTAACTGCACAGTCCAAGCGAAATGATCTTGAGTATGCAATTTTTGAAACCCATCGAAAATATATTTTGTCTCAGGCAACACAGTATTTAACCGTGGCCCGACAGATTGCTGAGCTAGATGTTATTACGTCGCTTGCTTGGTTGTCCGTCGAACAAAATTATACGCGCCCACATTTTATTGCTCACGGTGCTGATTTGTTTTTAGATTTAAAGGGGTCACGACATCCTGTTATTGAGCAAGAATTAAAATTACCATTTATTGCTAATAATATTTTACTTAAAAAAGAACAATGTATGTTGCTGACGGGGCCGAATATGGCCGGTAAGAGCACGTTAATGCGTCAAGTAGCAATAACAGCTATGATGGCCCAGATGGGGTCTTATGTTCCAGCTGAGAAAGCCACTCTTCCAATTTACGATCAGATATTTACTCGCATTGGAGCAAGCGATCAGCTCAATGAAGGCTTAAGTACATTTATGGTTGAAATGAAAGAAACTGCAGAAATTTTAAGTCGAGCAACTCCACAATCTTTAGTGATTATGGATGAGGTAGGAAGAGGGACTAGTACATTTGATGGTTTATCTTTAGCGCAATCAATTTTAGAACATTTGTTACAAAAAATTAAATCCCACGCATTTTTTGCAACTCACTTTCATGAGCTAACAGAATTAGACGAGTACTTTCCGCACTTGTTAAACTTTCATATGACGGTGAGTGAAACCGATGGCGAAGTGAGATTTTTACATACTTTAAGTCGAGGCCCAGCGCTGAAGTCTTACGGAATTTATGTCGGAGAACTTGCCGGCCTTCCAAATTCAGTCACTAAGCGAGCTAAGGTTTTATTAAAGAAAATTCAAACTGAAAAAGTAGAGTTGAGTCCACAAAAATCTTTATTTGATTATCAAGAAGAAGTGCAATCGCAATTACAAGCAGAAGAATATGAAAAACAAATTCAAACTTTAAAAGAAAAAATAAAAAATTTAGAATTGCAAAATGAATTGTTGAATACAAATTTTCAAAATTCAAATTTTAATACCACAAATAGTGAAGTGTTAAGTGCGATCAAAGAATTAAATGTCATGGCGATGAGCCCCCTAGAAGCTTTAACCCGATTAGCGCAATTGCGAGATTCATTAAATTGAGTAATTAATTTAACTAGTTGTATGAAATTTTATTAGACCCTTATTTATAGTTATAACATATGTTATAACTATAAATGGAGGTGCTATGTCTGCTGGAGTTATTTTTCCGAAAGAAATTCAAGAGGCCCTTAATATTTCAGAAGGCGATATCATTGATGTAAATTCAATTGAGCAGAATAAAGTTATAACCAGTAAGAGGTAGTGAGCAAGATGGAATACGACCATGTTTAATTGTAAGTCCAAACTCCATGAATAACGCCTTAAGCTCAGTGATAGTTATTCCTTTAACAAGATCAAAAAAAGACTGGCCTACTCGAGTTGATATATCAGTAAAAGGAGAATCTGGACAGGCATGCATTGAACATATTCGTTCTATATCAAAAGAACGATTTCTTGAAAAAATAAATTCAGTCACAAAATTAGAAATGGCTTCAATCAGAAAACATTTACTTGCTGTTTTTGCTGAGTCAACTTTGACCATTAAAAAAACCCGATGATTGCATTCATCGGGTTTTAGGTTGGGCGGACTATTTGCCGTCTCAATTTTTTAATTAGGAACTTCTTAAAGGGAAGAAGCTCAATCGTACAGTGCTATTTAATTGTAATTTGTCGCGTACTTTGCGTGACTTTTTTTGGAACTGTTAAATTCAATACGCCTCCTTCAAACTTAGCCTCAACTCTTTCAGCGTCTACCGCTGTTGGAAATGTCATCGACCTCATAAAAGATCCATAGAACATTTCTGAGAGGTGGGTCCGATGATCTTTATCATCCGTCGTTTTCTTTTCTTCCTTGCGCTCTCCTGACAAGGTCAGTCTATTATCATGCAAATCAATCTTGATATTTTCTTTAGTAACACCAGGAAGATCTGCTTTTAAGTAATAGGCAGACTTATCTTCAGTGACCTCGCAGCTTGGATTAAAATTATACTTATCAGCTTCGGATCCGAGGCGAGCTATTGGAGCGTCTTCAAACATATTATCAAACGCTTTACTCAATGTCATTGCTTCTCTCCAAGGGTTCCAGTTGTTTCTCCACAAACTTAGGTTGCTCATACATTCCTCCTTAATATTTTTAACATATTAATTTTAGCGAAACTTGTGACCAACTCACCATTTCGCCAGTGAGAATTTAAATTAACTATCTATTCATCTCACAATCAAATAATGTTACTTGTTTTTATTTTGTCTAGTTGTGAAGTAAAATATTTTGAAAATATTTGAAAATATTTGAATAAATATATTAAATATTTTTTAGGATTTTTAATCTCGAATTTGACCTGTCCCTTTTGCAATCCAACGCATGGAGGTGAGGGCATCTAGTCCCAATGGACCTCTGACATGAAGTTTTTGTGTACTAATACCAATTTCACCACCTAGACCAAATTCATAGCCATCGGTAAAGCGGGTGGAGGCATTCCAATATGAAACAGCTGCATCTACTTTTGCCATAAATTCATCGGCAATTTTTGCATCACGAGTAATGATTGCCTCTGAGTGCTTAGATCCATGAACTTCAATATGTTTAAGAGCGGCTTGAAGATCTTTAACTACTTTTACATTTAACTTTAAATCTAAATACTCGGTATGAAAATTTTTAATGGTCGCAAGAGTTACTCCTTCTGGATCATTTAATAGTTTTATTGTCGTTGGACATCCAAACCATTCAACACCTTTTGAATTTAAAAGTTTAAAGGCTTCTGAAAGAAATTGCTTAGCTATGGATTCATCGACTAATAAAGTCTCAACAGCGTTACAAACACTTGGTCTTTGAGTTTTGGCATTATCTAATATATTGAGAGCCATTGATAAATCCGCATCTTTATGGACATAAAGATGACAGAGTCCCTTTTCATTTTTGATAAGGGGAATCGTAGAATTGTTTTCAACAAATTCAATTAATTTTTCTCCACCTCGAGGAATTAAAACATCGATGAGTTTATTTTGTTTTAGTAAAAAGTCGGTTGTCTCTCTCTTGGCATGATGAAGTCCCCAAAAAGTATCTTTTGAAAAACTATTTTTTTCAAGAGCCTGCTCAATGAGTTGATATAAAAAATGAGCAGTAAGATCTGTTTCTTTTCCACCTTTTAAAATTATTGCGTTTCCAGATTTAAGAGCAAGAGCAAAAGCTTCTGTTATGACATTAGGTCTAGATTCAAAAATTAAAAACAAAACTCCAAGTGGGCTTCTCACTTTTTGTAATACAATTCCGTTTTTTAAAGTTCGTTCTTCAGTTTTTATTCCAATTGGATTTGGTAATAAAATAATATCATCAAGACTCTTTAATATAGACTCAATTCTTTTTTCATTTAGTACTAATCGATCTAGAAAATATTTTTGAAATTTATCTGAATTTTTGTACTCTTCAATATCTTGATTATTATAATTTAAGAGTTCTTTTTTATGATTTGCAATTAATGTTTTTAATTCTTTAAGAACATTATTTTTTTGTTCTAAAGTTGCTGCTCTAAGATTTACGGTATTATTTTTCATAAGGATTAATTTTTGTAGGAGTTGCTCTTCATGGGTAAGCTGATTCATATAATTCCTCAATTATCGTTTACTAGTTTTTTTTCTTGTTTCAATTAAGCAGCTGCCAATACTGGTTCCTAAGCTTTTACCTAATTGCATTTGGGTGAGTACATTTTTACATTCACCATCTACTATTGAAGTTGGAATTTTTTTACTCCAAGCTCTATGGGCTGCTATTAGTTTTGATTGCATACCACCTCGACCTAAAGCTGATTTGTCCGCTGGAGCAATTTTTTCAATCATTGAAAGGGATAGTTTTGGAATAAAAGGTATCAACTGAGCATTTGGTTGAGTTGGATTTTTATTATAAACCCCACCAATATGAGTTAAAATAACTAAACGGTCTGCATTCAATTCACAGGCGACTTTTGCTGAAAGTTGATCGTTATCACCAAATTGAATTTCATCTGTTGCAACAGTATCATTTTCATTTAAAATTGGAATTATATTCCAATCTATAAGTTGCATAATGGTATTTCGTAAATTGGTACGAGATTCTTTTCTTTTAAAATCATTATAACTTAAAAGGACCTGAGCACCCATTAGTCCTTGGCTTAGCAGGGCAGTATTATAAAGTTCCATGAGTAAAGGTTGACCGATTGCACTTAGTGCTTGTTTTTCTTGCAAAGAGTGCCACTGTAGATTTAAACGCTGTCTAGATGTTGCGATAGCTCCAGAGCTAACCCATACAATATTAATTTTTTTGGCTTGAATTAACTGACTTACTTCTTTCATTAATGATCTTATAAGTAGTGGACCACCATCAATTATTTGTTGGCTTCCAATTTTTACAACCCATAATGGTACTTTTGCTTTCATAAATTAATTATAAACAGAATTGGTTTTTTTCACTATAAAACTCTAATCGTAATTAAAATTCCTGACCATGGACTTGCTTGAAAACTTTTTATTAAAGTTGTGAAATTTACTGAATTTGTCTCAATTTAAAATTTAAATCTTGCCTTTTTAACTTAATAATAATTAGGTTTGCTTTAAATTATACTTAATAATTTTGTTTTTCGGGAGGGGTTTTGAAAAAAATAAAACTAATGCGTGGGGTGTGTTTTTTTGTAGGGATTATTATCTTAAGTGTGGTGAATGCTGTAAATGCTGTGGAACCACCTCCTTACTTTGGTCGAATGTATTCTGGTACAACTTTAACTCCGTTAACCTGGAATCAATTTTTTAAAAAAATTCCTAAAGGTGCAATTGTATTAATAGGCGAACAACATAATCGCCCCTCAATCCAAAATGGACAAATGAGTGTTCTTAATGGGTTGAGAAAATATGGTCATAAAATTAATGTTGGTATGGAGTTTCTAGATTTTACTAGCCAAAATTTTATAGATAATTACCGAAGTGGTGAATTATCCGAAGAAGATTTTTTACAAAATATTAAATGGGGTGATGTAAAGTTTGAGTTTTATAAAAATCAAATTTTATTTCCAAATAAAGATTTAGGTGAAAAAACTTTTGGCATTAATAGTCCACGTTGGCTTACAGGAGAAATTTCTAAAAAAGGGATTTCAGGATTATCTCAAGAAGGTTTAGACTTAATTCCACCCAATTTTCAAATAGGTCGTGCAAGTTATCAGAAAAGATTTGCTGATTTAATGTCTGGTCATGTGACGAGTCCAGAAGCAATGGGTAGGTATTTTGAAGCTCAAAGTGTTTGGGATGAAACCATGGCTTGGCAAATTCTAAATATTGCTAATAGCACTCAGGACAAAGAAACATTGGTTGTGACTGTGGGTCAATTTCACATTGAGTATGGTGGTGGGTTACCTTATCAATTACAAGTTCGTGGTCTAAAAAGACCAGTCATCGTTATTGAACAATTTTTATATTATAATGACGAAGATATCCCCTTTGAGGATCTTAAACCGTCTTTAGAGTTTGGTTCAAAGGCAGACTTTATAATGATCGTTCGCCAAGATTAAGAACGCGAATTCGCGTTTTTAATCCTACTTAAAAGTTAAATCTTCAAAGGCTGCTAATGCGGCCTTTGCACCTTCTCCCATAGAAATTATAATTTGCTTATAAGGAACTGTTGTTACATCTCCTGCAGCATAGATTCCAGGAGTAGTTGTTCGGCATTTGTTATCAATTACTATTTCACCAAACTTATTGAGTTCAACCAAATTTTTTACAGGTTGGTTATTGGGTAATAGTCCAATTTGAACAAAAATTCCGTCAAGTTCTAATGTATTCAAATTTTGTGTTTTGCGATCTTCAAATTCAAGTGCTTTTACTTTTTGTCCGTCTCCAATAATATTTACTGTGCGAGCTGAAGTTAGGATTGAAACATTTGATAATTTTTTAAGTTTTTCAACTAACACACTATCTGCTTTTAACTGCTCTTGAAATTCGAACAACACAACTGAACCAACAATTCCTGCTAAATCTATTGCAGCTTCTACACCGGAGTTTCCTCCACCAATTACAGCAACTTTTTTCCCTTTGTAAAATGGACCATCACAATGTGGACAGAATGCGACTCCGCGACCTATATACTCTTTTTCTCCTGGTATACCAAGCTCGCGCCATCTTGCACCCGTAGCCATAATAATTGCTTTGGATTCTAAAAAATCTTGATCTTCAAAGGTAATTTTCTTTTTTGTAGTATCGTTTTTGTCATTAAATATTTCAGCTACTCGTCGATGTTCAAATATTTTAATTGGATAAAGAGAAATATGTTGTGCTAAATGACCTGCTAATTGTGGACCTTCAGTGTATGGAACAGAAATTAAGTTTTCAATTCCTTTCGTTTCCTGAACTTGTCCACCAATTCGTTCAGCAACTAAGGCTGTTTTTAATCCTTTTCGAGCACTATAAATTGCAGCGGAGGCCCCGGCCGGGCCTCCGCCAACAACAACAACATCAAACAATCCAAGGTGCTCAGGTTCTGTTTTTAATTTTTTAGGTTGAGTTTCAAAAGTTTTTTCAAGGAGTGATAACAAATCAATAAAATTAATTCTTCCAGAGTGGATCATCTTATTATTAACAACGATGCTGGGCACTCCTTGAATTCCTAGTTTTTCAATTTGGTCTTGAGTGTATGCACCATCAATCATTTGGTGTTTAAAATCAGGGTGTAATATTGCCATTTGATTGAGTGCTTGAACCACATCAGGGCAATTTTCACATGTTAAAGAAATAAAAGTTTTGATTTCTATTGGACCTTTTAAATTTTGGATTCGTGAAATTAAATGCTTATCAGGGAGTTTACCTTTTTGATCAGAATTCAAAATAGAAATTATTAAAGAAGTGAATTCATGACCACCTGGAATTCCTTTAAAGTAAATTCCATTAGGTTTACCTTTGTATTCGATATAAAACTCGGGAGTAGTATCAACAATGGATTCAAAATATTTTAGAGTATCTGAGATGGCTGGTTTTACTAATATTTTAGAAGATGTAGATTGAATGTCGTTTAGCATCTCAAGGAGTTGAGATTGATCTTTATGCGAGCTTGGTTTGTAAACCAATGAAATTTCGTTCTCAAGTTGTTGGAAAGCACCTTCGAGTTGTTGTTTGATTTGTGAGTCTAACATATGAGAGCCTCCTAATTAGTGGTTGGCTAACAAGTACTTTGTGAAAAAGTAGGACAGATATAAAAAATCTGTCCTACTTTTGGTAATTTGAATATTATTAGATTTTACCAACCAAATTAAGACCTGGTTTTAATGTTTGCTCACCTGGTCTCCATTTAGCAGGACATACTTCAGCAGGGTGTGAAGCAACAAACTGTGCAGCTTGAACTTTTCTTACAAGTTCATCTGCGTTTCTACCAATACTATTGTCATTCACTTCAGCTAATTTAATCATTCCTTCTGGATTAATTAAAAAAGTTCCTCTGTAAGCTAAACCTGCTTCTTCAATATGAACACCGAAAGCACGGCTTAAGTGACCAGTAGGATCTGCTAGCATTGGAAATTTAATTTTTTTAATAGTTTCAGAAGCATCATGCCATGCTTTATGAGTATAATGTGTATCAGTACTTACTGAGTAAACTTCAACTCCCATTTTTTGAAATGCTTCATACTTGTCAGCCATATCACCAAGTTCAGTTGGGCAAACAAATGTAAAGTCAGCTGGGTAAAAAAAGAAAATTGACCATTTACCATTTAGATCATTTTGAGATACAGTTTTAAAAGCTTCATTGTGATACGCTTGAACTTTGAATTCAGGTACCTTTGTGTTTATTAATGTTGTCATGTTTTACTCCTTTGTTATATTTATTAAATTTTAAGTCTTAAGATCATTCCAGACTCTGTTTCTATTGGTTCATCTTCGCTAAACTTTTAAGTTTAGTCTATTCGATTAAATCTTTTTATTGATAAATAAAATCTATCATGTTGCAGATTATCAAATTGATTTAATAGGATGTGTTATTAATTTTTATAAGATCAAATAGAAATTACGATTATGTAATTTCTGTCGTAATTACAGTATATTGTTCAGGAGATTTTTTTATGCCATCGAAGATTAATTTTTCATTAACTCAAATTGAATATGTTTTAGCAGTGCATAAACACGGGCATTTTGCAAAAGCTGCAGCTGCTTGTTATGTTACGCAGCCCACTTTAAGTATGCAAATTCAGAAATTAGAAGAAGAATTAGGAGCTGTTATTTTTGATCGTTCAAAAAAACCAATTTTATTAACAGAAGTTGGTAAAAATATAATTGATCAATTACAAATTATTTTAAATGAAGCAAAAAAAGTTGATGGGTTAATTAAAATTTCTCTTCATAGTTCTTTAAAAGGGGAGTTGATAATCGGTGTAATTCCAACAATTGCACCGTATTTACTGCCCCTCCTTCTCCCTGTTATTGAAAAAAAATATCCAGAATTACAATTACAAATTTTTGAATTACAAACTGAAGAAATAATAAAATCATTAAATAATGATGAGATTGATGTTGGTCTGCTTGCATTGCCGCTAAAAATTTCAAAGATTTTTGAATTTCCATTATACTTTGAGCCATTTTCTGTTTTATGTAAAAAAAACCATGAGATGGCTAAGTTTAAAAAAGTTGAATACAGTAAATTAAAATTCAATGATATTTGGTTACTTGAAGAGGGACATTGTCTTCGTCATCAAGTTATGGATGTTTGTGCACTTGCTGAAAGTAAAATAAAAAAGAGAAAGTTTAAATTTGAAAGTGGGAGCTTAGAAACATTAAAAAATTTAGTTAATTCGTATGGAGGATATACATTAGTTCCTGAGCTTGCTATTGATAGTATTGGTGATAATTCATCTCTTATCCATTTTGAAAGACCAATACCTTCACGACAAATTGGATTGGTTTATCGACGTGAGCACTACAAAAATGAATTAATTGAAGCTTTGGGGGCAAGTATAATACAATCATTGCCTGAGCACATCCAAAAACTCAGACAAAAAGATTTAGATATTATACCTATCGATTAAAGAGCATCAATGTCGTCGATATCAAATATATCACTATTATAGGATTCTATTCCGAAATCATTTGTATTTATAGAATTTGGTTTAAAACTGGATGCCCCACTTGTGGATCGTCCCTTTCCATTTATGATTTCGTCATGAATTTCTTTTGGAACAACAAGTGAGACATTATATTGAAATGGATCAAGGTCGTCAATTCTAGGCATCATTGAGATTACATCAATAATTTTACCTGTATTTTGATCCTTTATTAGTTTTAACCAAGGTGTTGGCATCCACTGACGAATTAAACCTAAGTTTAAAAAATATTTTGAAACCATGAAAGGTTTCCAGACCCCGCCCTCATTATTTGGTCTGTACCAATTATTGTGAATGACGTAAAGGACGCCATCACTACCAATTTCTGCAACGAGTGCAGCATGGCGTTGTCCTTGTTGACCAGAAAAACAATCAGAATATAAACACCCACCAACAACTGTACCCACAGGAATATTTCCGTTGTATAAAAAAGAATTTAGTTTTTCTATTATCCCGTATTTTTCTTTTGGTAATTTTATATAACGTCCTTGACCATTTACAACAGATTGAAGTAGAGCGCCAACACTTTCCCCACTGTAATTTAGGTGACTCAAAGATAAAACTTTTGTGACATTCAAAGCGCATTTTAATGGTCTAGGATAACTTAGATTATCAATTTGCTGACTTTCCCATATTAAAGAATTTCTAAATATAATGTCACCTGTTGGAGTCAGTAAATCAAATTTATACAAACCTCCTAAATCATCTGGTGTTGGACGAGGAGTTAACGATGCTAATGCAAAGATTGAAAATAGACTGATTAAAAGAAATAAAAACTTCATTTGTAATAACCTTTAGTTTGTAGTTTCAAAGCAACTAATTAATTAAACATTTTGCTTATTGCAATAAAAAAATAACTGCTCATGATTAAGTCTGATTGCTTCGCGATTGTATGCAAGACAAAATCATGCGCCATTATTTTCCTGTTTGTTTGGGGTGATTTTCAATCACCCCATATTATGAAAACAGTGAAAATGATTTACCTAGATCAATGTATTGTATGTTCATATTCAAATTGGTTCTTTGACAATTTAATCATAAAATTAATCTAAACGTATTTTGGAATTTTATGCACACTCTAGAGGAGATTCATGGATAAAAAAATTAAAGAATTATTAAAAAAATTAATTAACTTATGGATGCCAAGAAATCTTGAAAGTGAAGATATCCGTATTGCATTAACACCTTTTGTTGGAGTTCAATTTAATAGTTCAATAATTGCCTTAATATTGATACCTTTGATGATTAGTTTTCAAGGTTTAATGTTTGCAAAATGTTTATTTATTTATTTCGTATTAATTTATGTATCATTATTTTTATTACGATTTAACTTTATTGACTCTGCTTTATATTTAGGTTCAGTGAATGTGAGTTTGTTAATTTTAGCAGGTGGAATTTTACTTGGACCAAAATCAAATGTTTGGGTTTATTATATTGGGATTTTTATAGGTAACAATTTTTTTATTTCCTATAAAAGAAAAGTCAGGATTGTAGGAAATACAGTTATATTGTCTTGTTTTACAGCATATTTGATAGCAAATTGGTTTCAGTGGTATTCTGGTGAGATTCCCATTGAAAGAGAAAAATCAATCATTCGATTTGGAAATTTTAATATGTTGTATGCATTATTAATTTTAATTAGTTTTGTATCCTATTTTCATAAAGAGATGACAGAGATTCGAAAAAAACTAGAAATGCAAGCAAATGCTTTATCAGATCAATTAAGTTTAATTTCAAATATCTTAAATAATATTCGCCAGTCTATATTTGCAATTGATGTTAAAAAGAAAATAGTAGCTCCAGTCTCACTTTATTCTCAAAAAATATTTAATAAAAACATAGAAAATTTAAGTGTTAGCAATCTTTTTTATCAAAGAGTTGACTCCCAAATAAATGAACAGGAATCAATATTTAATTCTACTCTTGATTTAATTATGGGAGAGGATAATTTAAATTGGGAATTTTCTAAAAGTAACTTACCTTCCGAAATTGATATTGAAGTAGATCATTCAATTAAGAATTTAAAATTAGCATATTCAGAAATGAGAGACCAAAATCAAAATTTAGAAAAATTACTTTTTGTTGTTGAGGATGTAACCGAATTTAAAAAGCTTGATAATCAATTTAAAATTGCCCAACAACAAGATCAAAAAGAAATTTTAATATTTAGCCAAGTTTTTAATAAAGATCCTAAACAATTAAACTCATATTTTCAGTCAAGCAATCGTCAACTTGATGGTATTAAAAATATATTTTCAGTCTCAGATTTTTTGGTCAACGAAACAGAAATTAAAAAGCTCAAGGGTATATTGCATACATTTAAGGGTAATTCAAGAGCTCTTGGTTTTTCAATTTTATCTTCAGCCATTCATGATTTTGAGTCATTCATAGTAAATAAAGAAAATTTGCAAGATGGATTGAAAAATGATCTTCAAAATTGTCAATATCACTTTTCTATTATAAGTAATGAGTACAGTGAGTATTGTAAGATAATTTCACAGTTAAAAAAGTTTGATGAGTTTAATTTGAATTCTTCTAAAAAAAGAGAACGAGTTGATGATTATTACTCTATTTATAAAAATAATTTTGAGCGATTTAAAGACAAAATATTAGAGTTGATAAAAGATCAACACAAATTAACATTTCAACAATTTGAATATGAATTATTAAGAATGAGTGAAATCCCTTTGGGTGAAATTATTAGAAGTAAAAAAATAATTATAGATGAAGTTTCAATAGTTAAAAATAAAAAAGTAGAATTTGAATTTAATGAAGACCATATTACAGTATCTTCAAAAATAGCAGAAGTATTAGATGATGTTTTAACACATTTATTGCGAAATGCAGTTGTGCATGGTCTTGAAAACGAAAGTCAAAGGCTTAAAAAAAATAAATCAGAAACAGGTAGAGTTGTGATAAATTTTACTAGTAATAATGATGAATTATTATTGAGAATTTCCGATGATGGACAAGGTATTGATTTCAATTTTATAAAAGAATTTATAATAAATCAAAAGATAAAAACTAAAGATGAAATTAATATAATGACTGAAAATGATATTTTGAATTTAATTTTTAAATTAGGTGTATCAACTGCAAAAAGTATAGATGAGTATTCTGGACGAGGCACTGGTTTAGAGTTTGTAAAATCATCAATTGAGAGTATTAATGGAAGTATAAGTGTAAAATCTAAATTAGGAGTTGGCACTGAATTTAATATTAAAATTCCATTTAATTCGAGTCATTCTGATCTGAACATCGCAATTTAAACTAATTTTCAAAAGTATTACTAAAGCCTTGTGATACACCCTTTAGCTAGTTTGATTCAAAGGTAGAGAACTATTTGAAAAAGTATGTATAATTATTCTAAGGAGTTAGAGAAGAAAATTGTTAAAGGTAAAAATCTTTAATAAGAGGTGTATTAGAAATCACCTCCAAAAGAAAAAAAATTATGGTGTAAGAGTATGTCTGAAAAATAGCGTAGCGATCAGACTTAATCATAAACAGCATAAGCAGTTAGAAGGTGGACCTTATGGCGAAAATATTGATTGTAGATGATTCAGAATCATTTCGCAACCAAATGAATTTAATTTTGAAAGATGAACACCAAGTTGTTGAAGCAGTCGATGGTATTGATGCGTTGAATGTATTAAATAATAAAAACGATTTTGATTTAATTATTTGTGATATAAATATGCCAAATATGGATGGGATAGTATTTTGCAAAAAAAAGTTTGCAAATAAATTGCTAGAAAAAATACCGGTAATAATGGTCACTACAGAATCAAATATTGATATTAAAAATGATTTAAAAAATTATGGTGTTAAGGTTTGGGTTTTAAAACCCTTTGAATCTATAAGTTTTAAAAAAGGTTTAGAATTACTTTTAAATAAGTTGGTTACAGATGAACAAAAATCAAGATAATTGTAATTTGATTTTAAAAAAGTGGAGTGATCGAAGTATTAATTTAATTGAAAGTATGACACTTTTGCGTGGATTAACTCTCTCAAATTATAAAGACAAATTTCCGGTGCATGAACACTATCGGACATCCTGTTTTATGACTTCAGAAATTTTTAATCTTGAATTCAAAGTTTATTTTACTACTGAAAATGCAATGGTTTTTTGTCAAAAAAATTCTCATTTAGCAAGTGAATTTTTGAGCTTGTCTTACATTATTGATTTTACTAAAGAGCTTACGAATTTAGTTGTTGGAAGTATAAAACATGATTTTGAAAATTTAGATGTAAAGTCAGTTCTAAGTTTTCCAATGCAAATTCGAAGTTTTGATGAATTATTTATAAAAAAGAATTTAAGCGGAAAATCAAAAATAAATTTAATTGATTATTATGAAGTTTTTTGGCGAGTTAATTATGATTCAAGTTATATTGTTATTTCAATTTGCTTAGAGATAACCAATCCAACTGAGTTTTATAAATTAAATTTTAATTTAATTAAAAGTGATATCCATTTAGGAGAATTTGAATATTTATGAGTAGGGAAGCTCATCAATCCATTTTATCTTTAATACGTACTTATGAGAAGTCAAAAGCAATTTCTGATTTTATTATAGACAATTTAGGTGCTATTTTTATTGTCGTAGATTCAGAAGGATTAATTTACAGGATAAATGTTGAAACAGCAAAACTTTTTAATATTTCAATGGAAAAGGTCGCTGGTACTCCCTTATCAAATTATTTTAATGCAGTAAATTGCGATATAATTTTGAGTTATGTTAGCAAATCAATTGAGCACAATACAGAAATATTTCAATTTGAAGTTAGTTTGGGTGATCAAATTTTATTACTTGAAATTCAAAAAATAAACCTGGCAAATTATTATAATTTATTTTCAATCACAGGATCTAATATCACAAATTATAAAAATTTATTAAAACGAAATGCAATTATTGAAACTGATTTAATAAATGAAAAAAATAAAATATTAAGATTAAATATTTTAAATAGTTTTAATTTAATAAAAACAGAAGATTCTTTTGAAACTAATTTAAGTAAAATTACTAATATTTGGAAAGAAGAACTAGGAATAAGCAATTATATATTTTATGAGTTTATAGAGATTGAAAATTATCTAAAACCAAAGTATTTCAATGTACTAAAAAGACCTAAAGAGATTTTTATTTCAGATAAAGAAGCAGTTGAGTTTAAAAACATTTTTCAATCAAAGACAATAAGCTGGTATAGTTTTAACTCAGAAGATCAAAGTTTATTGAATGCGGGGACTAAAATATTAGTTCCGATATTTTTTGAAGACATTCCTTTAGGTGTACTTGTAATATATTTTAAAGAAAAAAAAGATCTTGATCCAATTGTTATTGAAATTTTATTAGAACTTTCTGTACGTTTTGGATTATTTATTTATCAAGACGGATTAAAAACAGAATTAATAGAAAAAAATATACAACTTGAAAATGCGGCAAAACTAGCAACACTTGGCGAATTATCAGCTGGAATAGCCCATGAAATAAATAATCCATTAACAATTATTTATGGAAAATTAAAATTAGTACTTTCGCTTCTTAAATCAGGTAAAGAGTCAAAAGAGCAAATTTTTAATCATATTGAGACTATTTTAAAAACTGTCGATCGAATTTCTTCAGTTGTGAGGAACTTAAAACTATTCTCGAAGGGTGAAAATGCAGTAATAAAAAACGACATTGATATTATATCCCTAATTGAAAGTTCTTTTCAGTTATTTGAGGATCGTTTTAATTCTCATAATATTAAAATTAATTTTAATAAAGGAAATTCTAAATTAATTATAAAAGGTAATGAAGCACAATTGAGTCAGGTTGTGTTAAATTTAATTAGTAATTCTATTGATGCGGTTGAAATTTTAAATGAACGTTGGATCAGTGTAGAGGTGATTAAAGTAGATGAAAATCAAATGAGAATTGAGTTTACAGATTCAGGTCATGGTATCTCTATTGAGCATTCAAAAAAAATTATGCAGCCATTTTTTACGACAAAAGAAACTGGAAAGGGAGCTGGGCTAGGGTTGAGTGTTACTTATGGTATTATTAAAGCCCATGGAGGGGAATTTTATTTAAATAGAAATCATCACAATACTCAGTTTGTTGTAAACTTACCAATTTGAATTTTAAACTCAGTAAAAAATTAAGTTGTATTTTCTTAACATATTAAGAATAATTAAAATCGATAAAGATCGATTTGATCTTTTAAATATAAAAGGAGATTGTAATGCATTTAAATGGATTTAGAAAATTAGTATTGAGTTCAATTGTTGTTTCTACACTTATAAGTGGAGTTGTTCTAGCGGCCCCTAAAAAATTAGAGGTAAATGTAAAAGAGTCAAAACTGACATGGATTGGAAAAAAAATTGGTGGTCAACATAATGGGATTATCAATATTCAATCTGGATATGTTCAACTTGATGGAAAAAAAATATCAGGTGGTGAAGTTGTCGTTGATATGAAAACTTTAAAAAATCTTGATTTAACAGATCCTGAGTATTTAAAAAAATTAACAGATCATTTAAATTCAGATGATTTTTTTGCAACTGAAAAAAATCCAACTGCTGTTTTAAAATTTAAGTCTTCAAAAGAAACCGGAAAAGATAAATTAGAAGTCACAGCTGATTTAACAATTAAAGGGAAAACTAATAAAGTTACTTTCCCTGCTGAGTTAATGTGGCATGGAGATTTATTGCATGTAAAAGGTAGTATGGTTGTTGATAGAACTAATTATGATATTAAATATAAAAGTGCGAAATTCTTTTCAGACTTAGGTGATAAAGTTATTAATGATGAGTTTGAAGTTGGATTTGAAATAATGACTCAGGCTGCAAAAGCTGAAGAGCCAGCAAAAGCTAAAAAAGAAAAAAAATAAGTTTGGATTTCCATTAATTGGGGTGATAGAAAACTACCCCCATAAAAAAGAATATAAAGCTAATGATTATGTCTGATCTAAACACAAAGAGATCAGACAAATTCATTGGCTTTTTTTTTAGTATGACTTGGCCCGCAAAAGAATAAATTCACTCGATTCTTTATCTAAATTATGATTGCATTCTACCCTTAAGAGGTCAGGACAAATAGGATTAAGGGGTAGTTATATGAATTTGAATTTGATTTCAAGAAGAGCTCTTGTTTGTGGAGCCTCGCAGGGGATTGGTGAATCCATTGCAATCCAATTAGCAAACATGGGTGCTGAAGTGATATTAGTAGCCCGTTCAATTGATAAACTTCAAAAAATTTGTAACTCACTAAGTTCGATTCATGGACAGACTCATCGAGCATTTGAGCTAGATCTCACAAATAAAATTCAACTTATAAACTTTTTAGATCAAATCAATTCAGCAGGAAAAGTGCCAATTAGTATTGTGGTGAATAATGCTGGTGGGCCAAAGGGTGGTCCATTAATCGATGCAACTGATGAAGATTTTTTAAATGGTTTTCAGGCTCATATTTTGGCTTCACAATTAATTGCTAAAAAAGTTGTACCTAGTATGAAAGAAATGGGATTTGGTCGGTTTATAAATATTATTTCTACTTCAGTGAAAACTCCAATTTCTAATCTTGGAGTTTCAAATACGATTAGGGGAGCAATGGCCAATTGGGCAAAATCAATGGCCAATGAGTTAGCTCCATTTGGTATAACAGTAAATAATGTATTGCCTGGCTACACAGAAACCCCTCGTCTAGAAGCTTTAGCAACAGCAGCAGCTCAACGGCAAAATAAAACAACCGACGAAATAAAAAAAACATGGAAGGAATTAACACCTGCAGGTCGATTTGCAAAACCAGAAGAAATAGCTGCTGCAGTTGGATTTTTGGCAAGCCCCTCCGCTGGATATATTACAGGTGTTAATTTGCCAGTAGATGGAGGGAGAA
>SXSU01000014.1 GCA_005793345.1 Bdellovibrionales bacterium
GATTATATCAGACATAATCTTGAGCTGTTATTTCTTTGTTTGTTTGGGATGATCTTCGATCATCACTTTACAGCTCTCTTTAATTTTTTTAAGTCTGATCGCTTCGCGATTATATCAGACATAATCTTGAGCTGTTATTTCACAATTTAAATGAATTGATTAAAATTACATTTGCTTTATTAATTTGGTGTATTTTTTTGCACATCTAAAAAGATTTTGTAAACTTCAAATTGATTACTTACTTGAAAAGTAAGACTATTTTTCTCATTTAAAATTGGCAAAAATAACATCTGAATATCTTTAAATTGATTAAAACTTGAAAACATATTGGATTTAGCAAGTAATCTATCATTAAAATAAAGATCTACACTCGAATTTCCAAATTGAATTGCTGATCCATTTATAACCATTGAAGTTATTCGATAACCAACATAAGGTTTTAAATCAACGTAGTCAGATAAATCAATTGTCTGTAAATTAAAAATGTTAGTATTAACAATTATATTTATTCTTTCTGCATTGGCCTTTACTATAAATAGAAAACTAAAAATATAGGCAAATAATAAAAAGAAATTTACTTTTGTTAGTTTGAATTTAAATAATTTTAAATTGTACATTTTTTACTTCTTCAACTTTAAAAAAGTTTTATAGATTCTTTCACTAAAAACATTTTTTATTTAATCTTAAAATTTGTAAAATAGCACGAAAAAAAATTAAATACTTAATGTTAAATAAATGTGTCGACTGTCGTCGTTTAGTTTATTGGATCATTTTTTGAAAGAAATACTGGGGCTATAGGAAGCCTGTGCATTTTGATATGCGTGGTTTCAAATAGCAAATTATTCGATTCTATTTTTCTAAAAATATTTTAAATCGCAAACTTGATATTCAATTAAATTGCTCACTGAGAAAATTGTTTAAATTATAAATCGTGGCTAATATTACACTAGCCTATTGACTAGTCTGAAGTACTTTGAATTTTTCAAAAGCATTGCATATAGAATCACAATTGAAGAAGCATCTGCAAACTTGACACTCACACCATGTCCTAATGTCATAAATAGAGACCACATGCGATATTTTCAAGAATTCGATTTACTATATTTATTTTTATGTTTAAAGGTTAAAAACCTAAAAAAGACAAATACTAACTATCAATTAAATTTGAATTCTTGAATGAAGTTCGGAGGACGAAAATGAATTATTTTTTAACATTATTGATGTTTTTAGTTGTTTCTAAGTCTTATGCTGACATAATAACTAGCTCCCAAACATATAAGTCTGCGATAACAGCGAAGTATGCGTTTGAGCTCCCTGGTGATGTAATTCAAATAATCGAACCGAGGTTACATTTATCTAACGGCTATGATGATAACCCACCCCTTTTTGCTGCCACTAGCATAAATGGGAAAGTTATTTGTGGTGAAGTTAACAAAACTTTCATAGGTTATGACGAGAGATATTTGACTGAAACAGCTGGTGGTTCTCCACATACTTATTTATATTTTGATGAATATGGAGCCATGACATCAAAAAGTACTGCACAACTTAAATCAGGTTCTTTTGTTGCCGTAATCAAGATTATTTCTTGTAAATAGGTTAATGATTAGACCATTTGAAAAAATAAAAACCGTGCCAAAATACGGTAATTGTGATTCGAATTTTGAGAAATATATTTTATCAGGAAGTTAGTGCAATAGAGAACATTGACTGACTATGAAAGCGCACTAGTTTTACAGTTTTAAAAATTTTCAACTTCAAATTTTACTTCTAGTCGAATAGATCTACATTGGGAAAAATTAAATTTGAAAAATCAGAGTGTATCGATAACACTTGATTTCAATTCAAGACCTGTTCAGAAATACGCAGTGAAAAAAAAGCTAACCCCTGGGCGTATCTAATTTACCTGGGCAAATAGTATTACAGTTTTATTTCTATATAGCATGAATGACCAACCAATTTTGATGACCTCGAAGTCTGTAATTTAATAGACACGGTCTGGATTAAAATCATTAGCTTTGTTGACAGCGTAGCTACCTGAAAATAGTATTAGGATATGAAGTTGAGAAAACTTTTGATTATTCTGTCAGTAACACTAAATGTGATGTTAGGTGGCTATGCTGTCCTAATAACAGAATCCAATAGACTTAATCACCAAGAGTCTAAACGAATAGATAAAGTTCGAATGGAAGATATCCATTTGCTTGAAACTCTTTTCAAAAACCGATTAACCAAAACAGAAGCGCTAGTACTATTGAATTCAAATGTTGAAAAAGAAAAGTTTTTCGACAAGCCAAGCGAGGGTGGAATTGGTGTAGGCTCGATGTTCTTGATATTTAATTCGATAGGCCAATTGTCAAAAATTGAAACCGACTCTTTCGAAGGCCCATGAGAGCTTGCTTCAAATTCACTTGATATAGATTTAAAATGCAAATTTAATTTTACTTGAAATAAATTTTAAAATTTTATATTTCAAAAAATACAAAAGACTACATTGAATTGCAGTGTTTTGTACTTAGTGATTTCTCCAAAACGAAGTTATTCATATTAACTCCTTACACTAAAACTGTTTGTACTTTAGATCGAAGTTCGATAAATTCGTTCACGTATTGACTCATGGATAAATGACACTTTCAGGACTAGCATCAGGATCCAATGATTAATCTCTTTTTTTCATACTCATCGGCTAGCTTAAAAAATTCTTTAAGTTTTCATCCATTAGTTTTTTAAAAACAAATGGATTCATACTTTTAAATTTATTTTCTAGTTTATCTTTAACCTCTTGTGGGACATATGTTGAAGCTATTAAACGATCACAGGGCGTCTTAGGTTCATCATACTTCTTCTTAATTCAGCCACCTATTCTAATTTTTTCTGTTAGCTTTAAAGCTGGTGTAAAATAATTATGTAATGGATTCCAAAACGCTTTATAAATCTCATTCATCCTATTTGTTAAATCTTTATTCTCATATCTTTGGTAACCAAATAGTTCTCGTACATGCGTCCAGTTTTTTTGTTCCACATGTGCTGAATCATTTTTTTTGTAAGGCCTGCGTCTTACCATATTTACTGGTGCTGTTCTTTTTCTAAAATATTTAAATACCTCTTCATTTATAAATTCCGTTCATCACTTGCAAATCCTATAATTGCCATTGGAAGATCACGTTCTATATTTTCAATCATTTCTTTTGTCCTTAATGAGGATTTTGATAATATAGCTCTATTCTCTGTCCAGCCGGAATATAAATCAGTCATTGTTAACGAGTAAATAAATTCTCCGTTTAAGCTTGTCCCACAATGAGCAACTGTATCTGCTGGACATAAACAATTTTTTGATTATATATTTTCTGATGAATCCATTAATTTTCATAAAGTATTCAATGCTTATATTGACAGTATATTAGGACTTGATGGAAACACAATTCATTACAAAATCATAGAACAATATAAACAGAAAAATCCAGGCAGCGAAGAAACTTATATGAAAGTTGCTTATGAAGGCATGTCATCTTCCTACGCAGATTTACGAAATGTTTTTACTAAACTTCTTCTGAGTCCGGGTTCAAAAGTTGTAGATATTGGTTCTGGCTATGGGCGACCAGGATTTACAATGGGTTTATTTTTTCCTGATCTCCAATTTACTGGATATGAAATTCTACCTGAACGAACTAATGAAGCAATACAAATTGCCAGCAATAATAAATTCAAAAATATAATTTTTGAAACTAAAAATTTACTTAATCAGCCTAAAGAAATTCCTGATGCCGATGTGTATTTTTTTTACGAACCAACTTCTGCTCAAACATTGAAAGTCTTATTGTCGCAAATTTATAAGATCTCAACTAAAAATAATAAAAGTAAACTTACCCGCTTTGTAGTTCGTGGCGAAACTGGTGTGATTGTACCTTACTTCAGAACACTCAATTGGCTAACAGAATCTCAATGGATATACAATGAGGGTACCTTTTTATATAATGTATTTACAGTGCGAAATAGTGATGTAACTCCAAGTGCTGGAGCGCCAGTTTTTTCTGAAGATCAGTTGAAACAATTTGATGATCCATCTTTTTATAGGTGGTTCAATCAATGGAGAAGTTATAAAGCTAATAATCCAGAAATACATTTACCACTATCTTCTTTGGAATACGTTATAACTAAAATTATTCATTCACCAAATTTTAATCGCCAAAAATTACTTCTAATTTTAGAATCTGGTGAAGTGCCTTCTCTTCCTGATCATCTAAGAGAGAAAATAGCTATTGCAGCTCTTAAAGTTGCATATTTTAAAGATGTTCTTCAACTTATAACTGAACATTGGAGTCTGCCAGAATCAGTATATATCGCAGCTATAAAAATCTCTTCATTAAATCACGATAAGTTGTCTGAATTAAGCCTTTTTCCCGCTCTAAAAAATGCGAAACTTCAAGAACAAATTTCTAAGCTTCTCGAGGACGCTTTTAAAACGTTAGAAACAAAAACTGATCTTAGAGACTCTATAGAATTGGCTTCAAGCATCTACCGTCTGAGTCGAAAATGGAATTTACCAAGTAATAAATATGAAGAATTTTGGGTCGCAAAAGTTGATCAATACCGTAGTCACTTTTATAGCGTAAATAAGTTTTTTTATCAAATGCCGGCTCCCCTTGAGTCAAACAACCGAGATAGAATGTGGGAAATATTTCGAAGTCAAGACATCAATGAACAGGTTCGATTGGCAAAATCCATTGATGAAGTTAGTGAAAATTGGAATTTAAATTTAGAAGCACTAAAAGAAGAATTAATACTTATGGCGCTTGAACATCGCAGTGAACGAAGTGTAACTTGGCTAGATGATATCCCAATTAGTTCAAATCCTTCATTTCGTCAAAAAGTTGTTTCTTTTCTTTATGAATGGAAAAAAGAAAAAGAATTAGAAAATTCTAATTATGGCAAAAACCATTTATCAGAGTTGATACTGAATTGGAAACCTAAATGAAGTTAGATCAAATCTTTAGGAGTTACAATTGTAATATTAGAAGACTTGGCCACTTTTATGATAGAATCAGATGGGATATGATTTAAACACAGAACCATCTGATATTTTTCTGCATACTTACTAACTCTTAATTCGAAACTTTTTATAAGTTCTAATAGTTGAGCATTATCTTTGGTCCATTTACATTCTATAAAACGTGTTACTCGATCTGTGGTCTTATGTAAAATCAAATCAAATTGAACTTCTTTATCCCAATGAAATCCAATTTCATAATCACAATTTTTAAGGTGTAGCTTTTCAAATATATTCGCTGTTCTAACTTCGTTTTCTTCTAAGATAGTTTGAATGAGTAATTCAAATATTGGCCCTGTGAAATCTGGAATGTATAGCCCTTGTTTTGATCCTTCAAATAATTGGGCAAAAATTAATTCGTGTTTTGAATTTCTTTTTATTCGCCCTAAATACTTTCGCAATACACGGAAGTAAAAATTAAGATAAAAATCTTTAATGTAAATGAGTGAGCCCCTTTTTATCTCTTTAACTTTTCCAAACAACGGCTCTTTATGCGAAATAATTTTATAGTTTTCAAGTTTAACAAGTAGGTCTCCTACTGTCGAATGTGATAACTTCGAATCGCTTGCAATAGATGATGCTGTTTTTCCTGTTCCGCCAATAACCTCAAGCAATGACTGTAAAGTTTTAATACTATTGATTTGAAATTCCAAATTTAGCATTTCTTTGAACTCTTCTAAAAATAGACTATTTGGAATAAAACAAACACTATTAATTGCCTGGATAAAATTTAATTCTGTTTTTATTTGATTCCAATAATATGGAATTCCACCAAATATCATATAAGCAAGAAGTAATTCTTGGTCATTAAAGTTTGGCTTGTAAAACTCTTTAATTTCGTTAAGAGTTAAAGGTTTTAACCAAATATCTGTTCGAGTTTTTAACCCCCGAATAAGTTTTTCTTCTCCACCTGTCATCTGATTAAAAAACTTATTTGAAGACCCACAAAGTATAAATTTTAATTTTGGAATCCGCTCAAGTTTAACCCAATGCTCTTTGAGTGCTCCTAAAAAACCACTTTGCTCTTTAGCAATCCATTGAATCTCATCTAATACTAAGCAAGTATTTGATTTGAGAGATTTTCCAAATAAATATAAGGCTTCAAAAAAAAGGTCCCAATTTAATTCGCTACTCTTATATTTGATTAAGTTACTTTCACCGCAAAACTCGCTCCAGGCTTTTGTGAACCTAACTAACGTTTTAGATGCTTTTTCATCGAGTCGTCCCATAAAATAAAAAACTGTTTCAGGATTTTTTTGAGCGAATAACTCTAGCATAGTGGACTTTCCTACTCTGCGTCGACCTCTGAAAAAGCAAAACGAAGCCGTACTAGATTTATTATCTAAGTATTTTTTTAATTCGCTAAAGGTTTTTTTTCTAACAAATAAAGAATTCATATATTTCCGTGTTTACAGATTAGTCTATAAACACGGAAGAGTCAATATACATAACCTATTGATATTAATAGCAATTAATTGATTCAATTTTCCGTGTTTATTGTCTGACCTACAAACACGGAAGATTGAAGAAAAAAATTTAAGACAACGCCGTTAATGGTCCAGAAAGTTCCCCTCGTATAAACTGATGAACTCGAGGATCAGAATTATTTAAAATTGTTTTTGGAGTTCCAGCCTCTATCACTTCTTTATCAACAACCATTAAAATTCTCTGAGACATTTGATAAGCGCGATTCATATCATTGGTAATTGCTATAAGGGTCGAATGCAGTTTGTTTTGCCAGTCACAAATTAACTCAATGATTTTTTTACTAGTGATTGGATCTAATCCCGCCGTTGGATCATCATAAAAAATAATTTCGGGTTCAAGTGCAAGAGCTCTCGCTATACCCAATCGTTTTTGCATACCACCACTAATCTCGTCAGGAAATAAATTAAGAGCATGGGGAATAGCAACTGCGTCCAAAAAAGATTTTACTTTTTTTTGAATTTCTTCTTCACCTGTCGTTGTCACTTCACGCAAGGGAAAAGCAATATTCTCTCCACAGGTGAGAGAATCAAAGAGTGCGTTTTTTTGAAAGAGCATCCCGACTTTACTTAAAATATGCTTAAGATCTTCACCACGCAAAGATTTCCAATCACGGCCCTCAATAAAAACTTTACCTCGAGCAGGAGTTATTAGACCCGACATCGTTTTTAATAAAACTGACTTGCCTTGACCACTAGGGCCAATAACTGAAACACGCTCGCCTTGATTAATTTTTAAATTAACATTTTTTAAAATTACCTCTGTTCCAAAGGAAACTTCTACATCGCACATTTCCAAAACAACTGACGCTGCGGTCAAATTTCCTCCTTTGTTTTTAAAATCATGACTCTCAATAAAGCTTTAGATATTAATTAACAAAACTTTAAAAATTAATTTTAGAAAACGAAGTGTTAATAAAATAAATATATACAAATTAAAACTTCACACAACTTTAATGATGAGGAGAAATCATGGCTCATACAAGAAAAAAAATCGCAGTCATCGGAGCTGGCTTTGTTGGATCAACATGTGCACACTGGACTGCATCAAAAGAATTAGGTGATGTGGTACTTTTAGATATCAATGAAGGAGCAGCAAAAGGTAAAGCGTTAGATTTATACGAAGCTGCACCTGTTGAATTGTTTGACTCTCGCATTGTTGGTACAAAAGATTACAAAGATATCGCTGGATCTGATGTTGTAATTATCACTGCGGGTCTTCCTCGTAAACCAGGCATGAGTCGTGATGACCTTTTGGCAACAAATGCAAAAATCGTTAAAGCTTGTTGTGAAGGGATAAAAGAATACGCTCCAAATTCTATCGTTATTGTGATCTCTAATCCACTTGATGCAATGGCATACGTTGCAAAACAAACTTTAGGTTTTCCAAGGGAGCGCGTGATTGGTATGGCTGGTGTTTTAGATACTGCTCGTATGAAAACATTTATCTCTGAAGAATTACAAGTTTCTGTAAAAGATGTTCATGCAATAGTTCTAGGTGGACACGGTGATGATATGGTCCCAATGCCAAGACATTGTAACATTGGTGGTGTACCTTTAACCGAAATGCTTTCACAAGAAAAAATCAATGCTATCGTTGAGAGAACTCGCAAGGGCGGCGCTGAAATCGTTGGTTTATTACAAACAGGATCAGCATACTATGCTCCTGCTGCATCAGCAGTTCAAATGGCTGAAGCCATCATTAAAGATCAACGCCGAATTTTACCATGTGCTGTTGAACTTCAAGGTGAATACGGAGTGAAAGGTTTATTTGTTGGAGTACTTTGTAAACTAACAGGTAAAGGAATGGAAAAAGTTGTAGAACTTCAATTGAATGAAACTGAAAAAGCTGGATTAGCAAATTCAATCAAATCAGTTCAATCGTTAGTTGATGCTTTAAAAAATATCCAATACTAAAAAATCGGTAAAAATATCAACTCGTAAAACAAAAGAATAAATGGCGGTTTAAGTTTAAAATATAAAACAACCGCCATTGATTTTAAAGGAAAATAAAAAATGAATATACATGAATACCAAGCCAAAGAAATTTTAAGAAAATTTGGTGTGGCTACTCTTAAAGGTAAAGTTGCAAACAGCCCTGAAGAAGCAATGGCCAATGCAAAAGAAATGGGTGGACCTGTTTGGGTGGTTAAAGCCCAAATCCATGCAGGAGGAAGAGGAAAAGGCGGCGGAGTAAAACTTGCAAAATCAATTGATGAAGTTGGTACTTTAGCAAAACAAATTTTAGGAATGAATCTCGTAACTCATCAAACTGGCCCTGAAGGTAAACACGTACATAAAATTTTTGTTGAACAAGGCTGTAACATTGCAAAAGAATATTATGTTGCCGCATTAGTTGATCGTGCTACTGGCCGTATTGCCATGATGGGTTCTAGCGAAGGCGGAATGGATATCGAAGAAGTTGCCGCAAAAAATCCAGATGCAATTAAAAAAGTTGATGTCGATCCGGTTGTAGGTTTAACAGGTTTTCAAGCTCGCCACTTGGCTTATGAAATTGGAATTCCTGCAGCAAGTATAAATAAAGCAGCTTCATTTATGATGGCGCTTTACAAAGCTTTCACTGAAACTGACTGTTCTATCGCAGAAATTAATCCTTTAGTTTTAACTAAAGAAGGCGAAGTATACGCTCTAGATGCAAAAATGAATTTTGATTCAAACGCGCTATATCGACATACTGACATTGTTGAATTAAGAGATTTAACTGAAGAAGAACCAACAGAAATCGAAGCAAGTAAATATGAATTAGCATTTATTAAATTAGATGGTAATATTGGTTGCCTTGTAAACGGTGCAGGCCTTGCGATGTCGACAATGGATATTATTAAAATCCATGGCGGATCACCCGCAAACTTTCTCGATGTTGGCGGAGGCGCAAATAAAGAAAAAGTTACTGCAGCTTTTAAAATTATTTTAAAAGATCCAAACGTAAAAGGAATTTTAGTAAATATTTTTGGTGGTATCATGAAGTGTGATATTATTGCCGAAGGTGTTATTGCAGCTTCAAAAGAAGTAGGTTTAAAAGTTCCTCTTGTTGTACGTCTTCAAGGTACAAATGTTGAATTGGGTAAAAAAATTCTTGCTGAAAGCGGATTAAATATTATTCCGGCTGATGGCTTAACTGATGCAGCTCAAAAAATTGTTGCAGCTGTGAAAGGAGCTTAATCATGTCTATACTAGTAAATAAAGAAACAAAAGTGATCGTTCAGGGTTTCACAGGGTCTCAAGGAACATTTCATGCAGAACAATGTCTTGCCTACGGAACAAAAGTTGTTGGCGGAGTAACTCCAGGGAAAGGTGGCACTAGTCACTTAAATCTACCAGTATTCAATACTGTGTACGATGCTAAACATAAAACTGGTGCAAATGCTTCAGTAATTTTCGTACCACCTCCATTTGCTGCTGATTCTATAATGGAAGCTGTTGATGCTGGAATTGAATTAGTTATTTGCATCACTGAAGGCATACCTGTTTTAGATATGGTTAAAGTTAAAAGATTTATGTCTGGAAAGAAAAGCCGTTTAGTTGGACCAAACTGCCCAGGAGTAATCACTCCGGGTGAATGTAAAATTGGAATTATGCCAGGCCATATCCATAAACCAGGTCGTATCGGAGTACTTTCACGTTCTGGAACCTTAACTTACGAAGCTGTTCATCAATTAACAAGCCTTGGACTTGGACAATCTTCATGTGTTGGTATCGGTGGCGATCCAGTAAATGGAACAAATTTTATTGATGTACTTGAGTTATTCAATAAAGACACTAACACTGACGCTGTGATCATGATCGGTGAAATTGGTGGTACTGCAGAAGAAGAAGCCGCTGAATACATTTAGCGTGAATTTAAAAAACCAGTAACATGCTTTATTGCAGGCGCAACTGCACCTAAGGGTAAACGTATGGGACATGCTGGAGCTATTATTAGTGGCGGAAAGGGAACTGCAGAAGCTAAATTTGAAGCACTTCAATCCGCTGGATGTAAAATCGCAAGAAGCCCTGCTGATTTAGGAACAACTTTAAAAGCATCACTAAAGTAACAAAAAAGTAACATTAAAAGTACTTTATTATTTTTAGTTTTTCATCTATTAAACAACAAACTAAAAAAACTGAAGCTGGTTTATTAAGAACCAGCTTTAAAAAATTTATACTCAAGGAGTTATACCATGGCTAAAGAACTTACGTTTAGCATAATCAAACCAAATGCTGTTAAAAAAAATGTAATGGGCGATATTATTGAAACTTTCGAAAAAAATGGTTTAAAAATTGCTGCCGCAAAATTAACTGTAATTTCAAAAGAAAAATGCCAAGAGTTTTATGCTGAACACAAAGAAAGACCTTTTTTTGGTGAACTAGTTTCATTTATGACCTCTGGTCCAGTATTATTGATGGCACTTTCTGGTGAAAATGCAGTTTTAAAAAATCGCGAAATCATGGGCGCTACTGATCCTAAAAAAGCTGCTGTAGGTACTATAAGAGCAATCTACGGTGATAACATGGGTGAAAATGCAGTTCACGGAAGTGACAGCATTACTTCAGCGACTCGCGAAATTGCTTTATTTTTTGATAAACATGAAATCTGTAACGACTAACTCTTTTAGAGTTGGTGACCAGCTCGAACTCGAAATTGAAAAATTAACTTTTAAGGGTTCAGGCTTGGGAAGAACTGAGAGTAAGGTCATCTTTGTACCTTACTCTGCTCCACTAGATCAATTACTTGTAGAAATAACTGAAGCAAAAAAAAATTTCTATACTGCAAAAATTATTAAAATCATAAAACCAAGTCCACAACGACAAGATCCACCATGTGAGTTATTTTATAAATGTGGAGGATGCAATTGGCAGCATCTCAATTATGAATCTCAAATTAACGCCAAAGAATTAATTCTCGACGAAATTCTCGAACGGCAACTTAAATTTGATCTTAAAGATTTAAAAAATGGAATATTAAAACCATTTTTAAAAAACTCAAAACCATTTAATTACAGAAATCGAATCCAGGTAAAATCACTTAAAAATCATACCGGATTTTTCTCTAAAAACACACATGAAATAATTGATATGGAAAAATGCTTGATTGCCGAAGAAAGCATAAATTTATCCTATCAAAAATGGAAGAAACTTAAAAAGCCAGATATCGAGTTAACTAAATATCAAATCAAAATTGTGAGCAATAATGATATTGAAAATAAATTAAGTTTATCTAAAGACAATATTACCATTGAAAAATTAAATGATATTAAAAGTGAGTTAATTGATTCAAAATCTGATCAGGAAGCAAAGTCTCAATCCATGTTACTTGGTTTTTCTCAGGTCAATAATGAACAAAATAAAAATCTAATAGATTTGGTTTTAACCTACTATTCAAAATTTAACCTCCCCAAAGTTCTTGACCTTTATGGTGGGCCTGCAAATTTTTCTGGACCATTAGCCTTAAATTATTCAAATCAACTTCAAGCCGTTTGTGTTGAATTGAATTTTAACTCTTACAGTGAAGGTCTTAAACTTAAATCTGAAAAAAAATTAACTAATTTAAAAATGATAAATGCTGATGTTGAGTCTTACTTAAAGCGACAACTCAATCTAGATCAGACTTTTGTAATCCTTGACCCTCCTCGAGAAGGTTTGTCTTCTGTGACTATACATCAGTTACTTAATCTTAAACCAACAGTCATAGTATATATAAGTTGTGACCCAATGACTTGGGCGCGAGATGTCTTGAAACTTAAAGAACATTATCAAATGGATGTAGTTCAAGGCTTAGATATGTTTCCACAAACAGATCACTTTGAAATTTTTAGTCTGTGGACTAAAATCGATATAAATTTACCTTGAATTGACTGAAATCTTGTTTTGGGCAACACTCAACTATATGACTTCACTAAATGTAGTTCCTGTTAAGTAAGGAAATTTGATGAGCTTTTGTAAAATTTTAAATTTTAATAAAACAGAAAGTATAAAAACTTATATTTATCTGATTTTATTTTTATTACTAATTTTATTTTTAGCAAACTGTGCATCACCACAAAAATCATCAAGTAAAGAGTTAGCTCAAGTTCACTTGCGATTAGGAACTAATCATTTAGAAAATGGCTTATATCCAGAAGCACTAAAAGATTTATTAACAGCAGAGTCTTATGATTCTACAGACCCCTTGATTCAAAATAATTTAGGTTTAGCATATTTTATGCGAGACAAATATGATCTTGCCGAAATTCACCTTAAAAACGCAGTAAAACTTGAATCTAGTTTTACTGATGCAAAAAATAATTTAAGCCGTGTACTAATCGAAAAAAATAATCTTTCAGAAGCGAAATCTTATATTAAAGACGTACTTAACGATTTAACATATTCCTATGCTTGGAAAGCTTATATAAACCTTGGACTGGCACAATTTAAAGAAAGCAACTTCAAAGAGGCCAAAGAAAGTTTTTTAACTGCACTAAACTCTGAGCGAGAAAATTGTTTAGCAGCAAATTACTATGCAAGATCCTTACTAGAATTAAAAAATTATAAACCTGCAGTTGTTGCATTTGAAAAAGCAGAAGCATATTGTTTAAAATCAAAATTTGATGAACCAAGTTATTTTAGTGCGCTAAATTTTTACAGAATGGGCGATGCATACAAAGCCAAATTAAAATTTGAGTCTCTCATTGAGCGAGGAAGTTCTTTTAAAGAAAAGTCTGAGCAAATGTTAGAATTATTAAAAAAGTAGGATTGGGTTGGATTAAATGAAAAAGACAGGACAGCTTTTAAAAAATGCTCGAGAATCAAAAGGTATTTCACTTCAAGAAGTGTCTCTGCATTTAAAAATTAGTACACGCACCCTAAAGGCGCTGGAAGATGGCGAGATGAATCAACTTCCTGCGAAGACTTTTTTAAGAGGGTTCGTACAAAGCTATTCCCAATTTTTAAAAATTAATTTAAATGATATTATGGTTGTATTTCAAGAGGAAATGGGAACCACTCACCCTGGTATGATTACGACTCATGTTGCTCCTCCTCCAACAAACTACTCACCCAAAGCAACAGAAACTACACCAGAAAATCCTGAAAATTTAACTCAAAGTACGTCAAATCAAGAGTCAACTCAAAGTATAAATCCATCTGCTAATATAAAATCTCAAGTGGTAAAAACACCCAAAGAGCCTGTGGCCCCAGTTGCGCCCACATTATCAGTTGATCCAAAAACATGGGCCAACTCTGTAAAAATAGGAACTGCAGCTTTTATAATATTACTAATAATTATAATCTACACTATAAAACGAACCGTTGATAAATATGAAAAAGAAGCACAACTTCCGACGGCAGAATCTCAAGTCAATACGCTTCCACCAACTGATGATGACAACACCCCTGCTGCCACAGACTTACAAGACAATGTAGAGCCACAAGTATCGCCATCGATAATACCTGATGCATCAGCCATTGATAGTTTAAACCTTTCAACCAAACCTACTAATACACCAATACCTGAAAGTACTGCTCTTGCAATAGCACCTGTCACAGCGTCTCCAACGCCAACATTAACTCCCTCTATATCTACTGATGTTCAAACAACTCAAGAAATTATAATCGAGGCTTTAGACCGAGTTAGTGTAGACTTCCAAATAGATGATGGATCAAAAGAAACCATTTTACTTCAAGCTGAAAGAATTCATACGTTCAAAGCTCGTAAAAAAATTAAACTAACCTTCAGCGATGGTGGTTCTGTAAATTTAATTTATAATGGTAAAGACCTAGGCGTTCCAGGAAATCTAGGACAAAACTATTCAGTTACTTTTCCAAAATCTGGTCATGATTAAACCTAGTTCAGATTTAATAACTAATTTTAAATTTTGGTGGATTATTTCACTTATTATAAAATTAATATTAGTATCATTTACACCTCTAACCTCAGATGAACATTACTATTGGGTATGGTCGCAAAATTTAAGACTTTCTTACTTTGATCATCCTCCAATGGTTGCATGGTTATTTACTTTAGGAAATTTTCTTCCATCACTTTTTTTAAAATGGCCTGCAATTACTTTTGGCCATTTCTTTTTTCTTATTTGGGATAAATTTTTAAATGATATTGGTTTTACTAATAAACAAAGATTGATATTTTTTGCATTATGCTTATTTAGTCCACTAATTGGAATGAGTGGATTGGCCATCACTCCAGATCTTCCTGTTTTAGTTTTTATGGGTTTATTAGTTTACTCATTTCACAAAGCCTTAAAAACACAAAAACTAATATGGTATTTACTTTTTGGTTTAAGTTTAGGATTAGGATTTACATCTAAATATCACATTGTTTTGTTATTACCTGGAATGTTAGCTTACTTGATAATTACAAAACAATTATTTAGAGTTAATTTCTTTTATTTAATTATTAGTTTAATACCATTTGGCATTGGCTCCAGTCCTGTATTTATTTGGAATTATCTCAATGATTGGGCCTCGTTTCGATTTCAGTTAAATCATGGTCTGGGTGACTCACGAATTAATTTAAAGTGGGAAACCGAATTTTTACTTTCTCAAATTTTTATACTTACACCTTTTTTGATTCACAACTTTTTTACAAAAAATGAAAACAAAGACAAAAAAATAAATTTGTATTTTATTTACTCTTTTGTTCCTATACTTTTACTTTTCTCCTATAGTGCATTAAAAAATAAAGTTGAAGCTAACTGGACTCAAGCTGCATATCCATTTATTTTTTCGTATCTAGCTCAAAAAAAGATTAGACCACTTCAAATAAAATTTTATTGTTTATTTTGGGGTATTTTATTAACTGTTTTAATCTTTCAATGGAATTTAAGATGGATCCCAAACCCGAAATCTGAAAAACTTATAGAGCCATTTCGCTATGAAGCTCTTTTGAGCGAGCAAATAAATTTTCAACCATTTTATGTGAGTAGCTACCAAATGGCCTCCTATCTTTGGTTTGAAACAAAAAAACCAGTATACAAATTAAAAGATATGAGCCGAGTTGATTTATTTGATACATTTGAAGAATCAATCCCAACTCATTTCCCAATTTATTTAGCAAAATTTAATTACACTTACCCACCTGAATGGTTTAAATCAAAAGGATTAAATTGGGTTCTCGTAAAGAAGTTAGATTATGATCTTGAAATTGTAAAAGTTGATCACATTACAAATACCAAACCGTAAACTCATAATTTATCTGGTTCCTTTACTTTGTGAAGCTCTCCTCATTCACAACAATAGTAGCTTGAGATGTATCTAAAGGCTCTCTTGAATATTCACTGTACTCATTTGGAGTATCTAAAGAAACATGATACCTGTTTTCGAAATCAGAATTATATTTGCAAATATAAAAAGGAACTTGTGAAAAATTTGGAGCTAGGAACTTGCGAAGTATTTTCATTGAATGAGAATTATGCCCAACACAACCATCAGTCACTCTTGTGGTAAAATTATATTTTTGACTTGCTACTTCAGTTTTTTTAGGACCATGTATTAACATATTAATCCCACAGTTTACTTTTGGATCACAGTCAGAGTTTATTGTACTCGAATAACGAATAGCATCCGAATACTGACTTTCTGGTGCATCACTTAACATAAATTCACCTTCTGGCGTTAGTTTATCTCCATTATCACCTTTAGTTTGCCGTTCTTTATTAGGGTGTCGATTTTCAGGATTTGCTTCAACCGCGGGTCCGATATTACCTGGCAAATAACCAATTACATTTCCATCGCAAATTAAAAAAGTAGTGTAAACGCTTTTATCATAAACTATACTTTTATTTGAACATGATTCCATGCTCTTAAGTTGTATTTGAATTACTTTTTCAAAAGATTCTGCGCTCTCTTTTATAAGTTTAGGATTTTTATTATCAGAAGATTTTAAAATAATATTGCGATCAGAATACTTATAAAATTTATTATAATATCCAATCTTATCAAATCCAGTTTGATCTTTATATTTTAGTCGATTTTGAGGTAAGGAAAGAGCTTTGCGATATATTGATTCAAGATTTTTTGGTAAACATAACTCTGGCGTATTAACAATTCTATTTTGAGTTTTGGCATAAGTATTTATAGTTATCAAATTAAATATAATAATTAACAATAATTGTAACTTGAAATTAGTGTGAGTAGACTCTAAGCCCTTGATCTTAAATATATCTCTCAATATGATACAAATCTTAATTTTATTCATAATATTTAATGTTGCATTTTAAATACCAATTTTTTTACTGCAAATAATAAAATAAAATAATTAAAGTTTATTACTATATCTTAATTTATAATCAACGAATCTGAGATTTTATTCATATAAAATCTTTTTACAACATTATCAATTAAACAAAGAGCAGGAAAATAATCACCATCAGGATTTCTAACAACACCAATTGGTTTTGCTTGTCGTGGTTTACCTTTATGTGTCCCGGCCTCATATACAAACTCAACATTTTTACCTTCATGCAAAGCTTCCATAAATCCACGCCATTTTTGGTTATTCTCTACAGTCTTAAGTGAATAGTCCTGCCACCATAAAGTTCGTTTTTGCGCCTTAACAACTTGTTTTAAAGTAGCATTGGCTCCAACTAAATTCATACAGTGAAAAGCTAGTTGCAAACAAGCTTCAGCATCACTTTCTGCCCTATGAGCTTGTTCATGATTGATATTTAAAAGTTTTACCATTGTTTGCAATCTATGATTTGGACTTTGTATTAAGGCTCTTGCCAATAAACTTGTGCAAACTGCAGTATCACTAAAAAGTGGCTTTCTAAATTTTTCAAACTCATATGTTAAAAAACCCAAATCAAATGGCGCATGATGTGCGATAACTACACTCCCATTTAAAAAATCATAAATCTCATTAATTTTATCATTGATTGCAGGTGAATGCTCTACCATTTCATTGGTTATTCCATGGATTTTAATGACTGCTTCACCCATTGGCTTAGAGGGCTTAATTAAAGTTTGATATCGATCAATTATTTGCCCACCCCTCCACTTAATCATTCCTATTTCAACTATTTCATCTACAATAGGATATTGCCCTGATGTTTCAGTATCAAAAGCAACAAAAGTATATTCTTTCCATGGTTTTTCAAGGGTAGCGACATCTGTACTCATAAAATTGTTTGTACAAAAATAATTACAAAATAACAAATATTATTATGAAAATATCTGCTCATGATTAAGTCTGATTGCTTCGCAATTGTATCAGACATAATCACAAGCAGTTATTTTTTATTGATTTCTCTTCTAAAAGAATCATTAAGATCATCGTATAAATCTTTTGATTTTGGACTCGTTGATGAATCGGATTCCAAGTTTGTGTTTTCCAAACTAGGATCATCATTTATGTCATCAAGTGCTTTTTTTGAATTTTGGTTAATTTGCTTTATTCCAACTTCATTTTTTTGAGTTTGAGATTCTTTTATGCTATTATCATTTTTCCGATTTTTATTAATTCCATTCTCAATTTCATTTTCACGATCATTTTCTTTTTTGAAGTTTGGCAACGACCCTTCAGTTTTATTTTTATCTACAAAACGTGTTATATCAAATCTCAAAAAACCAGTAAGCGGAGTCTTTCCTTTAGTTGCATTATCTTTGCGAGGTTTTACGTCTATAAATCCATCAACCTGAGTTGATTCATGCTCGAGTGAACTTTTAACATTTAATTTAATAAGATCCAATCGAGCAGTAGCTACTTCAGTTGCCACTGTTTGGTTTTCGTTTGGGACACCATCTAAAAATAACTGTGATGTTATTCTTATATTTGCTTGTTCAAGCCCATTTACAACTTTTTTAATTTTATCCATTATAGGTATAAAGTCATTACTCGTCTCACTTGAACCAGTTTTAAACAATCTAAAATCTGGAATAACGAAAGAAATTTCATTATTATTTATTTCAACATTTTTTGCTTCATCGCCAATTTTTTCCATTATAAAGGACATAGCAATTTTATCATTATTAAATTCAAATACATTTGGTGTTTTATCCATGGGTTCAATTAATTTTGATACCGCATCTAATGGTTCGTTTAATAAATCTGCAAACATTTTCTCTAAGGTTAGCTCAACTCCAAAGTTTCTAAATTCATACTCAATCACACTCGGAGTTGAAAAATAATCTGAAATACTTTGTCGTGCTTCAGGGCTAATACTCAAAAGCCACATACATAAGAAAAATGCCATCATGGCAGTCATAAAATCAGCAAAGGCAACCTTCCAGGCTCCACCATGATGACCACCACCACTAATGGTGATTTTTTTTATGACTGTCATACTTTTTTCTTTAGCCATTATTTACTCACTATGCTGCTTTTTTAATTTCTTTTGTTGCCTTATCCATTTCTTCAAATGTAGGTCGTTCATGAGGGGCAATTGATCTTCGAGCATATTCAACACAAACTAATGGTGGGGCCCCTCTTTGCAGAGCCACCATGGCTGCTTTAATGACAGTTAAAAATCGCCCTTCAGCTTCTATATCATTTAAAATCTTTGTCGCAATTGGACCAAAGAAACCGTATGCCAAAAAAACTCCTAGCATTGTTCCAACTAGAGCGTGACCAACTAGAGATCCGATTTTTTCAACACCCTCAGTTAAATGTCCCATTGTTTTCACAATCCCCAAAACCGCTGCAACGATTCCCAAACCTGGCAGTCCATCTGCAATCATTTGTACAGCATGTTGGGCAGCATGTTCCTCGGTGTGAGCTGCTTTTAAGTCACCATCCAATAAATCATCTACATCATATGGGGATAAGTCTGCGGATAAAGTAATTTTCATGGTATCACACAAAAAATGTACAGCATGATGATTTTTTAAAAATTTAGGATAGGCACTAAAAATATCACTCTTATCGGGATTCTCAATATGTGCCTCAATTGCTTGGGGACCATCTTTTCTAAAACGTTGAAAAAGTTGAAACAACATTTGTAGTAACTCTGTATATTCTTGTTTTTGTGGGCCCGTGCCTGTCATTGAGTGCCCTGTCATTTTAATGGCAAGTTTAATGATTTTCATTGGATTTCCAATTACGAAACCTCCAACTGCCGCGCCAAAAATAATCACAAGTTCTAGAGGGGCCGCATGAATAATAGGAGTGAGATTTCCTCCCGCAAGGATAAATCCTCCAAACACACATATACAAACTATTAATGCACCTACATATCCCATTTTTACCTCTTCATATTTATTATCGGAACATTAATATAAAAATTAAGGATAAGTCTTCAAACTGGATTAAGATCCAGAGATTTTTAAAAAGCATTGCGCTAATTTTAATTAAAAGAAATTCAAAGTTAACTTTTTATTTAAATTATCATAACCTATTGACTACTTACATAGAGGCTGGAGTTTAATTTGAATTATTTAAATTTTTTTATTATATTTCTAAGTGGATTTATTATTACTAATAAACTTCTCGCACAAAATGAAAGTGCTCCGCAAGTATTGAGTATTGTTGAGTCCCATGTTGTTCCACATGAAACAAAGCTAGATTCAGAGCGATCTTTAGAAATAAAATTAGAAATTAATCCCGGATTTAAAGCCTATGTAGATAAATTTAAAGTTCATATTTTAGAACCATATCCAGTTGACATCGGTGATCTTAAGGCTGATCCAGTTGTTGAATTCTATGATAAGTTTAGTAAAAAAACGAAAAAGGGATTAGTTGGTACTAGCACTTTAATTATGCCATTTCACCTCAATAAGAATGCAAAATTTAATTCAAAAACTCAGAAAATTAAATTTGAACTTAAATACCAAGCCTGCACAGACACTTATTGCTATTTCCCGCAAACAATAGAAGCGCAAACAGATTACAATATACTAAATCCCATACTCTCGGAACAATCCAGCGAAAATACTAACCAGGGTTTATTCAATAATACAGATGAAATAATGCAAAATACATTTTCTGGAGCAAGTGAACGAGGAACTTTGTATTTATTTATTTTTGTATTTTTAGCAGGAGTATTAACCTCATTAACTCCATGTTTACTACCAATCCTACCCCTCACAATTGCAGTTTTAGGCAAAGGTCATAGTCATGATAAAAAGTGGATCAAGTTTAGAAATGCTTTGATCTATGTATTAGGAGTTGCATTTACCTATTCAACTTTAGGAGTTATAGCTGCTAGTTCAGGCTCATTGTTTGGTTCTATATTGAGCCATCCTGGAGTTCAAATTACTTTTGCAATACTATTTATTTTAATGGGGATTGCTCAGTTTGGTTTTATTGAAGTACAAACTCCGCTTAAACTTCAAAATATGTTTCATAATTGGGGTCATGATACTAAAGGGATTTTTGCTTCAGGACTAGTGTCGGGCTTAATTGCTAGTCCATGCGTTGGTCCAGTATTAGTAGGAATTTTAACCTATATAGCGCAAACACAAGATAAATGGTTAGGCTTTTGGTTAATGTTTGATTATGCATTGGGTATTGGCCAATTACTTTTAATAGTGGGTGTTTCAACACAATTACTTTATAAATTTCCAAAATCTGCAGTCATAATGAAAACTGCAAAAACGATTTTGGGTGTCGCATTGATTGCAAGCGGATTATTTTATCTCAGTTTACTTTGGCCAAAATCATCACCCATCATAAATGGCCCTATTGCAGAGTCAAAATCAACTTCAGGTAATTCTTGGTTACCATTTAATAAACAATTGCTTGAGCAAGCAAAAAAAGACCAGAAACCTGTTGTTATAGATTTTTTTGCAGATTGGTGCTTAGCCTGCAAAGAATTAGAAACACAAACTTTTGCAGATCCTGAAATCGAAAAAATTTTAAAAGACTTTGTGCTTTTGAGATATGATGCCACTGAACCTTCTGCAGAGCTGGATAAATTAAAAAAAGAATTCGGAATAGTTGGTCTACCTAGTGTTTTCTTTTATTCTAAGCAAGGCAATCTTCTCAAAAATTTAACTCTAAATGAATTTGAAAAACCTCAACTCTTTAATCAAAGACTTCAAAAAATATTAAAAAGCAGTGAATAGCAACAAAACTACAGTTTGCTGCTATTCAGGTATTCAAATGTCGTAATTTTATTTATTTATAATTATTTATTATTATTTATACGTTTTAATTTTTGAATTTCCATCTGAGCTTCTTGTAGATTTTGAGTTAAACAATTAATTTGTATTTCTTTTTCTGAAAGTGATTTGCTAAATTTTTGCATTCTCTCTTCATTTATTTTTATCAAATTATTCTGTTGTTCAATTAATTCTTGAATTTTTACATCCACTGATTTTCTTTCTAGGATTCGACTTGAAATAGTTGCAATTTTTTCACTTGTATCTTGTGAAAATGAAACTTGTGTATGTTCAACTCTACTAATTGCCTGAGCTGTTCTTTCAAATTTAACTTGAGTTGTTTTTGATTGCTCTAAGATATGTTGACTGATTCTGCTTAATTGTTCTTGTAATCGATGCATATGAATTCTCAACAAATGCACTTCTTCAGAAGCTGTTACAGCCTTTGTAATTAAAGTTTCCACTGGTGGAGTTAATGTATGAATTGAATTTTCGTGAATTTCGTTTTGTTGCGGAAAAAGATTGTGGTTTAATTCTTTTTGCATAGTTGATTCCTCTCCTTGGAATATTAGTTTAACGCCGGTCCCTGACGTTTTATTTAGTATATTTTTAGTAGACAGAAATTTCAAACCTTTCTAAGCTTAAATATATGAAAATCTCAAATTTGTTAAAATACATCTCAGATTTACACCCTCAAAATACACCTGCAAGGTTAGCTTTATATAATTTTTTAAGACACTTTTTGTTTATGAAGGATGATTTAACTCCTCAATTGATCAATAGGTTTTTTAATCACGCTCTCGAGTATCCTCATTGGCAAAGTAATAAGGCACAACTCAGTCGTGAAATCCAATCACTTCTTGAAAATTTTGTTAAGGCAAAAAAAATAAATTTTGATTTTGCACAAATTATTTATCCTCAGAATTGTCAGATCATTGAACTTCAAAATTTTCAAGATGTTATGGATGTCACAATGGCTTTTGCTCACTCAATGACGAGTGACGAAGATAAATATAAAGTAATTCCAGACTTTGGTCGAAAAGTAGTTTTAGTAATTCTTCATCCTGATCAATCTTTAACTGTAATGACTTTCGATAAAAAATTTATTTTACGTAAAGGAATCCTTGAGCCTTTGCGAATAGATTTAAAATTAGAATATAATTCTGAATTAAATCTAAAAGAAAATGTAGTTCACAGTATTGAAGTTGCTCCATACCTCTTAGGCCAATTTCAAATTACTGAGGGTAAAGTAAAAGGGGCACTTCTACGCGGATATGTTTTTCAGAAATTTTTTGAGTTAAATGACGCTCCACTAGAAGAACAACCTAAAATATTTGTGGCGATTAAACGAATTGAACAATTTTTTATTGAAAGAAATAGTGACCCCTATTATCGAAATATTGTCACTATGCTTGAAAAACTTCCAAAAGAGATCATCAAATCTGATCGCGGCTCCGAGGTTTCATTCATAAAACGGATCGAAACAGCAGAAATAGCCTTTAGTGAGATATTCATTGGTGACAAAATCATTGGTCATTTGATACAAGAAGCCAGATATGCCCTTCAGCAAAAGGGAATTTTCACTACTGACTTCAAAGATCAAGGACTCAAATGGCAAAAGGACAATTTTCAAAACCTCAAAAAACCTCCCCAACAATTCGCTTAAATAAATTTATAGCTGACTCAGGAGTTTGTTCACGACGTGAGGCGGACCGCCTCATTGCAGAAGGATCAATCACTGTTAATGGTAAAAGAGTTTTTGAGATGGGGACTCAAGTTCACCCACATAACGATAAAATTTTATTAAATGGTAAACCAATTAAACAAGTTACAATGAAACTCTATTTAGCTTTTAATAAGCCAACTGGTGTTTTAACTACAATGGATGACCCCGAAGGTCGCCCAACAATTGCAGATTATTTAAAGGATGTACCAGTAAGAGTGTTTCCGATTGGAAGATTAGATTGGGATTCTGAAGGTTTAGTTATACTAACTAATGATGGAGAGTTTTCACAAAAAGTTTCCCACCCTAAAAATGAAGTCACTAAAACTTATTTGCTTAAATTAGCCCGAACGCCAACAGCTGATCAAATTCAAAGACTACTACGTGGAGTTACCATTATGGGCGGTAAAGTTTCCGCAAAAGTTTTTGAAAAAGTTAAAAAAGGCAGTGGCGAGCATCCTTGGTTTAAAATTATAATTACAGAAGGCAAGAATAGACAAATTCGGCAGATGATCGAAAAGATTAATAATGATGTTATCAAGCTTCAAAGAATTGCTATTGGTCGATTTGGATTAGGTACTTTAGAGCGAGGAGAACTTGCATATATTAATGAACAATCATTAAGTAAACTTTTTCAACCCGATCTTCCTAAGGAAGCTCTCGAAAAGAAAATTGGTGGTTTTACAATTAAATCGAAATCCCCTGCCAAAAAAAGAAGAACAAGCTCAAAAAGACTAGGACATTCTTAATAACAGCTCATGATTAAGTCTGATCGCTTCGCGATTATATCAGACTTAATCATATGCAGTTATTTTCTTGTTTATTTGGGGTGAATCAAAAATTACATAGCTGCATATTTAATATTACCCGTATAATATTGACATAATTGTTTTATCCGGGTAATAATAAAGTAAAGAGTAGCCAATGTATACATATACCGCCTTTGAAGGTTTTCAAAAATTGATTAGTTCAGACCTAGAAAAAGTTCTTTTGACTGTAAAAAAGAGACTTAAGGTCAATCGAGATTCTAATATACTGATATTCAGCGATTCGACTGGTAAGCAAATGGATTTTGATTTGAGCGGAACAGATTCCGAAGTTATTGAACGATATAAAATCTACACCGCAAAAACAATTCCATCGCAACCTGCAGTTGGTCGTCCTAAGTTAGGTGTTGTTCCCAGAGAAATATCCCTTTTACCAAGTCATTGGGAATGGCTCAATAACCAAGCCGGCGGAGCATCCTCCACTATAAGATTATTGATAGAAGAAAAAATAAAATCAAACTCATCTAATAAACTGATAATAAAAACATCCCAAGAAGTGACATACAAATTTTTATCATCCCTTGCAGGCAATTTGCCAAATTTTGAAGAGGCTATCAGATATTTATATAGATCCGATCGAAAAAAATTTGTCGAACTAATATCTGACTGGCACAAAGATATTGTGGAGCATGCGCTTACACTAGCCTCAGCTGCTTTTAAAAAATAAAATGTTTTCTTTTTTGTGAGCCAATAATTTGGCGCACTTTGTAGTCCAAAAAGTTAACAACAACTATTTTAAGAATGGACTATGGCTTTAAATTCTCCCGAAGTGAACCGCTTCATATCAAATGGCATCTCACCTTTGAAATTCTCAGGCTGCATGAGTGGGTCTTTATGAACTTTAGAAGTCACTTGATTGCGATGAGCCTTAGATTTATAAACTATAAATGCGAAAATAACTGTTTCATCTGATTTCAGTTTACAAAACTTCTTAAATGGTACACCCCACTCATTTTCAAGTTTTGTTCCTACGCACTCATAATAATCAAGAGCACCATACTTCATCCAAACTTTGCGACCTATCAAAGCCATTTTTTTATATGCGTTTAATTTATTCTTTTTTATTGGAATGATGTAGCCATCAACATATTTACTCACAAGAATCCTTTCATTAGAGTATTTTTAAAAATTAGCCTAGTTCAAATTATCTGACAATAAAATTCAATGAAAATTTAAAATTCAAAAGACAAAACTTTATCAATTGTTATCGGTTAAGTGTTCATTCAAGCCCACTTGGCCCAATCTCCATATACAACAAACCATATAATAAGATTCAGAACTAAGATTTGTTACAGAAAAGGGCTTTTTTAAATCACACTTTGTATTCAAAGTAATTTCGACCCCATTTAGAGTAAGAAAATTATTATTTAAATCTCGATCATAACAAACTGCCTTATCTGTACAGAATGCCGAGCCAGAGGTTAATAGAACTAACGCCATTATTTTCAATTTCATATAATCTCCCCATTTCGTAATTGAATTAGATCGAAAAGTAGGTTGCAAATATCATTCCAGCCAAACTGATACTAGTTGATTTCAGTAATTCCAAATGTCTTAGCGGAAGAAACTGCGTGAACACCACATTTTTGAAATTTCTTTTATTCTATCCTTTACAGATTGTTCGATGGATTTTATACTCATGTAGTCAGTGCCTGAATATAAGTTGAGATATCAAAATGTAATTCTTTTGAATATCGATTTAGTTTTTGAAAGTCTGGCTTTTGTTCATTATTTGGTTTCAAATAAAGCTTTAAAGCTTTAATTGCTACTTCAAGAGGAAGCAATCGGAAAGAATCAATAATTGTCCTTTCTCGATCAAATATCCATATTTTTTTAGTACCTAAAATAAATCTAGTTTTACCAAGGCTTATATTATTCAAACGCACTATTTTAGTATGCAGACGCCTCTTCGGCCAGTTGTCTTTAGGCACTGCAATCCAATGCTCATTTGCAAACTCATCTGTCAGTTCATAAAGATTTAATGCAGAAATTAAACAAACAACACCATCTGAAATACTATTTACAGTTGCAACTAAATCTTCCCACGGAGCTGGTACTCCACTTTCTTTGGTAGGATTTCGATATAGTCCACGTGATATTCTTTCTACAACTCCAAGTTTAATATAATATGAAATTAAACTTGGATGAATACCAGCCTTTCGAGCTTGTGCTGCTGTAAAAGTTGGATGTGAGTTTAGAAATTTCTTTAATTCCTTTATCATGATTTATTTTAACAAACATACACAAATATGTCAATCGTGTATGTTTATTATAATAAATCATGAATAACCTAAAAAATGCAATATGTTATAGAAACTATTCAATTGAAAAGTGTTCTAATCCTACCAGGTTCAATATTTTGGTCAAAATTTTCTTTAGTGATTTCGAATCTTTAGGTCTGCTGTTCGAGTGAAAAAGTTGGTGCGCCCGGAAGGAGTCGAACCTCCGACCACTTGATTCGTA
>SXSU01000107.1 GCA_005793345.1 Bdellovibrionales bacterium
ATTTTCGGCCCCTCCATCCCGCTGCGCAAAAAATCAAAAAACAGGAACAGACCGACCAGACGCTGGGGCTCGAACGGACCACCGACATTCTGGCTGCGCTCTCGGCGCAACGGACGACCCAACTCCTCGTCGGCTTCAAGCCAAATTTTAGTTACATTTTTATTTTTTTCGTTCATCTCTGAGTTTTCAATTATTTCGGAAACTAATTTTCTAATTTTGTGGTTTAAATTTTTTAAATCTTGTTCAGTTAGCTGTCCAGAAATAAAATATAACCCTTCTTGATCTGAAGAGAACTTTGATTGTAAAAATTCTTGTTTGATCATTTGTTCATATTTTTGATTTAATGGTCCATCCTTGTGCCATTGGATATTTCTTGAAAATAGCAATTTAACTTTTTTTAAAGAATGATACTCGATCATTTTAAGTTTATCTAATTTTAGTAATAATAGAACAGACTCATTTTCACTAAAACGAAATTTTTTAATTATAGATTCAGGTGAATGTCCTGTTGCTAACAAATAAAAATAAACAAATAATTTTTCATCTCGCGATAAAATTTTTTCTTGTTCAATTGATAATGACCTTTGAATTTCTGGCTCGCTTGATTTTATCATCTTAGCCAAATCATAGAATTCAACTTCCAAAACTTCACAAATTTCATCTAACCTATCAAGTGTAAATGTGTTTTTAGCAAATATTCTTTTTACCGAAGATTCACTTATTTTTAATTTTTTTGCAAGGTCTCGATAATTCAAACCTTGTGATTTAAGCAATTTCTTAATTTGAATTATTAGTAAATTAGTTTGCCTCATGCCCCACTCAGTACTGTTATATAATACTTTAATATTTAGTATTGTATTAATCAACTCTGCAGCTTAATATAATTCATGTCAACCTTAAGTGAATTTAAATAATTTTGAAAGTGAGTTTAGCTTAATAAACTTAAAGTTTAAGTTTCACTTTTACTTTAACCGAAATTTTAAAGCCTTAAATTAAACTCCGAAAGAAAAGTAATTATATGAAAATAAATTCAGTTCAACTAGAACCCTGCACTCCCCCTCTTTGGGCTTCCGAAGGTCATTCTCAAACATTATTTGGTTATTTTTTACCATCACCTAAAATACAAAAAGAAAAGGAAATCTGGCAAATCCCACTCGATGATGGCGATCAATTAATTGCCGAATTTTATCAAGGCACATCCGACATCATATTTTTACTATTTCATGGTTTAAACGGCAGCTCACAAGCTGATTACATGCAACGGGTGGGACAACTTTTTATTAACCAAGGACACTCAGTCTTATTAGTTAATCATAGAGGTTGTGGCATCGGAAAGGGTTTTGCAAAAGGTCTTTACCATTCAGGAAGTGCAAATGATCTTGCACGAGTTATTGAATTTTCAAAATCAAAGTTTCCAAATTCTAATCACACTGCCATTGGTTTTTCACTGGGAGCCAATGCCCTTTTACTTTTACTCTCAGACGAAACCAAAACTCAACCTCATCATGCAATAGCTGTCAATGCTCCTGTTGATTTAGAAAGAACCTCCGTCGCCCTAACTCAAGGCTTTAATAAATTGTACGACAAACATTTTGTTTTATTGAGCACGCTTGAGTTACGTCAAAAATTAAATTTATCATTTACTATACCCCGCTCACTGCGTGAATTCGATGCTAAATTTACCGCACAAGTCAGCGGATTTGAAAGTCGTGAAGATTATTATCAAAAATGCTCTACTGCCGACAAACTGCAAAAAATTAAAACCCCTACTGTAATTTTAACTGCTAAAGATGATCCGATTATTCCTTGGCAATCTTATCGTGTTGCTGATTTTAGTCCAAGTACTCATTTTCATCTTGAAAATCATGGTGGCCATTTAGGTTATCTCAGTTCAAAAAAAACTCCACTGAATACTTTTCGTTGGCTAGATTATGCTATCAATGAGTATGTTAAATGTTGGGTTTAAATATTGTGCTTTAAAAATTTTAAAAATAAAATAATTAAAACAGGAGAATAAAAATGAAAATATTATATACAGCAAAAGCAAAAGCAACTGGGGGAAGAGATGGTAATGTTGAAACTGATGATGGTGTTTTAAAAGTAGAACTGACAATGCCAAAACAATTGGGTGGACCTGGCAAAGTCGGCGCTACTAATCCAGAACAATTGTTTGCTTCTGGGTATGCAGCCTGCTTTGAATCAGCGATTCGATTTGTAGCCCGTGGAGAAAAAATTAATTTAAAAAACCTATCCGTGTTTTCAGAGGTGAGTTTAATACCAGCGACAGTTGGTTTTGCATTAGCAGTAAAACTAAACCCTGTTTTTGAGGAATTAGATCAAGCTACGTGTGAACGTTTAACAGAAAAGGCACACCAAGTTTGCCCTTACTCAAACGCCATCAAAGGCAATGTTGAAGTGCAAATAAAAGTAAATTAAGTTTAATATTTAATTTAACCGAATTCATCTCAAATTTAGAATGCTTTTAACGTAATTTCTTCTTACAGTCTCAATACGTTCAATTTATTTTTTAATTCAATAAGAATAAGACATGATAACACAAAAATATAAGAGGTGATTGAAAATCACCTCTTATATTTTTATTTTAAAATAAATAATTAACTAATTCTTCGTGACAACGATTAACCACCAATTGTTGCAATCAATTGAGCGATCAATAAAGAAACAACCGACATAACTTTAATTAAAATTGCAATACCTGGTCCTGAAGTATCTTTGAATGGATCGCCTACTGTATCACCTACAACTGCGGCCTTGTGTGTATCTGATCCTTTTGGATGTCCTGGAATACCACCTTTTTCAATAAACTTCTTAGCATTATCCCAAGCACCACCTGCATTTGCCATATATAAAGATAATGTTGAACCAACAGCAAGCCCGCCCGCAAGCATTCCAGCAAGAGCTTGTGGCCCTAATACAAAGCCAACAAATACTGGAGTCACTACAGCAATCATTCCTGGTAAAATCATTTCAACTAGTGCCGCTTGAGTTGCAATATCAACGATGGCTGCAGTTTGAGGTTCCGCTTTACCTTCTCTCAAGCCTGGAATTTCTTTAAACTGACGAGCTATTTCTTTTACGATTTTTTGAGCTGCTTTACCAACAGCAGTCATTGTTGTTGATCCCACTAAGAATGGTAATACCGATCCTATCAAGATACCAATCAATACACCAGATGTTGTTAAATCAAGTGACATTGCAGTTAATCCCGCAGCTAAGCGAACATGGTTTACTTCCATGTTGAAGGCAGAGAAAAGTGCTAACACAGTTAATATGGCAGATCCAATAGCGAAACCTTTTCCGATAGCTGCTGTGGTATTACCAACAGCATCTAACTCATCCGTAATATCACGAACATTTTTACCAAGACCTGACATTTCAGAAATACCACCAGCATTATCTGCTATGGGTCCATAAGCATCAACAGTCATTACAACTGCTGTACCTGCCAACATTCCAACGGCCGCAATTGCAATACCATACAAACCAAGAGCTCTATCAGCAACATAGGCAGCAACAACCACAACCAACATTGGAAGCGCTGAAGACTCCATACCAATTGCTAAACCTCGAATAACTCCTGTACCTGCACCAGTAAGTGCAGCTTCAGCAACTAAACGAATTGGACGAGCTGCTGTATAGTACTCAGTAATTAAACCAATTAAACCACCACCAAAAGTTCCAGCAGCCATAGCTATTGTTACATTTTGACTTATACCAAGCATTGGTAACAAGAAATACACAAAAGCTGTTAAAAAAATTGGAGGAACAATAAGTGAGTTGCGAAGTACAGTTGCTGGCTTACCATTTTTAAAAGCACGAGCTAAGAAAATAACTAAAATAGAAATGATTAAACCAAAAGTCGAAAGGATTAAGGGTAAAGCAACGGCAGTTATACGAGTAACCGTAACATCAGTATTATCAAGAAGTAACCCTGATAATTTTTCTACAGGGATAGTTAAAGCAATTGCCATTGCAGAAACAATTGCGGCAACCATTGATTCATATATATCAGCACCCATTCCAGCAACGTCACCAACGTTATCTCCAACGGTATCTGCAATAACACCAGGATTTCGTGGATCATCTTCTGGAATATTTTCAACAACTTTACCAGCGATATCAGCACCCACGTCTGCAGCTTTTGTATAAATACCACCACCGATACGAGCAAATAATGCAATTGAAGAAGCACCCACCGCAAAAGAGTGAAGAATTGTTCCAATAATCTCAGTTTGATCTTTAAAGATCATATAGATTACACCTAAACCAATTAATCCAAGACCCGCAACAGACAATCCCATCACTGCGCCACCGTCGAGAGCTACCAGTAAAGCATCAGCTTTAGAACCCTTTGCTGCTGCTTGAGATGTTCTTACGTTTGCATAAGTTGCAGCCTTCATACCAAAGAATCCTGCGAGCAAAGATAAAAAAGCACCAAGAACAAAAGAACCTGCTGCGATTGGGCCAAGAGTTAACCAGAGAGCAATTGCAACAACTACAGTATAAACAAAAAGAACTTTATACTCACGCACTAAAAAAGCCATTGAACCTTCACGAATATAAGTCGCAATTCGGTTCATCGTTTCGTTTCCAGTTGGTTGCGCTTTTACTCTTAAGTACAAGAATAAGGCAACAATCAAACCAACAGCCCCAGCAATTAGGGGAGAAATAAGTAAAGTTTCATTTAACATTATTGATCTCCATGTTGAATAGATAGCTTTTAAATCACTCTCTATAATTTTAAATTTTATTTCTTTTTATATTAATATTGAAGTCTTAGGGTTACCTAATTTTAAGGTATCCAGTCAAGAAGGACTCCGAAAACGACGCCATCTAGCAAGAAAGAAAATTATTTCTGAATAAGCCTCTAAAAATTACACCAGAATTACTACTCGTGAGTAAATCTGATTTCTTCAGGATTATATCAGACATAATCATGGGCAGTTTTTATTATTTATAACTTGAAAAAATCTAGATTTAAACAATGCACGCTTTCAGCTGGCGAATCTTTTATTATTTGCTTTAATTCTTCAATGTATTTTATCAAAAGTGATTTGATTTTAAAAATATCAGATTGAGAAATGGTGATTGCAGAAGAGTAATGTAAGTCATCTGCAATTTTGTCTTTCTCTAATGACTGTATTGATTTCACTCGCCAATTTGTGTGAAATTTAGAAATAAGTGGAGAGTCTGAGCCTAAGTGAATTCGAGAAGTTCCCACTTCATATTTTCCACCATCCTTTTTCATAACCAATCCAATCGTTACTAAAAACTCTAAAATTTCTGATGTTCTTTTTAAAGAAAGTCCTAAGTGCTTACTTAAATTTTCTTTATTTTGAAACTCAGGAATTGTTAACATCACATGAACTGCCCCATAGATCCAAGAACTATAAAATTCTGCTTGATCTTCTTTAGAAATGGTTTGATTTATACCCAGCCGCTCTTTCATAAAAAGTCGTTTTTCTAATACCTGTTCGATTTGAATATGAATTCGTTTTTTCAAAGCCTGTGTTCCAGAACGTGCAAGCTGCACAAGTAAAATAAAAAAATGTGCTTCATCTTGAGTATGTCCAAAAAAATCATTTAAACCTTCAGCTTGCTCAAGACTAAGATGAGAATTCCCATTTAATAATTGCGAGACATGAGATACTGGGCTTGAAAGATGTTTTGCCATAGCAAGACGAACTCCCCTTCCATTTTTTGGTTGCCTCTCAATAAAGTGATGTAAATAGCTTTTATAGTCTTTATAATCAAATATATCTTTTTTCATAATTACATATAGTTATAGCATATATTTTCATTATTTATGAAATATAATGATCAAATTTCATAAAATTTATCTATTTATTTATAAGAATTCAATTTATAAATAACGCAATAAGTCAGTAGCTAGCTTTTAACTTAATTAACCCTATAATTATAAAGGATTTTTCTATGAAACAATCACAGCCCATTTCGTTTTTTGTCTTAATAACTATCATTTGCTCTTTAACTCTTAAAACTCAAGCCAATAATTTATTGATGAGTAATCAAGAAAAAGTAAACGCAGCAATTGATACTTTTGTAAATGAAACCTGTTTTATTGAACCCTACAATTTATATATTGATACCCTTGATGCACTAATAAATTTAAAAATAGATAATTCTAATTATGAATTATTTAAAGGTTGTGCCAATGACATATTTTATAAAACCAGAAATTACCGAATAAACCCCATTGGCCCCAGTGCTGATGAGAAATATGAACAGCGAGAACTTATTATTATTAAATTAAGCGAAATTGACAATAAATTAACTCAAGAAATTTATCTTAAAGAAATAATTGAAGCCCATCGTAGTGCAAGTAATTTTTAACAAATTGAAAGGAGTTTTATATGATCAATTTTATTAATTTATCTCAAGGTATAAAAATTGCTCCTCAAATTAAACTGGAGGCCTTTATGTATTTAAAACCAAGAATTATGCTTAATCATTTTTTAATTGTGACATTATCTGTGATTCTATTAAGTATATCGACATTTGCTGAAAATTATAGTTTATCTGGTGGAGATAATAGTGGTGGCGGAGATCCAAGATGTGAGAGCAGATTTAAAGCCATCAGAGATGATTTTTCTCAATGGTTGAAAAAAGATGGTCCTCGACGAAGAAAATTAGACTTAAAAAAAGTTCCTGAATTAAATCTTACCTATGAAACTTTTGAGCAATTGGTAAGCCCCGTCTTAGTTGAAGGTGCTTTAATAATTAAGTGTGTCGACCCTAATCCAGAATTCTTTGATAAGCAATTACCAGAAACCCAAGAATTAATCAAAAAGCTAACATTTCATGGTGCAAATAAGTTGTGTATCTTTGAAAAATTTAATTCTATTGATATCGAAAAACAAGGTGGCGCCATAGCTCAAGTTATCTGTGACCAAACACAAATGCGGCCAGTTGAAAAATCTGAAGACGTACTTGCCGCTACTCAATACGAACAAGTTGTTCATGAGGCACTTGGCGTTGCAGGTATTGAGTCACCAAAAAATAGCTCTCACCTCGAAGATTCAAATTATCCTATTTCTCCCCAGTTTCGAAGATTTTTAGCTCCAGTAACTGAACTAAAATTATCTTTTGATGAACCAGAATTTGAAACTTTAGATATTAAAAATTTTAAAAATATGAGTAATACTGAAAAAGTTGATGCCGCAATTGATACATTTGTAAATGAACTTTGTTTTAGGAAGCCTTACAATTTATTCATCGACAGTTTTGAATCTTTATTACATTTAAAAGTTGATGAATATAATTTTAATTTAATAAAAAGCTGTGCTAAGGATGTATATTACAAAACCAGAGAGTACATTGAAAATCCTATTGGTCCCTCTGCTGATGATAAATCTGAACAAGGAGCCATCATCAATTTTAAGTTAACTCAATTGAACGAGTTTTTGTACAAACTTGATTTAATAAATGCTTATAAAACTAGAAGTCGTGCTTGGTAATATGATGCATACAGGACTATCTTTTTTATAAAATAAGAGATAATATTTTAGCTGTATGAGTAAAAAAAATCTCTTAAAAGCTAAAATATTAGACTTTAAATTAGCTTCTCAAAAAGAAATTAGCCTCGAATTGGGTCGACGACTCAAAGTTCATCGAATTTTAAAAAAAATTAAACAAGGGGACCTCGCAAAAATGGCTGGGGTCTCCGTTGGTACTATTAAAAATCTTGAATCAAAAGGACAAACCTCTTTAGAATCACTTTTAAAGATTGTAAGGGCTCTAGACCTCATTCAAGACTTTTCTAATTTATTTGAACTGAAAATTCGCTCAATTTCTCAAATGGAAAAAATTGATCATTTGATGAATCCAGCCAAATTTTACTTTTTGAATACAGCACTGAGGCCATTAAACAAGGGCTTGAACTTTCTCCCTTAAATTTAAAATTGCGAAGTGAAGCTTTTTTGGATTTTCCAGCACATCAGATGAATCTTCCTGGCTTAATTGCAGACTCTCTGCCCGACGGCTGGGGATTATTGTTAATGGATAAACTTTTTCGTAAAAATGGAATAGCCTTAGAGCAAGTATCACCTTTAGATCGTCTTTCATTTATTGGTACTAATGGAATGGGAGCCCTTTGCTTTGAACCTCAATCCTATGAAACACATGAAATTCACGAATTAAAAATACTACAACTTGCCAAAGAAATTCAAAAAATTATAGTTAATGAAGAATCATCTGCTTCACTCACTCAACTTGCGAGACTTGGCGGATCTCCACAAGGAACTAGGCCTAAAGTTCTTGTAAATTATGATAGCAAAAGTAAAGAAATATTCACCGAGTTCACTGAAAATTCTGAACCATGGATTATTAAGTTTCAAGCAGAAAAAGAACACCGAGAAGTTTGTGCCCTTGAAGAGCTTTATGCAAGACTTGCTAAAAAAGCAGGACTCATAATGATGGATACACAGTTTTTTGATTTAGGAAAAAATTTATCTGCTTTTGGATCAAAAAGATTTGACCGTGAAAAAAATATTCGCATTCCCATTCATTCACTAGCAGGGGTACTGAATGCAAATTTTAGAACTTTAGGTTCAACAAATTATACTTCATTTTTGAAATTAACACGTTTTATTACTAACAGTGAACTCGAAGTTTACAAAGCATTTCGCCAATGCATATTCAATGTCGTATTCAATAATAGAGATGATCATGCAAAAAATTTTTCTTATCGATTAGAAAAAAATCGACAATGGAAATTATCTCCAGCCTTTGATTTAACATTTAATATTGGACCCGGTGGAGAACACCAAATGGATATCTATGGTGAAGGTAAAAATCCAGAACTTTCTCATGTGATGTCAATGGCAACAGAAGTTGGATTACATAAAAAAAAAGTAATGAAATTATTGATCAAGTTATCGAGGCCGCCTTGCTCTTTAAGTCAGAGGCAAAAAATCTACCAATCCGTCAATCCACAATTAAATTTATACTTTCAATTATTAATAAAAATGTAAATAGATTAATAAATAAATGATTACGATTATTGTCAGATCATTTTCTCGTTTATTTCCAAAATGTGGCATATTTAATTTTTTACAAAACTTTGTGAAAAGTAAAACTCTAATTCTATCTGTAGTTTCATAATCTGATTTTCCCAAATGAACTTGATACATATTGGACACTTAACAATTCTTTTTAGATGATAGTCAACTATCAAATTCACGTGAGTAAATGATAATACACTATCATTTACTCACGTAGGATTTAAACAAATAGAAATAAAATAATTTTGTAAAAATATTCTGTTTCGGTAATCCACAACTAAATTTAAAATCCAAGATATATATAATATCTTGGATTTTTTAAGTTAAGTAAAAAAAATTACTAAATTGTAAAAGCTGTATAAATTTATTTAATTACTATTTGGAAATTTAATTCCAAATGTTCGAATATCAATAAAGTCATTGAAAGATTTATTGATCTCACTTAAATTTTGAGTTCCATTCATTTCGGTATTTGCAAATTCAAGAGCTGCAAGTTTTGCTTTTATTTCTGCCATTTTTACACTTAGAGGTACCATTTTTCTATTAAAAATAATTTCTTTTTTTTGCCTGTGTTGAGGAGTTAATGAATGAATATTGTTATAGTCATTTTCAATTTCACTATATTCTTTTTTTATTTTTTTTAACTCATCTTTTAAAGTATTTATTTTAAACTCAGCAGTTGCTAATCGAGCTCGACCTTCAACTTTTGTTCGCTCCTGTGAAGAATATCCAAATCTAAATTCAATATAATCGAATCGTTCAAGATTATCATTAAAAGTTAACTCAAGGCACGCTCTAAAAGGTAAGGCTAAAAAAGTGGTAGGATAGAGATACTCAGGATAAATAGCTTTTAAATAATTTTTTATATTAATACTGGTTTCACTAAATATTTTCCATTGTTCTTCTGAAACCGAAATATAGTCTATGCCCTCATCAAAGTTTTTTGACTCAAATGGATTATTATTTTTACTCATATGTCGAAATTTAAGTTCCATTTTATCTTTATCGTAGTCTACAATCTCACCACAAGTTGCATCTGTAGAGGCATTCACATTAGTATAATAATTACCAAAACCATACTTTGAATTAATTCTGTTAAAGTTTTCAAAACTCTCAAGATTATCTTCACTACTATCTTGTACAATCTTAGCTCCTTGGGGTAAGGATAACTGTTCTGGTGTAGTTTTTTGATTTTGATATTTTAAATTTAACTTTTTACTCATTAAATCTTCAAACTCAATATTGGTCATATTATTAAACTCTGAACTCACAACGTGGGCAAACAGAAGTTGTACATTGTAAGAATTAAGATGTGAAGCAACAGCATAGGCCATCTCATGAAATTTTATTGCCGCTCTATTTAGAGCGTCCATTTTTTTATATAAAAATTCGTCTTTGAAAAATTGATCAGCACGTCTTTCAATAATTTGCACCATAGCTGTGTGCTTTGGGTCTGGAAAATTTAATTGCGGGCCAAAATCAGGATTTAACTTTAGATGAGTTCCATCTAATATAGGGGTCCATGCCTCAACAAATTTTTTTGCTTTAATTAACTCTTCCACAAAAACAGGACTCTTTTTAGAAAGTCGAATTAAAATATTATTCAAAATCTGATTACTTTTAGTCTCCACAGTAATATCCTGTGCTGAAACCTTATAATCTAAATATTCTTGATCTAAATGAATTCCTTCTGAAAATGGAAACTCATATTGGGCACGATACACATCCGTTGTAATTACTTTTTCAATTTCTTGTGATATTGATAATAGCGCTCCAGCCTCTGTTTTATAATAAGCTACTCCAGAGCCACCAGCACTATCTCTTCCTCCACCAAGTGCTGGTGAAGACATAGAAACAAAATAGCTCAGCAAAATTATTGAAGCAGACATTATAGACTTAGAGAATGGTTTTATTTCTCGAATTGTCTTTTTTTGGTTTAAAAATTCTTTCATATATACTCCTTGTTATACCTTATTTATTGATGCATCGCAATATAGCGTTTCTTTTCATAGAGTTATAGGAAAGTTTGGTCAATATTCATCATAGTAGGTGACAATTTGTCATTATTTATGTTAACCTACTGAATATAAGGGAGAAATCTGCTATTGGATATTTTCAATTTTAATGATTATAAAGCATATATTCGTCAACTTATACAAAAGATGCCCAATGAAGGCAGGGGACAAGTTCAAAGCTTAGCTCAACACCTTTCCGTACATACAACTTTAATAAGCCATGTGTTCTCTGGACAAAAAGAATTAAGCCTTGAACACAGTTATGGGCTCTGTGATTATTTTGGATTAACAGAACTTGAGCGAGAATATTTTATGATTCTAGTTAGCCATGCCAGAGCTGGCACAGTAAACTTAAAAAAATTTTATGAAAAAAAACGTGAAGAACTAAAAAAACAATCACTGACTATATCAAAAAGACTTATCGAGAGAGTCACCTTAAAATCAGAAGACCAAGCCTTGTTTTACTCAGATTGGTATTATAGTGCCACACGACTTCTAAGCTCAGTTGAAACATACCAAAACCCAACTGCTCTCTCAGAAAAATTAAAACTATCCATCGAAAAAATAAATCAAATTTTAGATTTTTTACTCAAAACGGGTTTACTAATTAAAGACAGTGGTCTTTATAAACTTGGACCCAACAGAACTCACATCGATGCCTCATCGATTTTTGCCGGTCGCCACCACAAAAATTGGCATCTAAAATCTATGGAAAAATTTGATAATTTAAGTGATGATGAATTGGTCTATACATGCCCAGTCTTAATTGAAAAAAAAGACATCCCAAAAATAAAAAAACTTATTCTTGAGTTTTTAGAAAGTACTGACAAAGTATTTGATGCATCTGGAAGTGAAGAATTATGCTGCCTTAATATCGACTGGGTCAAAATTTAAATATTTTTAAGTTTTAAATAAATTTAAAGTTTAAATATTTTAAACTTTAAGCATTAAATTAATGTAAGATTCAGTAAATCTTAAAACAATAGACCAAAATTAACATCGAAAAACATACCATTATTGATTTGATTTTTTGTTCCACCGTAATTTACTGCAAGTTTACCGCCAGTTCCATAACCTAATCCTGTCCTGACAATCACATTACTATGATCACCAATTTTTCGTCCCAAAAATTGGTACCCAGCAAATAATTGAGATTCAGGCTTGGTAGATTTAACGGACTCTTCCCATTTTACATCTTCAGATAAAAATAATGAGGTGAAGTTTCCTTTACCCGTTGATTTAACATTAATCCGACCATAATTTCCTGATATGACCCAACCATCATTTGAAAAACCATTTGAGTAGTAACTTAGTTTTATACCCGCTTCAGTGACCTCATGTTTTGTAGACAAGCGGGCCGAACTATAATCAAGTGGAATTAATTTAAAACTTTTAGCATATATCCCAAATGAAAAGTTTTGAGCAAGGGAATGGTTCAATTCAGCACCAAATCCTCGTTGAATTAAATTTATTGCATCCAAGCTAAACTGCCAATTTTTTAAAGTTTTCTCATTAGTTTCAACAATATCATTAGCTTTTATTTTAACAGATAGATCAGAATTAATATTCTCCTCATTTACAGTTTGTGCATTCAAATTTTTAGTAGCTAAAAATAAAATAAAAATAATAGGTAATAAGTTCTGATTAAACTTTAAATGCATAATTAAAAACTCCCTCATCAAACTATAGATTGTTGATGGATATTTGACATAATTGTTTAATTTTGGTGATAAAATAAATTGATAATTGTAAACTTTTTTGTACTAAATTATCATTCGCCGATTTACGGCAATTTATATTGATTATGATTAAATCTGAATGAGTCGTTATTTTCCTGTTTTCTTGAGATGATTTTTCAATCACCAAATTTATCTGGACTTGAATCATAATCCATGACTTATTGCTTGAGATTCATGATCACTTGAAATTTTTGGCTAAACTAAGTTGGCTTTTTTTTGTAGATCAATTGTGAAACATATTAATAAATTAAGTTTGGCAGGGTAAATTTGATGAGCATAAAAATTTTAAATTTGATATTTTACTCTGTTTTAATCACTAACACATTTTTTCACTACGCAATTGCGAAACCATTTAAACGAGTTTTAGTAATTAGTGGTGGAGGATTAAATCCAGGAACTCCACTTGGAATAATTCATGGAGTTGAATCCATGGGTTGGAAGCCAGATCTTATCATTAGCTCCTGTGGTTCTAGTGCGGGTTCATTAATTTATAACAGTAGTAATACCCATGAGGAACATCTCAATGTTCTTTATGACAGAGGGATCTATAATTCTTATCACCAAATCAGTTTAACTAACTCATGGTTTTGGGATTTGAGTCGAATTTTCGGAAGAGCAAATAAAAGAACAATTTATCCGAATATTTTTTCAGATTTAATCTTACATGTTCCTCAAAATCTACCAATGCAAATTCAAAATAGTGATTTTGCAATTCAACCCAATAGAACTAAATTAATTTTTATTGGCTCTAAATCTCTTTTTACTCCAAATCAAGTGGGAAATGTTAGACCTATAGTTCATCCAATGTTTCAATCCGTTTTCTTTACAGATTTAGAAACTTCAAAATATTTAAGCGACATCAAAAATAAACCCCACCATGTTTACCCCTACTCTAATGTTGTGAGTGATAATAAAATTGAAACTCGTTTTAATACAATAGATGCATTTAGAGCTTCTATTGCAGACCCCTATTTATTAAAACCATTTAAATTTGAAAATAATTATTATTTTAGCGGAGCTGTAAATTTATTTTCAGTTGATATCGCTCTAGAATTGGGGGATGAAGTTGTAGCAACATATCCAAAAGGATTTTTTAATAAATATGAAAATGCTGCAATTGAAAGTACCTATGGTTTTTATCAAAATGTAAGAATTCTTGAATCGATTCAACACGACGATGTGAAATGGATCGATATGGATGGTGCAGATGAAAATAGTTTTAATCCACAATTTGGAACAATTGGTTTAAATTTTGATATTCCCAATACACGATACGGGTTCAATTTAATACTTAAAAAGCAATATGAGTTTGGTATTAGCCGTGCAAAAGAAGCCTTATCCGTTCCACCATACTCTCAAAACCACCTTCGTAAACCAATTAGCAAAGCCTTACTCCATGACTACACCTGCAAAAGTGCGTATGCATGGAAAACTCCTGATTCTGATTATTGCGAAAATGATTTTGAATCAGGTTGCAATAGAAATTCAGCTCGATATTGTTTTCCATTGAGATAAATTCTCAAAAAATAGGTACTAATTGTAAAAAATTTAAATTTTTAATATATACTATTTTAATTTTTAATTCGACATTTGATTTTTATTTCTGCGATACTCTATGCAACTTAATATAGGAGTATGATCATGGCTAAACAAAAAATTGCATTACTTGTATTCTCAATAAATCTTTTATTTCACTTTTCAACTCTAGCAACAACTGAAAGAGAACATCAAAACAATGAAGCTACTTTTTTATGTAAAGGTAATAAATATTTGAATAGTAATAAAAATGGCCCTGAGGTTTATGTTAAATTCAATTCGAATGAGAAAATAAATCTTATTATCAAAAATGATGAAAACATTATTTTAAACTATTATAATAATTTAGTTTGCTTGAAAGAACTTGAAAATAATTATTGCAGATACCAATTTACTGATCAATTTACTATCGCACTACCTAAAAATATCTCTAATTTTACTGAAAACCAATTTTATTCTTTTGCAAAAGAAATCAGTTCGAATAAAGATTTATTAGGCATCGATGGTTGGAGAAATTGGCCCCTTCATCCAGAAAAGTTGATCCGTGTATGGTCAATTTCTTGCCAAAGGGTTTTATAAAATTAAATTATAATGTAGACGTACAATGTGGACAGCGATTTGCTTTTAAAGGAATCGCTGTGGCACAATGGGGACAATCTTTAGTATTTGGAGTTACAATAGCAACGGGCTCTACTTTTTTGAGCTTACTTAATCCTTGAATTAATAAAAATACTGCAAATGCTACAATTAGAAATCCAATTATTGTATTCAAGAACATTCCATAATTAACAGTAACTGCACCAGCTTTTTTAGCTTCAGCTAAAGACGAATAAACTGCACCGTCTGCCGAGGACTTTAAAACGAAATATAAATTAGAGAAATCAACATTACCAAGTATTAAACCAATGGGAGGCATTATAACATCATCAACTAGAGACTTAACTATTCCACCAAAAGAGGATCCTATTATAATACCCACGGCCATATCAACAACATTTCCACGCATTGCGAATTCTTTAAATTCTTTGATCAAAATATCCTCCTAAACCTTAAAATTAATTTATCTTTTTGTAGTTTTATTTTTTATGGTTTTTTAATCATAAAATCAAATAGTATTAATTTAAATTATATTATTAAGAATTAGAATCCTAGTGTTTTGTATACTTTTGATTTTTCAAAACAAATTAATTGTAGAGAGTTTTTAAATTTTCAATTCAAAGTCCAATTTTTTAACTATTGATACACGTCATAATCGTCTAGAAACTATACAGTATGAAAATAAATACAAATTTTATTTGTTTAATAAAATAATTAAAAAATAATTTTTGACTTTGTGTTACTATTTCACTTCAACTTTTTCATACTTGTTAATAAAAAGAATCTATAAAAGTTAAAAAGTATAAACATTGACAAAGTTAGAAATACCTTAAAAAGACTTTTTTTAAAACTCATCTAAGGAGAGTTATTGAAAATGACACTATTAAATTTAATGACAAACATGTTAAATTACAACTTAATTTCACAAAATATAAAATGAAGAACATAAAGGTTAAATATTTATTAATAATTTTAATATATTCCTTTATAGGATTGAATGCAATCTCTTCCCAAGACAGATGTACTAATTTATTTAAAACTAAAATTAGTAACAATAGTTTTTTCAATATAAATTTACAAAATAAAACCGTATTCAAACCTATTATAATTAGTACAAATATCCATAATATGAATATGATGATTGAGCAATCTTATATTCGATCAGCCTTAACTTTAGCTATTAAATTTCTTGATGAGTTTCAATTTTCTGATAAAATAAATATTTTATTTTCTTCTTTCAGAAACGGATATAATTCGACTTTCAAAACTATTAATTTAAAAAGCTCACCTCAACTTAGAGACCCTTCAAATGAAAATTCAAATACGTTTTCTCAAAGTACTTTTTTGCATGAGTTTGCCCATAATGTATTTGACATAACGATTACTCAAATACTTAAAAATAAGTTTCCGATTGATAATTTTTTAAAAGAGCTTGATAATATAATATTTCCAACTTTCTTTACTCCAAAATATACAAATGAAGTTAATGAGAGACATTCAAAATTGCAGAACGAAATTTACTTAATATCTAATTCATACTATGGAAACAAATATTTGCTATGGAATATTATTTACGGTCGAGAATTAAGTGCATTCAATGAACTTTTTGCAGATACACTTGTTATTCTAGTTGAAAATGATTTAACTGCAATGAGTAAATCGTTAATTGAAAGTAATGAAACACTCTATAGCAATAATGATATAAATTGTAGAAACTTTGATAATATTCAATTAATAAACGTAGATAACTCAAAAGTAAAATTGAATGAATACAATTACTTTTCAGATGTACGACTTTGGATTGGAAGTTATTTGAAAAATAACCCTAAAAATCGTATCAAAAATGGAAATTCTATTCTAAAAGAAATTTTAAATTTTGCAATAGAAATTTCAACTGATAAAAATTATAAACTTGATTATTTAACAAATGAAGATGAGAAAATAATTTTAAACGTAAAATTAATTAATAGATTAAAACAAGTCACTTTTGAATATAATTAAAATATATTTAAAATATATTTAAAATATCCTGACTACAATTAATTTCAGAACTGAACCATATTTTTATAACTAACAGGTAAATAAACTTCTTAAATATAAAATTAACCTATCTTGATAATAGTGATTTTCTATTGTTTTTTTATCATAAAATCAAATAGTATTAAATAAATATTTACTCATCTAAAGAAAGTTAAACAAAAATGAAATTTGCAATCACTGAACCAAATATTGAAAACTACGCAATAATGAAAAGTACATTACCAAGTAATAGTTGTGCAGATCTAGAGTTATTCACTCGAGATCATGAACCTCGAGCGCAAATGTTAATAGGTAAACTTGAAGCCGCAACCCTTGGATTACTTATTAGAAGTATAAAGGCTAAACGTATACTTGAGATTGGTACTTTTACAGGTTATTCTGCTTTAGCAATGGCAGAACACCTCCCTAGCGATGGTGAAATTCACACAATAGACATTGAGAAAAAAGAATATACTGATAAATTTTGGAAATCTTCACCCCATTTTAAAAAAATTAATTTCCATTTAGGACAAGCTTTAGAAGTTATTCCAAAATTAAAAGGTACTTTTGATTTTATTTTTATTGATGCAGATAAAGAAAATTATCTTAATTATTTTAACTTAACAGAAAAGTTACTTTCATCAAATGGAATGATAGTCGTTGATAATGTTTTATGGGATGGCAAAGTTCTAATGAATGATAATGAACTCAAAAATGATAAAGCGACATTAGCTATAAAAGAATTTAATGAAATGATTCAAAATCGCAATGATTTATATAAAACATTACTTCCCATTCGAGATGGAATTTTTGTCATTACAAAAAAATAATTAATCAAATTTAACCTTTTGATTTTTTAATGAGATCAAATAATGCTAACAACCCGGCTCTATTTTCTTGGGGCGTCTGCCCTGAGAATCCAATTCGCAAGTGAGTTCCTGCTTTAATATCCAATTGATAATTAGATTCAGGATTTATAAAAATTTTATTTTGGCGTGCTATCTCAGATATTTTACTTGAATCTTGATTTAAATTTAACCAAAAAGCCATTCCACCTGGAGGAGTATCCCAAGATAAGTCTGAAAATATATTTTTTTTAATATTGACTAAATCTTCTAGCATATTAGATCTTCGCTCTTCATATAGTCTTCGCATTTTACGAAGGTGTTTTTCAAACCCACCAGATTCCATCCAACGAGAAATCCCATCTTGAATAATCTGCTCATTTTGTCGAGATGAAATTCGTTTTAGCTTGTTAACTTCTTTTGCGAGCTCACAAGGAACAGCCATAAAACCAACTCTTGCAGATGGAAATAAAATTTTAGAAAAAGTCGACACATATAATACTATACCCCCTGGGTCGTTTGCTGCTAGAGGAGCAACTGGTTGACTCACATAATGAAATTCATGATCATAATCATCCTCTAGAATTAAAATATTATTATCATAACAAAGTTCATACAGCTCCAGTCGTCGTTTCGCAGTCAACGTAACTGTAGTTGGATATTGGTGTAAAGGTGTAGAATAGATCATCCTTATTTTGTTTTTTTTTAGTTGTTTGCGTAGGTCCTCAACTACTAATCCTTCTTTATCAACAGCAATAGGAATAAGTTTTGCGCCTGCAAATCGAAGAGCTTCTATTGCTGGTGGATAACCAAGGGCCTCTACCGCTACTCCATCACCTGATTTTATCAATAGTTGAGCAATTAAAAAAATAGCTTCTTGCGATCCATTGGTTACAATTATATCACGGTCAGCGACTCCCCTTATACGACGCAAGTAAATTTTAATTTGATTAATTAAGTCTACACTTCCTGATGGATGACCGTATGATAAATTTTTTTTATTTCGAAGAGCATCATACATATGGGATTTAAATTCACTCATTGGAAATTCACGAATATCTGGAAACCCACTAGGAAATGAATACTTTGGTTTAACTTTATTGTCTGAATATTCAAGCAACACATTATTAGCGAATTTCATTTTTTTTCGAGTAAAAATATTGTTAGATGTTACACTAAATTTTTGAGGTTTTAAAAAATCTGTGGGGAGTTTTGGTGTTACCTGATAAAACTTTTTTTCAGTTGCAATAAGCCAACCTTCTGCAACCAACTCAGCAAATGCCCTCATAACTGTATGTCGATTTATTTTAAACACATGACTTAATTCTCTTGTGGAAGGAAGTATTTCACCGGGAATTACTTTTCCATTTCGAATGGCTTGTCGAATACCCTCTGCCAAGCGCTGATATTTGGGTTGATTAGTATGTTTAGAATTTTTTAGTTCAATTAATAGCTCTTTCATCTGGTCTAATTATAATTACACTTCTGGTTGTTTACATTCAACCAGTTTTTAACGACTATAAAGATATTCTTTTAGCAACTAAAAATATAAACAAACTTACGTTTTAATTAAAGGAAAGTTATGAACTGGGCCATGGAACCGATTTATCTAACCGACAATAATCTTACAATTAAGCCATTGATTGAAGATGAAATCAATAGCATTGCAAAAGCATTAGTAGATCCCGATGGATTTTTTGCAATAAATTGGAATATTAAAGATCATTTGAACATTGTAGATATGCTCAAAAAGCAATTAAACGCCTATCAAAATCTAAAAAACTACCCCTTTGTTTATTATGTAAACGATGAAGTTGCAGGTATCAGCAGATTCTTAAACATCGATGCAACTCATAAATGTTTGGAAATTGGTGGAACCTGGATTGCTCCAAAATGGAGAAGAACTTTTATAAATACAAAAGTAAAATATATTCTTTTAAAATATTGCTTTGAAAAATTAAATACAGAGCGAGTAGAGTTTCGTGTTAATGAAAAAAACTTCCAATCACAAATGGCTGTTTTAAGAATTGGTGCAATTTTTGAAGCTAAACTTCGCAATAGAACCATTCCACCACTTACTCAACCTGCAGCAATGCATTGCTATAGTGTAATTCGTTCAGAATGGGCAAAAACAAAAGAACGTCTAGAACAACTCATGCAAAATAAATCAGTTCAAACTGAATTTTTGCCATATCACTTTAGTTCACAAAATTTAAACATCGAAATATACAAACTTAGTGACAGTGTAGAACTTTATAATTTAGCAGTTAAAAATCAATCTCATATTCGTGGAAGTTTTCCAACATGTGGTAACTTTACATCTCCGCAAGATGCAATGAGCTTTATCGCAAGAAAAGCTCATGATGCAGCTGCTGGACGAGACTTTTTTTATTCAATAAAATTAATTAACACCTCAAAACAAATTGGCCATATTCACCTTAAAAACTTAAATTGGCAAATAGGCTCGGCAGATATCGGATACTTTATCGATGAATCTTATTGGCGTAAAGGATTTGCTTTTGAAGCTATCTCAAAAGCGATAACAGTACTTAAAAATAAAGGAATTCATCGATTAACTCTAAGAACTCTAGATGATAATTTTGCAAGCCAAGCTCTTGCATTGAAACTAGAATTTACTAAAGAAAGCTTCTCACCCCAAAGTTTTATTGATGGGTTCGGCAAAATAAGAGATACAATAACTTTCTCAAAAATTATTCAAAACTAAATTATAATTATAATTATTATTATACATAATAAGTATTGCATTCTTGTATTTTTCAAATTGAAATAATTGATATACAAATTCAAGGAGGCAAAATGTTAAAAAAATTAACTTATGGATTTTTGAGTATAATACTTTTAATCGTAACGATTAATGCATGTTCTAAAAAATCAGATTCAAAATCAACCAATGAGAGTTCTTACAATCTGCAAATTAGAATGGTTTCAAGTGGCGCTAGTACTGCCTCATCTTTTATGCAGTTTCAAAGTGTAAGTGATTCAAATTTTTTAAATTCTAGTATTGGAAGCGGACCAGCTGAAGAAGTAACATTTAAAATTCAAAGTATGACTTTAGGAAGCACAACTGATTCGTCAATTAGTGTCCCTATTTTTTCAGATACAAATGGAAAATCTGTTACAGTCAGAGAATCCAGTGTTGATTTAAGTAATTTCTTTACAAAATTTTCATGCCTTGATTCTAACGGCAATTCTGTAACGGTTCCCGAAGGACAAACTTGTGATTGCGGAGTAAAAGCAGATGGAACTTTAATTCAAAAGGTTGCAACTACTTTACCTGATGGCACTACAGGTTTGGCTTGTCCAGTCCTTGCAGACGGAGAGACGGCACCACTTGGTGTTATTTCTGTAAATCAAACAGGTACTTTTGATAAATTGACAGTTAATTTTGTCAACTTAGGACAAATGAAAGGTTGTGTAACAGGAAAATATAAATCAACATCGGGAGATAACACAGGTACTACAGCAACAAACTGTACTCAAAGTGGAAAAGGGTTGGATGTGACTTCCATTACAACTTCCATATATGACTTTCCTAGTACTAATTCTGAGAATATGAATATCTACTTAAGTAAATCTGGATCACAAGGGGGGTCATCAATTACTAAAGAATTTGTAATACCTGGTGGCGTGACTATAGATTCAACTTCTACTCCATCAATAACATTATTAATCGATACAGGTCGAATGTTACGCTTTTATAATGCTAATCAAGCATTTTCATCTCCGGGACCAACATATGAAACTTTGAAAAGTAATGCTTTTTTCTTTACAACTGTTTTTGAAGAGTCAATTTATGTATTTTTAGGTGTCCCTGGATCTATTCTTGGATACAGATGGGCTGCCGATGCTACAAATTGGACAACGTCATCAGCACCAAGTAATCACCTTTGTACTTCGAATTGCAAAACAGTTGCTGGATGGATGACCTTAATACTTGATAAAGATGGAAAGCCAATGATGGCATCTCTTATGCCAGATGATGATAATGCACTCACTGTTTTAAAAGGTGGAACGTATTCAACAACTACACCAGGTAAATTAGATAGCAGTGCAATAGTTGAAAATAGTTCAACTGATTGGTCAATTAACTACAATCTTGGAACTCAACTATCAGGTACTATATATGGATTTGATCCAACTGGAGCACTATCTTCTTCTAATGATGGCACGTTTTCAATGACGTCAAACCACTCAGGAACTCAAAACTCTTGGGGTGCTTTAACATTTATAAGAAAATTATAAATATATTTTTATATATATAATACGTTAATAACTGCTTATGATTATGTCTGATATAATCGCGAAGCGATTAGACTTAATCATGAGCAGTTATTATGAAAACACAAACTTAGTTTTTTACAGAATCTTTTAAGATTACATCATTTACAACCCAAGAACTCATCGCAAGCCCAAAAGCTCCAGTTACAAAACTGGCTGATCCATAAATAATATTTCTTTTTTCACAAGTATGAAATTCATTATTTTTTTGCGGACAAAGACAACGAAAACCTCGCCCTTTATCATACTTAAGCTCCACAGGTAATATCATAGGTTCTTCAGAATACACACAAGGGACATCAAATTTTTCTTTTCGCGAAAAATTATATTTTTGTCGCAAAGTCTTACGCAATTGTTGAGCCATATTATCATCTTTTGTATCTGATAAATCAGTTAATTTAATTTGAAGGGGATCAAGTTTACCTCCAGCCCCACTCGAAGTAATTATTGAAATATTTTTTTGTTTACAATTGGCAATCAAATGACATTTTGCTGTGATATTATCAATTGCATCTAGTAAATAATTAGGTTTTAAATTCAGAATTTCTTCAGAGGTTGATTCGTCATAAAATTTTACAATTCTATTCACCTGAATATGGGGATTAATCTTTTGCAGTCGCTCGGCCATGATCTCCACTTTTTTTTCTCCAACATTTCCTTGAAGTGCATGGAGTTGACGATTTGCGTTTGTAATACAAATTTCGTCAAAATCTACTAATGTAATAATTCCGATCCCACTTCGCGCTAAAGATTCTGCAGCCCAAGAACCAACCCCACCCATACCAACAATCATAACATGGGTGTTAAATAATTTTTCCATTATTGAGTCGCCGATTAATCTTCCCATTCGATCAAATCTACGATGAAGAATATACTTTTGCTCTTCAGATTCCGAGTTAAAATTTTTATTTAAACATGAATTATTTATTACTTCGTTACTTTGCATATATTGTTTTTATTGAACTCTTGTAAACTCCAAGACGTCTTTGCTTGAAGAGGTTAATTTAAATAATCCAAGACCAGAAATACTTATAGTTTGTAATGGATTTGCCACATCAACGTAACTTCCGCTGATATCAATCTCATATATTGTTTCTTCAAAAGAAATCAACCTTTCTCTTATTTGGCGAACAAATTTACTTTGATTAAGGATGGTTTCTTTAAATTTTTGAGAAAACATAGGCGAAACTCCACCCTTTACAACAAGCTTAATTGTTGTTGTCGCTAAAGTACCTCGTTGCCAAGCTTCTTTAACTTGAGATGACAAATCTTTCATTATGCCGTTAACCCATTGTTGAACTTTCTTATGTGACCAAACATCACCTATCACATTTTCCCAATTGCTTTTACGAACAAGTTCAGCAAGAACACGTCCCGAAACTGCTTGTCGAGCATTTAAATTAATTTCTAATTGATAAGAATTTCCACGTATTGAATTTGAATTTGAGTTTTGTGAAATTAAAATTTTACGTATCTCACCCTCAACTATTACAGGTGATTTAAATAATAATGAAAAACGAACTAAATCCTCGTTCGTCAATTGATCTTTTTGAGCTAGATCCTGTGGAATTATTGACAATCCATAATTTTCAGGTCGTTGAACTTTAAATCCTTGTTCTGAAAAACTTTGTATAAATAATTTTTCCATCATTAAATACTGATTTTCATATAATCGTAATTCTGGATCTTTTGAGTTTTCTTTCCACCACTTAAAACTCTGACCTTGGCTTAAATCTAAATATCCCATCAAGGGTAGGATTTGAGGCATCGATTCATTAACATAAAATAAACCATTTTCTTTTAGCATACTTTCTAAAACTTTTAAATTAGCATTTAATGTAATTGTTAAATTATAGTTCCCATTTTGATCTTTAGAAATTTCATTTGTCTTAATGAGAGGAATAAATCGTCCTGAGTTTTTTATAATTTTATCTTGATAAGCCGTTTTATTTTTTTGAATTTGTTCTGCTCCGACTAAATCTGCAATCAATGATTCTGCAGTTTTTGCTATAGCTTCATCTGTCATTTTCTTTTTTGATTGAGAAGGACTTTCACCTTGAATTTGAGCAACATAAATTTTTTCAATGAGCCCTGACGGTAAGATTCCTCCATCTCGTAAGCCAAGTTGCTGCTGCTGATTCAGCAAATTTTCATTTACTCCTGATGAGTTTTTAAAATTATTTTTATTTTGAATAACAGAGCTTGGATTTCTCTCTCCAGAATGGATTTTTACATCAAACCCCTTTTGCAATAGAATATTTTTATCTACACCTGTACTTCCTAACTCATTAAGCTCAGCTTCAGTTTGCGCAATTTTCTTTCCACTCAATGGAGTTTTTGCCGAAGTAAAAACGTTAAAGAAATTTACCAATGTAAAAATTATTGTTAATCGCAACAACATATTCCATCCTCAATAAACACAACAAGTGTTTAATTTCAAAATTTAATAATCACAAGGTGCTATTCGCTCAATCTGTTTTTTGTCAGAACTCAATTTAACTTTTATTTCGTCTCCCCAGATTCCATTTGCAAAACAACGTTTTCGAATACAACTTTTCAAATTGCATTTCCAAAAACACTCGTTGTGTTTTGCAAAAGGTTCCGAACAAATTTGTCCAGGCTTTGCTTTTGGCTTCACCTTAAGAATGACTTTTTGATTTTCAATAGTCATTTTTTTATTAAACTCTAATAATTCATTTTGTGATAACTCAAGGCGAGGTTTTAAATCCCCCCTAGCAACTTTTTTTCCTTTTAACATAAAATCAAAAGAGGGCTCACCTTTTTCAATAACACCTTGAAAAATTCCCCGATGACCCGCCTCTAAAATTAATTCTTCCTCACGATAAATTCCTTTAATCCAACCCTTGCCATCAATTAATGTGGCCTCTGTCCGTCCAGAATCTGAATCATAATTAAACACTAAATCTTTTCCTTCAAAGTGAAGGTGTGCATTGGGTGTCATAAACTCTAAAGACTTTACTGATTCAAAAATTAATCGAACAGTTCCTTCATTTAAATAATATTGTCCATTGGCCAATGATAGATTAGAATTCGAAAATATATAAATTTCGTTATTTCCTTGAGCTATTTTTAATTTTCCATCATCTCCTGTTTCAAGAACATTCCAACTTTGCAATAATTCGAATGCTTTTAACTGTGTCAAATTTTTTTTCTCAGTACCATTAAAAATGGTAACTTCGTAGGGCTTAACTTCATTTAATACTTTCCAACCTTCTTCACTTTTTAATTCAAGTTGAAAAAATATTATTAACAAAACTAATTTTTGTAAAATTGTTCGCTTCATATTTTAAATCTGAACATGCTTTTAAAAGCAAATCAATACTTTAGTATATTAATAGATCATGATTAAATCTACAAATTACTTTTAAAAAATTATTATAATTAAAGGCACCCAAGCCATTGGTCTCATTTATATTCAGATTTAACAATTCAAATGGATTCGCTGTTAAATGTTAAAGTTATTAGTAATAATAACCGATTGATTCATTGATGCAAAACTTAGTTTTCATGTGCAAAATTTTGAACTTAAAAATTTCAAAAAAAATAATTAAGTTAATTTTTATTTTGTTAAATTGTTTCTTACAAGTTTCTTGTTTTGGATCGATGTGGGGAAAAACTGAAAGTTTAGATCAATCAGAATCCTCAACTTCACATTCAAATGCAACGCATCTTCAAGGAGTAGAGATCTCTTCAGAAACCCCTTTTGAAAATGGACAATTTTTAAAGTATAATGGTTCAATATGGATTCCTAGCATAATCACATTAAGCAATATAAGGTCTTCGGTAACAAATAATTCAGCCCTAAGCACTACCTGTAATAGTAACCAAACTTTGAATTACAATTCTATTTCCGATTCATTTGAGTGTTCTACAATTTCTATAAACGCATCCCAAATCACTCAAGGTGTTTTGCCAATTACTTTTGGAGGAACAGGAGCCTCGACTGCATCAGAAGCCGTTAATAATTTACTACCTTCGCAAACTTCTAACGGAGGTAAGTTCTTAGCAACAGATGGAACTAATTTATCTTGGTCTTCCGTTTCATCTGCAACAAATCAGTGGATAACCTCAGCAACAAATATTTACTATTCTTTAGGTAATGTCGGGATTGGAACAACTAATCCTGGATACCCCTTGGATATATTATCAAATAATTCAAATGGTGATCGTGAATACACTCAAAAAATAACTTTAAATTTAACTGCAGATAGTTTTAATGAATCAGCGGCAATCTATAGCCTAACAAATGTTAATTCAACCTATAACAATGTCGCCAACGCTGTTGATGGCTGGTTAAACTTAAACACATCAAGCTTACTTAATACTGGAATTGGGGTAAGTGGTCATGTAGCAAATTTGAGCTCAGGGTTAATAGCATATGCAATGGGAATTACTGGTGATATTCAAACTTTTGGAGGAACTGTTACTAATGCAATTGCTGGAAACTTTTATGTTTCAAAATCAGGTTTAGGAATCAATTCAAACGCCATAGGTGTATATGTCGGCACAATCCAAGGAACAACGAAACACTCTATTTATACTTCTGATCCTACTGCTCCAAATTACTTCGCAGGAAGTGTCGGTATTGGAACTTCACAACCGAGTTCTACTCTTGAAGTCACAGGAAACATTGCTCTTTCCACAGGAGGAAATAGAACCATCCAGGTTGAAGATTCAAGTGGAGCAAACGCGAATTCGCTAACATTAGCAAGTGGCTCAGTCACAAGTGGAGGTTCTTTTAAGGGTGGAAATTTGACTTTATTAGCTGGTTCAGGATTATCTACTGGAGCAGGAGGAGATCTATCTCTTTATTCAGGTAGTGGTGGCCCATCAGGACTTTCAGGCTCACTTTCAATTTCAACTGGAGTAAGTAATAATGCTGGCACACCTGGCGCGATCAATATAAATGGTGGACTCAATGGAACAGGTGTTGGCGGTGCTATTAACATACAAGCTGGAATAGGTGTAACAGGAGGAGAATTAGCTTTAACTGGAGGTCAAGGCCTTAGTACTTCTAATGGAGGAAATATCGTCCTTAACGGTGGAACTCCATTTTCAACAGGTACCTTTGGAAATATTATTTTAGCAAATTCTGGAGGTAAAGTTGGTATCGGAAATATTGCCATACCTGCTTATTTATTAGATGTTAATGGGGATATTAACATCGCAGGCGCTAATGCACTACTTATAGGAGGAGCTTCAATATGTACAATCGCAGGCTGCACACCTCCCTCAGACCAAAGACTTAAAGAAAATATAAAGCCACTCAATAATTCATTAAACAAAATACTTAAACTGCAAGGTGTGAGTTATGACTGGAAAAACAAGGAAAAATTTGGCAATGATTCTCAAATTGGATTCATTGCTCAAGATGTTGAAAAAACTTTTCCTCAAGTAGTAATGACAGACCAAAAGACTGGATTTAAGTCATTGGCTTACGATCATCTTGTTGCACCATTAGTAGAAGCATTTAAAGAGTTATTAAGTAAACTAGATAATTTAGATTCTATGATTACTAAAATACTATCAAGAATTTCAGAGCTCGAATCTGAAAATGAAAAACTAAAAAAAGAAAACACAGAATTTAAAACACGCCTCGAAAAACTAGAAAAATCTATGTCAAATAAATAAACTTAGCTTTTAAAGAATTTGACATTTAAAAATGATCTTAGTCTTATAAATAGTATGAAACTAAACAAACTTCTACCTTTAAACGATTTTAATTCATCCCTTCAATTTTTGTTTTCAGATATTGATGATACCATGACAGATGAAGGATTACTTACTACCGAAGCTTATGAAGCCTTATGGAATCTCAACAAAAATAAAATAAAAGTTATTCCTGTCACAGGACGCCCTGCCGGCTGGTGTGAAATGATTGCTCGCATGTGGCCTGTTGATGGCATAATTGGTGAAAATGGTGCTTTTTATTTTAGTTATAAAAATAAAAAAATGAATCGTTATTTTTTTGAAGATGAAAAGACACGACTAATTAATCAACAAAAATTAGCAAACATTCAAACAGAAATTTTTAATAAAGTTCCAAAAGCCGCATTATCGTCGGATCAATTTTGCAGATTGTTTGATTTGGCCATTGATTTTTGCGAAGACATCACTCCTTTATCAATAGACGAAAAACAATTGATCGTTGATATTTTTAACAGCCACGGGGCTCAAGCTAAAATAAGTTCAATACACATTAATGGATGGTTTGGAAATTATAATAAAGTAACTATGATTTTAAAATATTTAGAACAAGTCTATCAAATTGACAAAATAAATGCTTTAGAAATTTGTGGATTTTCAGGTGACTCACCTAACGATGAACCTAGTTTTGAATTATTCAAACACTCATTTGGAGTTGCCAATATTTTAAATTTTAAAGACCAATTGAAATTTCCACCAAAATATATTTCTCCTTCAAAAGGTGGAAAAGGCTTTGTTGAAATAGCTGAGCAAATAATAAAAAAATCTAAAATAACTGCTCATGATTAAGTCTGATTGCTTCGCAATTATATCAGACATAATCACAAGCAGTTATTCTCTTTTTTGTTGGGGGCGATTTTCAATCACCCCGTATTATGAAAATCCAAACTAAAGTTTGTATTTTCATAATAACTGCTCATGATTAAGTCTGATTGCTTCGCAATTATATGCGAGACAAAATCACATGCTGTTATGCTCCTGTTTGTTAATACAAAGTTAATACTAAATTTACGTTTCTTTAAATTATAGAAGAAATATCTTATTAAATAATTTTTAAATCTAATTTTAAATTTTACATTTGTCAGAATTAAAACTCAAAAATGTATTGTTTGTCAGAACACTTAATATTTAAAACTGATATATTAATTTTAAATTGATCTCTATTAACCCAATTAACTCATTTAAAAGGAGCTTCTTTATGAAATTAGTATTAATACAATTTTTTATCTTAATCAGCAATTTTGCTATGGCAGGTTTTGGTGCATCTCCAAATATTGGACCAGCATCCCTTGTTATTAAAAATGATGAAACAACTGGTCTCGTAGCAACTATTGAAATTGAACTTGTAAAAAAAACAATGAATGTTACGTTATGGCATGATTGTCATACGATCATTCCACTACAACCTGGTGAGCTGACTTGTGCGTCTTTACCAAGAATAGAAACCGAATTTAAAGTTGATCTAATAAATACTGATACTCAGTGTGGTTCAAAAATTTACAAAGGATTCTCTGATAAAACAAATGCAAATGGCTCTCGTATTTCAATTACTGTTCAAGACAATTCGACTCGTACTTGTAGAGACTTTCGACCTGCTTTAGTTGAAACCACTGTTAAAGAAGAATTTGTAAATCCTGAAATAAAAAACAATTACACAATCTATACTAACCCAAGGCTTTAGCTCAAGCCAAAATCCATCATAATTTAACTTGACTTTATATCATAAGCGGCTTATGATATAAAGTGTGCAAAAACATATAATTAAATATCTTTCTAGTATTGGTAAAAAAGGTGGCCTAAAAAGCCGTCGGTCCCTTTCTTCCAGTACTGCAAAAAAAATGGTAAAGGTGCGAGAGGCAAAAAAATTATTTAATAAATATTACCATCAATGCTTTTGGTCCTTTGATCCTCATTATAAAATTAAATTTGAAGATGTAACTTGGGTTGCTGAGCAACTTATGAAGAATGGTGATCGTGAACTTTGGAAACTTGGAGTTAAATTATGCCACTAACACCTTTTCAATCTAAAGTTGCAATTCTGCTTTCAATAAATCGAACTGAAGATAGTCATCTAGCGGGAGGAGCTGGTTTACATTTTAAACCAGATTCTATTAGGTATAGTATTGATCTCGATTATTTTCATGACTCAGAAGAAAGAGTTGCATCAGCATTTACTGAAGATAGAAAGTTACTTTTAAAAAATAATTTTCTCTGTAAAGTTGAAATGAATCAACCAGGCTATATCCGTTGCATAGTTAGTAAGAATAATGAATCTACAAAGATTGAATGGGCACATGATTCAAGCTGGAGATTTATGCCTGTGCAATTTGAAAAAGAAATTGGATTTATTTTACATCCTATAGATTTAACTATTAATAAAATCCTTGCCTTAGCAGGTAGAGACGAACCTAGGGATTTGCTTGATGTGATCCATACTCACGAAAGTATTTTACCAATAGGAGCTCAGTGTTGGGCTGCTTGCGGAAAAGATCCTGGATTTAATCCATTATCTTTACTTGAATTATTAAAAAGAAGAGGCCGATTCCATAAAGAAGATTTTATGCGTCTAAACTTAACTCAACCTGTAAATTTACTTGAACTTAAGCAGAAATGGTTGGCTATGCTTCAAGAAGCTGAATCTTTTGCAAGAATTGCTCCTCCTGATGATCTAGGGTGCCTATACTACTCAACAATAATTAATAAATTTATTGAACCCAAAAAGTTTATTAATTCAAAAGAATATATAAAACATTTTGGTCGCCCAGGGGGAATTATCCCAAAAATAATTCCACATCCGAATTCATATTAACTATTCACGAGCAAATCTTAATTAACAAATTTTTGAATTTATAAGAAATTAAAAAATCGGAATGATAATTTGATATGCCTTTCAGTTTCTATAGAATCGCCGTTTCTTATAGTTATTACCACACTTGTAAACTGGAGACCAGAATGAACCCTACTTCGGTGGATTAAGTCAGGGCACCTAAAATCTAAAAAAGTTGGCCGTGAATATAGAATCTACCCAGAAGATCTCGAGAAATTAGCTTCCTAAATTAAATTGAAATTACTTTTTTAAGATCAGGAATGGGTTCTTGAAGGTAACTTTCAAGTAATGGAATTTTTATTTGAAGATCAAGAAAGTTCTTTACTGTATTACCGTAACATAGTATTATTGACTTGATTTTGAGGTTTTTATGATAAAAGATTTTGGAAATAAACTTGCCTATGATCTCTTCCACAAGGGATCAAGCAAGGGAGTACCAAGACAATACTGGAGAAGAGCTATTCACATGCTTGACATTATGGAAGTTGTTGAAAGCCTTGAAGATTTAAAGGTAAAGTGTTTTCCTCCAAGTATTCGTCTTCACCCGTTAGTTGGTCCCCGCAAGGGTGATTGGGCAATTGATATACATAAGCTATCAGGCTGGAGAATCACTTTTCAATTTCTTGATAATGAATTTGTAAATGTTAAAGTAGAAGATTATCACTAGGAGATTATTATGGCAAAATTAATAAAAAAGAGACCGACAAGGCAACCTTCTCATCCTGGAGAAATTCTGAAAGAGGTATGGCTGGATGAGCTTGGGTATTCGCAATCATATTTTGCAGATTTACTTTCTGAAGCATCTGGTGGGCTATCTAAAAAATCGACTATTCAAACAAAACTTAACGAAGTTATAAGTGGAAAACGAGCCATGAGCGCAGAATTTGCCGTACTTATTAGTAAAGTTTTAAAAACAAATCCTAGAATGTGGATGAACTTACAAGTTCAACTCGATATTTGGCAAGCGGAGAAGGCTGCCTAAAAGTTCTACCAATTATAAAATTCACACATTCCACATTCACTAAAAAAACTAAAATTCTATCCTTATCAAAATTAAATTGAAATTACTTTTTTAAGATCAGGAATGAGTTCTTGAAGGTAACCTTCAATTCCTTGTTTTAAAGTCTGTGTAGAACTAGGACACCCTTTACATGCCCCTTTCAATTCAACTTTCAAAATACCATCTCCGTAAGAAATAAAATCAATATCTCCACCGTCACTAGCCAATGAGGGGCGAATTTCATTTTCTAATATTAATTTAATTCGAGTACTAATTTCATCTAAAGATAAATTTGCAATCTCACTTTCACTCATTGATTGTGAAACAACAACTAAAGGTTCATTGTTTACAATTTGCTCATTGATAAAATTAGCAATGTCAGTAGCAATAGAATTCCACTCCACCCAATCCTGTTTTTTAAGAGTTATAAAATTAGTTCCGACAAACACTTCACTAGTCCATGGAAACTCAAATAACTTGTACGCTAGTGGTGAGCAGTCTGTTTCGCTAATATGCGTGCAGGAAAACGGGGATTTATTAAATTCAAATCCTAAATTAAACTTTAAACAATCTGGGTTCGGAGTTTTCTCGAAAGTTACGTTCATGGATTTCTCACTTTAATTTAAAAGTTAAAATTACCTTAAAATATTTTTAATTATCTAATATCATTTAAATCGCTTCTAATTAAGCAAACTTAAAACTAGTTACTCGACTTCTAATACAATGTAAATCCTTTATAAAAAACTTATTTAAATTTTAAAAGTAAAATAGCCTTTAAGTACTTAGTATGACAATTGATATCAGATCTTAAAATAATCATTTTAGCTTTATACTTAGCAGACGAACCTGATAAAACAACTGGTTTTAAAGTATTTTGATTGTCAATTTTTTGGGATTTAAAATTTTCTATGGCTTTTACAAAATCTAATTTAATTACATTTGTATTTTGCTCATTAGGTTCACCAATCACCAGAGGTCCGTTTTCATATATGGAATAAACCTTATCTTTTTTACCTGGAATATTAAATTCAAATTCAAACTTATCGAAATATTCATTTGAAATATTTAGAAAATAATCATAACTTTTTATATCTATAAAATAATTTTCTATGTCACTTAAATCTGACCAATAACTAATGCAATCACGAGAATCAATTTTATTATTTTGCATTCCAATTGGTTGATTAAGTTCTTGATACTCGTAACTAAAAATATTTAATTCTTTTAATTTCAACTGTAATTTTTTTATTAAACTAATTTTTAATTCAAAGTTATTTCTAGGTGCAATTAGCTGATTTATATTTTCATTGGTGACAAAATTTTCTAAACCTCCATTTGATTCTATAAATTCTAATGAATCATATATTTTTCTAACATCTCTTAATTTCCAAATTTTAATATTAAAATCCTCAAAGGTATTATATTGGTTAGAATATTTTTTTAGGGTTAGATAAAATAACTTTGTTTGACTATAAATCGAAATTTGAAGTGGATTAAATGGTCCCCAAATTGTAGCACTTAAAGAAATTACACACACTAAAATAATCTTTCGCAATTCTAGTCTATTAAACTTAGTCCAAAGCAAAAATGATATTATAGCTAACATATAAAGTAGTACTAAATAAAATCTATAAATCGTGAATCCATACTCATTTATACGTTCATAAATCCCAAACCCCATTAATATAAAAAGTGGTAAAAAACACCAGTGCAGTAAATATTCAAACTTCCAAATTCCTTTTTTTTGATTAAATTGATATGTAAATAATGAACGTAAAAGAATAAATAATAAATATGCAACCCCAATTGGTACACTTACCATCCCTCGAGGTAGTGATTTTTCAACGAGAATTTTGACTAAATAGATAAGTAAAACTATAATATAAATAATTACTAATGGTTTAAAAAGTAAATTCAAAAGCCTTTCAATTCGATTGGGAATTTTATAAAAAAAACCTTCAACTTTATCTGGTTCAATATTTAAAAAAGTAAATAAAAATATAGGTAAAAGAGGAAATAAAAAAGCATAAATTAAATACACTAAAGTTTTAGGAATTTGCAATAACAGCAAATCTCGAAGTACCCAATTCAGTAGCAATAATAAAGCTGTTACAATTAAAGTAATTATTAGTGAATTAAAAAGTTTAATTATTAAAGATAATACCCAATGTATTCCCAATTCTTCTTTTTGAAGTACACTTTTTGGGCTCAACACAAAAATTAATACACTAATACAACATAAATGTATTAATGGAGTGAAATTATTTTTGAATTGATAATCAGCAAGTGCTCCTATTAAAAATGCGAATATTGTAAGTAAAAAAGATTTAATTTTATTATATTTTGTACTGTAAAAAAAATATTCACTCGCCAAACAAATTGGTAAAGCAATATAGTAACCTGTCATCAAAATATTTAAAATTTCATTATCACTTGATGTACTTGATTTTACAAAGTAGAAAAATTGAATTACAAAACCAAACAATGAATACAAAACTATGAATAATCGAGTACAAATAAAATTAATAAATTGAGAATATAAAAATTTTGGCATGAATTACATTAAAGATAATGATACAAATTTTCAATAAAATTATTTTTAGATCTATCAACTCAAAAAAATGACTACTATTCTTTAAACTAAATGATCTTTAAGAGCTTTATGTATCTTTTGAGCGATCAGGTCAAATTTTTGTTGGTCTTTTTTCTGAAAAATTAATTTTACATCAACCATTGGTTTATGAACCCTATACGCAATTAACTGTGAATCTTCTTTAGACAACACAGAATTCACAGAAGCAGCCACTTCACTTTCTGGTAAACCCGTTGTTGTGTAAATTATTTGAGTCCATTTTAAATTTTCAGGAACTAGATTTTTAATTTTAGGTAAAATTTCATTGGTGTATATATTTTGTAATTCTTTAGGAGGCCCAGGTAAAACATAAACTTGAATTAAATTTAACCCTTGAAAATTGATTGAAAAGCCATCTGCTGTGCCAACTTGATTTTCAAGAATGATGGCATCTTTTGGAAAGTAACTTTGATTTTTATGCATATCGCGAATTTGAACACTCTTAAAATTTAATTTTGCTACAACTCTAGCCCAATTGTCCTCACTCCAATTGAGAGGTTGTTTAACAAACTTAGCAACAACCTCTCTCGTAAAATCATCGGTTGTAGGGCCTAATCCACCGGTCACAAAAATCAAATTACAGCTGCAAGTAAATGTTAAAAACTTTAATGCATTATAAATTAATTCATGATCATCTGGCACGGCCATATGATGAGTTATCGCAAAACCCTCTTTAAAAAGTTCCTGCGATAACCATTGGGTATTTGAATTTAAAATTTGCCCAGTAGTAATCTCTGTTCCTACGGCAAGGATAGCAACATTAAAATTTAAATTCTCAAGACTAGATTCCAGATTTATGTCTTTCTTCATCGTCTACTGTAGAAACAATGCCACCTTTTAATTGCGGACGGTATGCGAGTTTTTCAATATTATAAATAAAGTTTGAACCATTAACTCCTGGAGTTTGCCACTCTGGACCCATACGAATGGCATCCACAGGACAAGCTTCTTCACAATAACCACAATACACACATCTTAAAATATCAATTTCATAACTTATCGGATATTTTTCAACAGATGCATCTTGGCTTTCTGCCGCTACAATTTTAATACAATCTGCAGGACAATTGGTGGCACATAACATACATGCTGTACATCTCAAACTGCCATCTTTTTTTACTGTTAAAATATGATTACCTTTAAATCGAGGTCCATACTCATATTTTTCTTCAGGATAATTAATAGTAGTCATTTGTTTTTTATTAAACAAATTTTTTATCATATGACTAAATGTGATTCCGAGTCCTGTTAAAATTCCAGATAAATACCAACTTGAGTTAGGACCTTTTTTTTGAACAACACTCATGGATTTCCTCCTGGACGATAAGTAAATTCATTTTTCTTACGAGTTTCATAAGTCACAGTACTTGCGTTTTTATTAAGATCAATCAAAGGATCAATATGCTCAACCGTCACATCTCCACCTGAAATTAAAGTTGCAACTTCAGACAAGGTTAATGCTTCACTTACTATAGTCGTAGCTCTTTTAACTTTTTGCGCAGTTCCTGCATAATTAATATAGGTACCATTTTTTTCAACAAAAGTTTTTGTAGGAATAATCCAAACATTACCTTGAAAACCTTCAAACCACTCATGCTTACATGCCGACAAAATAATTAAATTTTTAGCCTTTGAAAATAAATCTAATTTTTCTCTCACATCAGGATAAACTGTATGATTATCAGGAAATGCGACTACTAAAGTTTTAACTGTTCCTGCATTTAGTTCTTTTACTAATTCATCAAAAGGAGATCCTGAGGTTGGCACTTGATGTTTTTCAAAAGCTTGTTCTAATCCCTTAGTATTTGGATTTTTATCTCCACGAATTAAAAGACCATCAAACTCATTCCATTTTTCTGGATTATTTTTCCAATGGTATATTTTTTTAGATTTAAATTGATTTACAAAAGTCGTAACCATTGAATACATCTCTTCAGTGGTTGGTTGACCAGTCATCACTAAAGAAGCACCTTGAAGTGCACCATTCGATAAATTTCTAAATATATCTTTAGCCGCTGCTCCAGCCGTGAGTTCATGAAAAGCTGTTCCTTCAGATTTAACTCGTGCTTTTAATAAACGATTTTCTGGATTTACAAATTTATAAGTATCACGACCCTCATCACACATCCAATATCCATTTATGCTTGGATTATTAAATGGCTTAATTCTAAAAACTCCCTCTTTATTAAAGAAAACTTTTACACTACAACCCGTTGAACAACCAGTACAAATAGTTTGCGCTTCTTTAAGATACCATACTCTTTGTTTAAAACGAAAATCTTTAGAGGTTAAAGCACCCACAGGACAAATATCTACAACATTTACGGAGTATTTATTACGTAATGGTTTATCATCAAAAGTTCCAATCTCACTACGATCTCCACGATTAAAAATACCAAGCTCATTTGTTTTTGTAACTTCATCTGTAAAACGCACACAACGAGAGCATAAAATACAACGTTCAGAATCTAAAACAACACGATCACCAAGATCTACAACTTTTCTTTTTTTAACCTTATGTTCAGCCATTTCAGAATCATACTGCCCATATTCCATATATTGATCTTGCAATCCACACTCACCGGCTTGGTCACAAATAGGACAATCAAGTGGATGATTAATTAAATGAAAATCAAGTCCCCATTTAACTGCATCTTTAACTTTAGCACTCGTATTATTAATTTTCATTCCTTCTGTGACCACAGTATTACATGCGATTTGAACACGAGGATTTCCTTCAATCTCAACCATACACAAACGACAAACTCCAGCAACACTTAAGCCAGGATGCCAACAGTAGTGAGCAATTTTTTGTCCATTTTCATGCATTGCTTGAATAATAGTTGTTCCATCTTTAACTTCTAATTCTTTACCATTAATGGTGCATTTGGGCATGGGCAACTCCTCTCACTTTAGAGCGTCCTTCACGGACATAAAATTCAAATTCATCTCTAAACTTAGAAACAAAACTTAATACAGGTAATGCTGCCGCATCTGAAAGGGCACAAATAGTTTTCCCCTTCATATTATTAGCAACTTTTTCTAATAGCTCGATATCTTGCAATCGTCCTTTTCCATTCAATATAGAATGAACAATTTTATCTAACCATCCAGTACCTTCGCGGCAAGGTGTACATTGGCCACAACTTTCATGGTGATAAAAATGAGTCAACACTCCTAACAAATCGACCATACATTGTGAATCATCAATAACAATGACAGCACCGCTACCAAGCATGGAGCCCATTCCTGCTAAACATTCATAATCTAAATTACAACGTTCAACTTCTTCTGCAGTTAAGACAGGTGCCGATGATCCCCCTGGAATTACGGCTTTTAATTTACGCCCAGGTTTTAAACCGCCACCCAAATCATAAATTAATGATTTTAACGGAAACGCTAAAGGCACTTCATAGTTACCTGGTTTTACAATATTACCACTCAATGAAAATAATTTTGTACCACAAGATTTTTCAGTGCCCCATTTTTTATAAGTAGATGCACCATCTCGCATAATATTAACAACAGCAGCAAGCGTTTCAACATTATTTACTATTGTTGGTTTTTTTAAATATCCTTGAATTGCTGGAAATGGAGGTTTTAATTTAGGTTGCCCTTTCTCACCTTCAAGAGATGAGATCATTCCAGTTTCTTCTCCGCAAATATATGCTCCAGCTCCCCAGTAAACATCCAAATCAAAATTAAAACCTGATCCCAAAATGTTTTTACCAAGAAATCCCGCATCGTAAGCTTCACGCAAAGCTTTTTCTATTACGCCAGTTGGTTTTTTATATTCACCACGAATATAAATATATCCCTTATTTGAACCAACAGCAAAACCAGAGATAATCATACCTTCTATCAATTGATGGGGAGCCTCTTCAAAAATTAAACGATCTTTGAAAGTACCAGGCTCACCCTCATCTCCATTACAAAGTAAGTAACGAGGTTCACCATTTTTAGGTAAGAAGCCCCATTTAACTCCAGTGGGAAAACCTGCTCCACCTCGACCTCTTAATCCAGAAGCCTTTACCTCATCAATTATTTGTTGAGGTTGAAGACCTAAAGATTTTTTTAATGTTTCATAACCACCAAGTTTTTTATAACCCTCAATAGTTTTATACTCAGGATTACTGTAGTGTTCAGACAAATATTTTACTTCAAGATTTTTAGTATCCATAATTACTTGAGCCCCTTAATGATTTCTACAGCTTTTTCTGCAGTGAGGTTTTCATAGTATTCATCGTTTATTTGCATCATTGGTGCTGTTCCACAAGACCCCAAACATTCGACAAATGAAAAACAATATTTTCCATCCAATGAAATATCATTTATTTTTGTATGCATTTTATTTAATACTTCGGAAGCCACTTCTCTACTTCCATTTAAAACACAAGAAATATTATTACAAAACTGAACATGATACTGCCCTACTGGCTTTTGATTGAACATTGTATAGAACTTAAAAACTTCATTGATTTTAGAGGCTGGAAGTCCCATCACTTCCGATAAATATCCAATAATCTCTTCAGAAATCCATCCCCCATTTTCTTTTTGTGCAATATACAGCGCAGGGATGATAGCTGAATTCTTGCTCTCATATCTTTTTAACTCTTCTTGGACTTTTTTAAGTCCTTCGTCTGATAACTTAAACATAATGCGGACTCCGCTAAAAACAATCCATAATAAATAAAAATTAAAATGGAAGTTGTACTTTTTGTTTGGAGTGATTTTTAATAATCACTCTTTTAATTTATTTTAAATCTCAATAAATAATTTAATACATATCATCTAATATTATCTATCTAACTCTCCAGCAATAACGTTCATACTTGCAACAGTGGCAATGGCATCAGCAATTAATGTTCCTTTAACTACACTTGGGAAGGACTGATAAATTGCAAAGCATGGAGGTCTTACTTTTAAACGATAAGGATTTGCAGAACCATCTGATACGAGATAAAAACCCAATTCACCATTAGCAGCTTCTGTCGCATCATATATTTCACCAACTGGAGGTCTAAATCCTTTTACAACCAACATAAAATGATTCATCAATCCTTCAATATTTCCATAAACATCTTTTTTAGCTGGTAAAACAATATTTTTATCTCGAATTGTGTAATCACCTTCTGGCATATTTTTACAAACTTGCTCTACTATACGAATAGATTGTCTCATCTCTTCAACACGCACTAAATAGCGATCAAAAATATCTCCATTAGTTCCAATAGGAACATCAAAATCCAATTGCTCATAACCATAATAGGGTTGAGCTTTACGAAGATCATGTGCTACACCAGATGCTCTTAATAAAGGACCAGTGTATCCCCACTGAATAGCTTCATGGGGTTTAATAGGACAAACACCTTCAGTTCTTTTTCTAAAAATTTTATTTCCAATTAATAATTGATCTATTTCATCAATAGCAACTTTCATTTCTTTACAAAATGCTAGAACCTCTTGAATCCAAGCAGGACTTGCATCTTGAGCCATTCCTCCCACTCGAGTAAGAGCCACTGTCAAGCGTGAACCACAAAGTCTTTCAAACAATGTATAAACTTTTTCACGATATGTAAACAAATGGAAAAAACCAGTTAAGGCACCAAGATCCACAGCACCTGTACCGACTGCTATGATGTGATCAATAACACGAGAAAGTTCTGATAAAATTACTCGTAATGCTTTTGCTTTTGGTGGGATATCAACACCCAATAATCTTTCAACAGTTTTACAATAGCCAACATTATTCATTGGAGCAGAACAATAATTTAACCGATCAGTATAGGGAATGACTTGATTGTAAGTGTGGGTCTCGGCCATCTTTTCAAAACATCTATGAAGGTAACCAATTTCAACATTGGCTCGAACAATTGTTTCGCCATCAAGCTCTGCCATAATCCGTAATGTTCCATGGGTCGCAGGATGTGAAGGCCCAATATTTATTGGTACAAATTTTGGATCTAAAATGGTTCCATCAACACCATTTTCGTTATCAAATTGCAAGGGCAATACAGTTGTACATTGTTGTTGTTGATTGGCTTCATAATCTTTACGTAATGGATGACCTACAAACTCATGATGTGTTAAGATTTTTTTAAGATTGGGATGATTTTTAAATGGGATACCAAATAAATCAAAGGCTTCTCTTTCAAACCAATCAGCACCTTTCCAAATAGAAATAACAGAATCAACCCATTCATTTTCTTTAACATTAGTTTTTACTCGCAATCGATTATTATTAGCAGATGAGTATAAGTGGTAGACCACTTCAAAACGCTGTTCTCTATCTGGATAATCCACACCACAAATATCGATTAAAAAATCAAACTGATTATTTTCTTTTAAAGATTTTAAAAGAACAAAAATTTCTTCTTTAGGTGCAACAATAACATCATCACCAAAATTTGTAGCAAAGAATAAGTTATCAACTTTTACATTGCTAGATAACTGTTGTTTAAGTGTATCTATTGTAAGACTCATGTTAAAAGTCCTTTCCATTGATCTTTCCAAGGGCGAGGTTGTTGTAATGCAATCATTCGTTGAAGAGACATTACTCCATCTAACACAGCCTCAGGAGTTGGTGGACAACCAGGTACATAAACATCTACGGGTATAACTTTATCACAACCTTGAAGTACATGGTAAGCGCGATAAAAACCACCGGAGCTAGCACATGCGCCCATTGCAATAACGTATTTTGGTTCCAACATTTGTTGATAAATTCGGACTAAAATAGGTGCCATTTTTTCGGTGATGGTTCCAGCAACAAGTAATAAATCCGCTTGTCGTGGAGAGAATCGAACAACTTCAGCTCCGTAACGAGCTAAATCATATCTTGGTCCCATGACAGACATCATTTCGATACCGCAACATGCGGTTCCAAAGGGTAATGGCCATAATGCATTTTTTCTTCCCCAAGCCACGATATCTTCTAACCGCGAAGTGAAAGCAAAAGACTTTGATAACTCTTCATCTGAAGGCTGCACATTCACAGGAACGCGAGCATTTGTATTCATAAACAAATCCTTTTACTTCTCCAGAATAAATCTGGACGAAAACTAGTTTTACCAGACACAATTGCGAGAAGTTTTTTTCTTTTTTTTAATTTCAACCTAAGGTTTCATAATATAAGTTCATGTTATTAATTCAATTAAACAATTTTATACAACAAAATTTAAATGGTAAATAGAACATGTTGTCACGATTAAAATAATAGAAAATGCCACGAAAATAATATTTCTACTTGTCAAATTGAATTTTAAAAGCAAGACTTTCTGTCAATTGGAAAGCTACTTTCGGAGGGATCGTAGTTTTTCAATATAATAAAATGATTTAATATTTATATTAAACAAGAAAAAAACTGCTCATGATTATGTTTGATACAATTGCGAAGCAATCAATCAGACTTAAATATGAGAAGTTATTTCTTAAAATAAATTTAAATCACTACAAGGAGGGGATATTATGAAGGCTAGTACTTTAAGCCTAGTGGTTTTATTTGCCACACTTCAAGGGACGGTTTCTAACGCGGGACAGGACTTTCTCGTAAAGTTAAAACCAGGAACATTAAATAGTTTTCGTTTTATGAAAACATTTTCAACTGGAGATCAAAAAGTTGAAACACTAACAGATGAATGGGTTCATGTAAAATCATCTGCTGCATCAAATGTGCGATTTAATAACGGACTAACTTTAAAACAAACACTTCAAAGTAATGAAATGGTTGAATATGTACAACCCAATTACAAAATTAAATTACTTGAAAATTACAAAGTTAATAATCCATATCAAAGATCATTGATAGCAAAAGCTCTAGAAAGCTCTCCGAGCACTGACGCTCAAACAGATAATCCACCAATTCCAAATGCTCCAACTAACGAAAAAGTCGGCATTGATTCTGACCTTAATAAACAATGGGGTATGAATGATATTGGCGGCAAAGAAGCGTGGAAAATCCATAAAGGAAATAGATCAATGATCGTTGCTGTACTTGATACAGGAACAGATTACACACATCCTGATTTAGTTGCAAATTTATGGAGAAATCCTGGCGAAACTGGAGTTGATACCAATGGTAAAGATAAATCATCAAATGGTGTTGATGATGATAATAATGGTTATGCAGATGATATTATCGGATGGGATATGGCTCGTAATGATAATAAGCCCTATGACGTAGCAGTTGAACAATTAAAACTTATTTTTGGTGGTGGAAACCCAGGACATGGAACTCATTGCGCTGGAAACGTTGCCGCTCGAGGAAACAATTCTATTGGTATCAGTGGTGTTGCTCCAAATGTACAGATCATGACTCTAAGATTTATGGATGAAAAAGGTTCAGGCACTACTGATGGAGCCATTAAAGCAATAAAGTATGCTGTTGATAATGGTGCAAAAGTTTTATCAAACTCATGGGGCTCAGAAGGTGAAGATCCAGCAGAAGATGCTTCAAACCAAGCTCTAAAAGATATTATTCAGTACGCACAAGATCACGGAGCTTTATTTATCGCAGCTGCAGGTAATGGTCACCAAGGTGTTGGATATGACAATGATACAGATGGAAAACCAGGTTATCCTGCAAGCTATAATCATGATATCATCGTGAGCGTTGCAGCTTTAGACTCTTCAAATAAGTTTGGATCTTTTTCAAACTGGGGCGTTCGCTCCGTTGATTTGGGTGCACCTGGTGTAAAAATTTATTCAACTGTAGTTGGCGGAGGTTATTCAGATAAAGTTGTTGATTTACCTATGTTAGGAATTGAAGTTTTCTGGGATGGTACTTCAATGGCAACTCCTCATGTTGCTGGCGCTGCTGCACTTTATTGGTCAGCTTATCCAGAAAAAACTTGGCAAGAAGTTAAAGCAGCATTGTTAAACAACACTGTAGCTGTTCCAGAATTACAAGGAAAACTTGTAACAGGTGGAAAATTAAATGTTTTGAAAATGTTAGAAGCTAAATAGAGAGTACGTTATGTTTATAGTGGGGAGATTATTAATCTCCCCACTATAATAATTTTTAAAATTTAATTCTCAAAAACTTAATTCTGGATATCCTTGGTTTAAAGTACCTGAAGATGTCCATATTGAATTTAAATCCCAACCTCCATTCAAATAGGGCTGGTTAGTCGTCAATTCAGATGTTGATTTAGGCTCAATCTCTGCAGACGAAAAAACACCTCCATTACCTACGCTTAAAAAACTTAAACTTGCATTTTTTGTTGAGTCCCAAAAATTATAATTAAAAATTGTATTAGAAGAGGAATTAACCCCTATTAGACCACCAACATTAGAGGCCGAACTACTTATGATGCCTGCATAGTATAAATTTGATAATGTTACTGTCTCTCCAATTGTGCCTGCAGAAGTTATCAATCCTATTAGTCCACCAACACTATCGCTTCCTCCACTTGTTGTAATTTGCGCTTGAGAATATGAGTTAGAAATTACTTTACTTGTTAAACTTCCGGAAGTTACACCAATTAATCCCCCCACTTGATTTTGAGCAGTAATAGTTCCATGATTAATTGCAACTTGATCGACAGATTGAAACTTTAGATTTCCAGACCATCCATAGAATAAAAATAAAATTGGATTTATATCACTGATTTGACCTATAGCTCCACCAACATTTTTTTGCCCCACAATTTGGAAGGGAGTACTCATTGCTCCCCTTACTGATGAGTTTGATATAGAGCCATATGTCATTTCTCCAACTAGACCACCTACATTCTCATTTCCGTTAATTCGAGACGAATTATTTAATTTTAATTGTGATACACTCATCATTCCTGCAGAGCCAAATATTCCACCTGCATTGGTACCTGTTGAAACAACATTTCCACTAAAATGAGCACCAATTGAATTTTTAAAATTTGAAAAATCAATTTCAGTTCCAAATTGAGATGAATTACTACCAAAAACTCCTCCTACATTATTATACCCCTGAATAGAACCAGAACTGATTACATTTTCAAAAAATATCACAAAAGAACAAACTCCCCCAATTGTGTTGTGCCCACTGACCACAACATTGGCTATAGAGTTTTTTACAGAAAAACAATTTCTACCTAGTGAACTCACAAAATTCTGGCCAACAAAAGTCGAACTTGTCACATTCACATTATCTAAAGAAAGCATTTGAAAATCATTGGCGTTTAAGGCAGCTACTGTATTATTACCAGTTAGTGAAAATTGAGAAATATTTAAATTTTTGAATTGACCAATAAAAAATATTTCATCGGACAAAGATTTAAATGAATAAACCGAATCTTGAATTAAACTGCCAGAACTTGCTCCTATTAAACCTAAATTTGAAACCCCTGTACTATTTATCACTAATTTTTTAAAAAAATAATTATTGCCATCAAAAACTCCATTAAAAAAATCCCACTTAACAAAACTAGAGGAGAGTTGAGTAAAATCTATATCTGAGATGAGTTTATAATAATGATCGCCTTTTAAAAAATAATTTTTAGAAATTAAATTTAAATCATCACTATGATCAATTAAAAATGGATCAGAAATTGTTCCAGACCCCATTCCAACTCCAAAGGGATGATGAATTAAAGGATCAAATCCAAAAAGTAATAAATCTGGCATTCCACTTTTTACTGATATTACCCAATCATCAATCGGAGCGAATGGGTTAGCATCATCAGCAACTCCAAAAAAAGTCCAATTGCTATCATTTGAAGTTAAGGTTGCAATAGTACTTGGGGATTGAAGTTCAGCATTTGATCTTCCTAGATTAAGCATACCTGCAGTATTACAATTTGAACCATTTGTACCTCCACAAAATTGCGTCAGTCCTGAAATATCTTTATCCCAAAAACTTTTCGATACAGTAGGAATTCCACTTGCAGAATTGTTGTTACCCAAAATTCCTCCACTTATTGATCCTGCACTAAGAATCTTTCCATAACTAATACCATTATACAAAGTTGAATTAGAAGTAGCTTCGCCAAAAAAACCACCAACATGGTCCACTTCAGAATCAGTGTATTTATCAATAGTTCCAGAAAATACCACATGATTAAAAGTAACTTGATTACTGTATCCTCCAAAACCTCCAACCGCATTATTTCCATAAATCATGGAGCTTGATTTTGTGTATCTAACATTTCCGTTCAATAAGTAACCATATATTCCACCAACATCAAAATTTCCATAAATAATACCTTCAGATAAACAACTTTCTATATTCATTATCATGATTGAAAAACTTTTTCCAATTATGCCACCACAAAATGATCCACAATTATTAATTATTCCATTATACTTAGTTCTCAAAATATTTATGATAGTATCATTAAACCCAACTAATCCTCCAATGTTAATTGATGCAGTTGTAGCTGTCGTTGTGATCATGCCTCCGAAATTAGATTTCAAAATTACATTTTGATAACTGCCTGTCAGATGTTCTGCTGAAGAAACTCCAACAAGTCCACCAACAGATTCAGTTCCATTTAAAGATAAACTTACAATTGCATCATTTATATTATTTTGGAGAATATAAACCACATTACCAGACTCAGATTTATTAATCCAATACCCAATAACACCTCCTACATTGGATTTACCTTGTAGACTACTGACCTCATCAGTATTTAAATGAATAACATTTGCATCACCATAACCTAAAACTCCACCTATATTGTCACCGTTAAGAACATTGAGATTAATATTTTTTAACTCAATGTTTTCAATAAATGTATTATTCAAAGATTGACCAATTAAAGCAGCAACATTACTGGCACTACTATTAATTTGAAAATTAAAGTTGTTTAATTTTAATTTTTGAAATTGAGCTTTTTTTGTGACACCAAACAAACCAACATTTGATACTGTGCCTAATGTTACGATGTTTAAATTAGATAGGGTAAAATTTTGACCGTTTAATTGCCCCATAAACGGAAAAGTCAAAGAACCAATTGGGTCGTATGGTTCCACAAGTTGAGAAAAATCTATATCTCTACCCAACTCAAAACTTTTATCTAAATAAGAAACCGACTCTATTTTGGCAAGAGTTTTAAACTGAAAAGGAGAACAAATAATATATGGATCAGAGATTGTTCCCATACCCTTAATATTCAAAATACTTGAAGTAAGATGATCTGCACAGGTGAAAGAGTTAGTTGTTACAAACCTCTCTTGACTTGTTAGTATTATATTATTGGAGTATTCTGCTTTAATAATAAAAAAATATTGAGTTGAATAAGTAAGATTTTCAACTTTGAAACTAGATAAACTTGAATCAATTTCTAAAGTAGAACTATATTCTCCTGTCGAAGTCCCATAAGCAATTGTATATTTTAAAACCTCTGAACTTGCACCACTCCAATTAACAATTAAAGAATTTGACTTAATATCTGAAAATGAAATTTCTGGTAACTCGGTTGGAGTTGGAGTTTGAGTATTACCATTATCTACCAAAGTTGAATTATCTAAACTAGAAATATTCAAATAAAAATATGAACAACCACTACAACCATTCAAAAATAAAGATGTAAATTGCAATATCAGAAAAGTTATAAATCTAAAATTACACTCATATTTCATAAAGAATTTATCGGTACAACAATGACTCAACTAAAGCATATGTAGACTATTCCAGTGATTCCTTATGAAACGTTTGATCCGATTCAAAATGAAACTGAAAATATTTAGGCAAAACAAATCCTTAGGAGTCGCTACCGGTGATGTATCAAACTCCTCCTTCAAAATATTTTTCTTGACCTGACTTTCCCTTTCA
>SXSU01000108.1 GCA_005793345.1 Bdellovibrionales bacterium
TCTTAATAATTGATTGTATTTTGCAGTTCGCTCACTTCTACATAAACTTCCTGTTTTTATTTGGTGGCAATTTAAAGCAACTGCCAAATCAGCAATCGTAGTGTCTTCAGTTTCACCACTTCTATGGGACATTACAGTTTTATAACTATTTCGTTGAGCTAATGAAACCGCATCCATAGTTTCAGATAAAGAACCAATTTGATTTACTTTTACAAGTAAAGCATTTGCCAAACCTTCTTTAATTCCGTTTTCTAAACGTTTAGGATTTGTCACAAATAAATCATCACCCACAAGTTGAAGTTTTGCCCCTAATTTATCAGTGATATGCTTCCAGCCTGAAAAATCATCTTCACTTAATCCATCTTCAATACTAATCATTGGAAATTCTTTTGTCCAAGAAGAGTAAACACTAACTAATTCTTCTGCAGAAATTTGCTTACCTTCCCAAGTGTATTTTGAGTCTTTAAATAATTCAGTAGCAGCGACATCTAAGGCTACAAATACATCTTGCCCAGGTTTGTAACCTGCTTGGGTAATGGCTTCCATGAGTAATTCTAACGCTTCTTTATTTGACTTTAATTTTGGAGCAAATCCGCCTTCATCGCCAACAGCAGTTGATAAACCTTTTTGACCAAGAATTTTTTTAAGGGTATGAAAAATTTCGGCACCAGCTCTAAGTGACTCATTGAATCTCCCACCAACAACTGGAACAATCATAAACTCTTGAACATCTAAACCATTATTTGCATGGGCCCCACCATTTAAGACGTTCATTAAAGGAACTGGTAAATGATTTGCTTTCGCTCCACCTACATAGCGGTAAAGAGGTAAATTACATTCCATGGCAGCAGCCTTAGCCGCAGCTAATGAAATTCCTAAGATCGAATTAGCTCCAAATTTTCCTTTATTAGGAGTGCCATCTAAATCTATTAATATTTTGTCGATTAATGATTGTGAAGTCACTTCTGTTCCAATCAGTTCACCAGCTAAACGATGATTCACATGAGTTAGGGCTGTCTTAACTCCTCTTCCCATATATCGAGTTTTATCTCCATCTCTTAATTCAATTGCTTCATGGGCTCCAGTAGATGCTCCTGAAGGTACCGCAGCTCTACCTTTTGATCCCAAAGCTGTAACTACCTCAACTTCAACTGTTGGATTACCTCTGCTATCTAATATTTCTCTCGCTTTAATGGATGTAATTTTTGACATAAAATTCCTTTCGTCTTTAGCTTTACTTTGTGAACCAATTTCTTTTTTAGACCCTATTCTATCATTGATAAAAAGTTGGGTTGAACTGGCTCTTTAGTGTGGGTTATATTTGAGTTCGAGTTTAATTTTGAGTTTGTTTTTGATTTTGTATCAGTAATACTTAATTTTTCTTTTTGTAAAAAGTCATCTTGCATTTTATTTTGATCATCGGTTATCTCAACTTTATCTAAATTTAAAAGTTGTGTTGTTGAGGATACTTTATCCGTCAAAATTGTTCCAATTGATTCTTGACTTCCTCTTCGCAAATCTGCACTTAATTTTCGAATAGAGTTTAAAGCATTATCACTTTCTTTTAAAGATTTATGAAAATAATTTTTAGCCCACTCCCAATCTACTCGCCTTAAAATTTCTTTTAACAAAGGTGAAGTCTTCTCAAGTCCATTCATTAAAGTAATAACTTGTTGTGCCCTTACCATGTAATCTTGCATGCGTTGAATTTCTTGAGTTAATGTATCCGCAGGAATTTGTAAATCAGAAGCTACAACCATTGCAAATTCTGAGAGCCCCTTCATTTTTTCATTAAATAATTTTTTATTTATATGACTTTGTAATTCTTTATGTGCAGCTTCCAACTCTTCATTTTTACGAACCAACTCTTCATTACGCTTTTCGAGCTCTCTTTGATTTTGTTCAAGTTGATCAATAATCGACTGCATAAGTTCGGGACTAATACGATGCCCTAATTGCTCAGTAGTTAATAACATATTGGTCGGCTCTTTAGACCAAGTTAAACTAAAATGAATATCTTCCCACTCACATTTTGCTTGCGATTGAGAGACATAACAAGGCAATACGGAAAATGCCGCTTTTAAAACTGAAGTGGTTAATGGAAATTGTTCTGTAGAAATCGGTAAATCAAAGGCAACACGATTTTCTTCACGTCGCAAATTAGCTACTGGTGGAGCAGGAGAAATAAAATAACTTAAAAATTTTTCTGGTTGATTCATGATTTCTTGTGGCCGAGGCATCATCTTAAGTACACTATCTAAAACTCCCCATGCTTTGAGTTCAGGAATTTGAGAACCTACTTCTTCAAGTAAATCAGCTTTTTCTAGGGGGTGAAAAAAATCGACAAATAATTGTAACCAAGATTCAAGTTGTTCGGCATTAACCCAGTAAGCAGGATCTCTCATAAACTCTTCAGGAAAATCAATACGTTCGAGAACAGGGGAAAGATCCTCTCCTCTTCGGTCTAAATAACTCAGTATGGCATTGGTGATCTTACTACTGAAATACACAAAGAGATTAGTATCCCATGTTTTTCGGAATATCCAGCCGGACTGTGCCATAAATGCAATTATTACTAGTTAATAAATGATTAAGTTTTTGCATGATTAGTTATATAATCGGACTCTCTGTATTTTAAGCAAAATTCTAGCGCATTAGGAATTCTAAAATGATAAATAACTTTGCCAATCTTGAAAGTATTCTCACTAAAAATTTTAATTTGAATTCTTTTCGAAAGGGGCAAAAGGAGATCATTTCTACCATCTTATCCAATAAGGACGTTATGGGGGTTTTACCAACCGGAGGAGGTAAATCACTGTGTTATCAATTTATTGCTGTATATTATAATAAACTTGTTGTGGTAGTTTCTCCCTTAATCGCTCTTATGAAAGATCAAGTTTATAATTTAAATAAAATTGGGATTCCTGCTGGGTGCATTTACTACAATCAACCCATTGAAGAAAAAAAAGAAGTTTTTGCTAAGATGGCACAAAAAGGTTCATTTGTGCTTTATTTATCACCAGAGCGGATACAGAAGACTGGGTTTCATGAATGGATTAAAAATCAAGATGTTGCATTATTCGCAATAGATGATGCTCATTGTATTTCTCAATGGGGACATGATTTTAGAGAAGAATACACTTCACTTTCTGTTTTGCGAAGTTTGCAACCCAATGTTCCCATCATTGCTCTAACAGCATCTGCAACTCCACTAGTACTCAATGATATTGCAAAACAATTACAAATTCAAAATGCTGATCGAAAAGTATATGGATTTTACCGACCTAATTTATTTTATCAAGTGACCGAATGTGAAAATGAAGATGAAAAAATTGATTGGATTGCAAGTGCACTCAACAAATTTACAGAAGGACGAAAAATTATTTACTGTGGTACTCGTAAAAATACAGAATATGTTTGTGAAATTTTAAAACAAAACTTTCAAGGTGTTGCCCACTACCATGCAGGAATGAGCACCCAAGAACGCACGCAAATTCAAGATGACTATCAAAATGGAAAGTTAAATATTTTAGTCGCAACCAATGCATTTGGAATGGGCGTTGATCAGCCAAATGTTCGTCTTGTTATTCACTACAATATGCCCTCAAATATCGATTCACTTTATCAAGAAATGGGCCGTGCAGGCCGTGATGATAAAGATTCAACTTGTTTACTTTTATATTCCAAAAAAGATAAGGGCCTACAAGTATATTTTATTGAAAGTTCTGAATCAAATCCTGAAATTAAAAAATTAAGATGGAAAAATTTAAATGCATTGATCAGCTATAGTGAAGGTAGCGAATGTCGTCACTCCGAAATTTTAACTTATTTTAAAGACTCCCATCGAATAAAAAGGTGCGGACACTGCGATGTCTGTGAACCAAAATCAGAGCGCATGGTTCAGTTTTCAAAAAAACAAAAAAGTATTTTTTCACGAATTTTGAATAACAGTGAAGTAGAATCTTCGAAGAAAAACGCAGGAAATATAAAATCTATAAAAAATAATTCTACTTTAGATTTAGATGTCGAGAGTGAAAGTAGGTATCAAAAACTTCGCGTCTGGCGAAAAGAAATTGCTGAAGAAAAAGATCTTCCTGCATTTGTTATTTTTCATGATAAAACTCTCAAAGAAATTGCAGCCATTAATCCTCAATCATTAGATGAGCTCAGAAAAATAAAAGGTATGGGCGATAAAAAAATTGAAGACTACGGATGGGATATTTTGGCTGAGCTTAAATAAAATTTTTAATTTACAAAAATTGAACTAATAAATTTATCAACTAAAATTAAAAACTCATTATATTCTTTATCAGTAATATTCAAAATTGTTTTTATTTCTTCTGGTGGCATTTGTTTGGCTTTTAATTTTAAATAAAAAGGACTCTCTGTAGGTGACTTAAAATTTAACATTCCATTTCTCATGTCTGTTAAAATTTCTTCTGCAGAATTTTTTTGAAACTCAGAGTGACACATAGTGCAGTTTTTCTTTAAAAAAGGGATCAATGGTTTAAAAGCTGAAATTACATCAAAATCTAAAGTAGTATTTTTTGCTAAATTATTTGAATCAATTTTGTCGTCTAACTCTGTATCGCTAGTGTCATTAAAGTCTTTTAAAGACAATCTCAAAACTGCTCCATTTTTATCATCTAGAATTAATACTGAACCATCATTTAATTGAGTTAAACCAACAATCGGCCCTCTGGATCCATTACAATTCCGTTTGGTGTCGTTAATTTATTATTTGGAAATAAATTAACTAATTTTATTTGTGAGGTTTGCTTGTCAAAATTTAAAGCGTAAACTGTACCTCGACCAAAGGCCCATCCATACATTTCTGTTATATAAATGGTTCCGTCTGGAGCTTCAACTGCATACCGTGGCATTTTTAAACCATCTTGTTTACTTGCCACTAAACCAACACAAGTACCTTCTATTGAAGATACATTTACCTTTGAAAAACCATCACATAGTTTTGAAGTATCTAAACGATAACCTGATTTTTCAATTACTTCAGCTGAAGCAATATTAAAATTGAATGATGCAATCACTAAAAATATAAACTTCAACTTCATTGATACTTTCCTTATGAAATATAACTTTTCAAATGACAAAAAATCTGATTGTATTATTTAATGGATATTTATTTTTAAATGTGAAAAAAAGTATTCGAAAGTAAATTTTTCTTAACTGTAAATTAAATCAACAGTAACTTTCAACAATATGGTGAATAAAAAAATATGAAACAACCTCGCTTAATTTTTATCTTCATTACTGTTGTTCTCGATGTCATAGGAATTGGAATTATGATTCCATCTCTTCCTGAAGTTATTCGTCGATTTTCAGATTCACAACAGGACATGACCCACCTTTATGGGTATTTTATTTCAATTTTTTCAGTCATGCAGTTTTTAGCTTCACCACTATTGGGTGTAATTTCTGATATATATGGTCGTCGTTCAATTTTGCTAACTTCACTTTTTGTAAGTGCCCTTGATTATATTGTAATGGCAATTTCTCCGAATTTGACTGTGCTGTTTATTAGCCGGATGATCACTGGACTAACAAGTGCAAGCATGACCGTTGCAATGGCCTACATTACAGATATTTCTAAACTTGAGGATCGATCTAAAAATTACGGATTAATTGGTGCTGGTTTTGGATTAGGATTTATATTGGGACCTGCTATTGGTGGACTTCTTGGAAAGTATAATCCTCTTTTACCGTTTTATGCAGCAGCCTTAATGAATTTTTTAAATTTTTTATTTGGATTATTTATACTCCCTGAATCTTTACCTCCAGAAAAACGCAGTAAATTTGAATGGTCAAAAATAAATCCAATGAAATCACTTTTTAAAATATTTTCATTGCCAGGATTATTTACCTTATTAGTGGTGTACTTTTTATTTCAATTAGCGGGACAAACCCATCCTTCAATATGGACATTGTACACTCAAGCACGATTTGGCTGGGGTGTCACAGAGGTTGGTACTTCGCTAGCCTTTGTAGGATTACTTTCAGCCATCTCACAAGGTTATTTAACACGTATCTTAATTCCTAAATGGGGTGAGTTAAATACTGTTTTATGGAGTTTAATAGGTTTTACTGTAGCATTTGTACTTTATGGTTTAGCCTATGAAGGCTGGATGGTCTATGCTATTTTATTTACTTCTTCTATATTTTGGATTTCAGGCCCAGCTCTTTCATCTATAATTTCAAAACGAGTTGAAAGTACAGAACAAGGCGAGCTACAAGGCTCCCTCGTTAGTTTAATGAGTTTAGCAAGTATAATTTCACCTATTGTAACAACTCAATTATTTGGCTATTTTACTTCAGATAATTTCGAACCTAAAATTTATGGTGCTCCATATTTTTTTGCAGCGGTTGTGTCCTTTATTTGTCTTATATTATTTTATAAGCTCCACAGAACCGCTTAAATATCGCGTTCAACTATTCTAAATTTGGCTTTTGAATGGTCAGGTTTGAATATAAGAATAAAGTCGAGTTAAGGACCGAATTAAAGAATTTGAAAAACTAGATCCACTCGATGACATCACTTTTATCAAAGCGAACTTTTTTGATGGATTGATATTTATCATCATCACTGCGATACCCAAGAGCCACGGCAGCGATAGTTTCCCACCCTGTGTTTTCTAATTTTAAAATTTTGTTATATTCTTCAGGAGACATCCCTTCAATGGGGCAAGCATCAATTTGAAGTAAAGAAGCTGTTTCTAATAAAAAACCCATTGCTATATAGGCTTGTCGTTGGGCCCAAAAGCGAATTGTTTTAAATCGATCTGATTTAAGTAAGTTCTCAGTCATCATATTACGATAGCCCGTTAAAGTTTCAGAACTTACCCCACGCAAATCGCTCACACGAGCTAAATGTTTATCAATATGCTCAATATCTAATTGTTGCTTTGCTAAAAAAACAACGTAATGGGACGCATCTGTAACTTGTGATTGGTTCCAAGTGTGAACTCGTAAATCTTGTCGAAGTTTTGGATTTTTAATAATTAAAAACTTCCAGGGTTGTAATCCGTAAGATGAAGGAGCTTTTATTAAACAGTCCTCTAATAAATTCCAATTTTCGTCTGAAATTTTTTTATTTTTATTAAAAATTTTAGTTGCATATCTCCAATCCAAAGCTGCTTGAATTTCGTTTTTAATATCAGATTGGTTTAAATTTGAACTCATAACTATTTCCTTTCATAATGTAACAATGAAAAGCACATTTAAACTATTTTAATTAAAATGCAACAATAATTGTTATATTTAAATACTAATTTGAAATTTTTGCTTATTGTTAAAAATTTAAATTTATAATATAACTGCTACCTATGGTTGATAATAAATTTGCAGTATCATTAAATATTTTAACATTGTTAGCTTATTATTATAATAGTGACGACTCAAAAGTAACATCCGAATACATTGCTTCTTCAATAAAAACTAATCCAACAGTTATTCGCCGTCATGTTGCTCAATTGGTAAAAGCCAATTTAGTTATATCTTCAAAAGGAAAAATGGGTGGACTAAAACTTAAACGCCCTCCAGATAAGATTACATTAGATGAAATTTACTTAAGTATTCAAACAAAGCCCATTCTGGCTTGTTCTGACAAAACCCCTAATAAAAAATGCCTGGTGAGCACCTCATTTCAAGGTGCTTTTCACAAACTCACTGAAGGTCTTGAGCATTCAATCACTCATTACCTCAAAAAAGAAAAACTATCTGATTTTTTAAAAACTACACTTTAGTGAATTCTCTAGTTGCGCTCCTTGAAATTCAACATAACTGTTCTAAAGCTAGTTTTAGAATAACTTCCACCGGGGTTCATAAAATTCTTCTGAATATATTGAAGATTTATCAATTACTGCCGATTGCATATTCGAATAATCTTTTAATTTGAAACTTATAAAAATTTTGTAATCGTTAATAATTTCTATATTTTTTTGAGCATTCTCACAATTTAGTATTAAATTTCCAATTAAAGAATATTTTCCTTCCGAATTTAATTGACCATTATTACTCCAATGCAAATTAAATAAAAAAACTGAAATGGGTTTTTTCCCGCGACGTTTAAAAATTGATTCTGCTGGACAATAAAATTCATCTTTTAGTTCTGAAGCTAGGCTAATAAAATCTTCTCCTGAAGATAAAATAAATTCCGGAAATCCATTTTTATTATCAGAATTTACTAGCAACCCAGACAATTCTTTTTGTCTAGGTAATTGAGGAAGCATTTCAATGTGCCTATTTAAAAACATTGTGATTTTCGCAGCTAGCCCATCTAGTTCTGACTCACTAAAATTACCATGATGATGACCCATTTCATGAATTAGTATCCCTGCAATTTCAGCTAGCGAAAGTGGTATTAAATTTAAATTTGTTTCATTTTTTTTATAAAGAAGCTCTCTGTTAAGAAAAATCGGACTTGAAACATAAGAACCAGTCACTGCAACCTTCATTTCATTATCAATTAAAAATAATTCAGGCCTATCTTTACTTGATAAAATAGTTATCTGGTTTTCATTCACTTGTTCTACTGGTAAAGTAGAAATAATAATCTCTAATAAAGACTCCTCAGATTGGTTTAAATCACAAGTTCTTGCTTTAAGACAAAGTTTTGATAAGTTTTCTAATTTTAAATATGCATATTTCACTGTGAGATCTATTATGCTTTCTCCATTATATACATCGTCTCCATTATGCTGATATGCAAAATTCAAAGGCGAATAACAAATTATAATTGCAACTAAGTTTGTTAAATTTCGTTTTAAATTATTACTTTTAATTTTTAACATTTTTTACTCCACTAAATTTTAATATTTATCTTTTGAATCAGTTGGTTTCTTTTTATAATTTTCTACTGGAAATAACTGGTATGAAAATACATAGACTGAATCTGGTTCATCTTTCTCTAAAATTTTACCTACTTTTTGCTTTGCTTTGAGCAAATACTCTTTAGCTTGTTTTAATTGTGATTTTGAAATAGCCATTGTCGTTGAAGAATAATCTCTATCCTCAATAGGAACATTTACTAAAGCTTCACTTGCTAATTTTAAATTATCTGTATGATGTTTTTTTACTGCGAGTGAAGGAATATCCCGTAATGTGCCAAGGGGATGAGTTGTTCGAATTAATTTACCTTTTTGAATTTTTATAAATTTTAACCTTGTTAATCTTTGAAGTGCTTGATTTACTTCTTCAACTGTTAGAGCAAGTCGTTCAGCAATCCAAACAGGATTACTACTATTATTTTTAATCTTGGCTAAATTTAAAATTGCAAAATAGTACCAATCAGCAACACATCGAAATGTATCTTCTTCTAAAATCAATCGCGAAAAATCATTTGAACTAATTTTTGAAGGTGCAAAATAATATTGCTTTTGGAGTTGAGTTAATTGTAAAGCATTACTTATTTTATCGATATTAGATTTTGAAAAATTTCTTTTACCATTTAAAACATCAGATAATGCTGTTGCACTTACTCCAATATCACGAGCAAATGCCCGCATTGAGTAAGAACTATTTCGGAACTGACGAGCAGATAATTCACTTTTTAAAAGTTGTAAATAATCATGAGTCACTTAAAACCCCTAAGAATTATAATCATGTGAGTCGCTAATAAATTAATTTGTCACTTTATTGTTTACTTTTTAATGCCTGTCCATGAGTTACTTCAATTATGCGCTTTGTCGGATAACATTGTTCCGATATCAGTTTCGGAACAAAATGTTCCGTCAACCTATTGCCAACTTTAATACTTTTTTATACACACCCTCACACAACAAAAACAAACTCAAATAACTTGAGTAAATTAAACTTCTTAAATGAAGGAAAGGTATTTATGAAAAAAACATTATTTGTTTTAGCATCTCTTTTTGTATCATCATTAGCAATGGCACAAGCCTCAATGTGGAGCTGTGATTTAAATTTTACAGCAAAAGGAGGAGGTGCCCAAATTTTATTTGGTGACTATGAGCTTCAAGGGTTAGGTGATCTTAAATGTAAAAATGGATTTGGTGAACAAGCTAACTTGCCAATAAAAATTAAAATGGGAACAGCACCCATCGATTTGCGAGTAGGCTTTGGTTATATGAAAATTCTTGGTACTAGCTTTAATATCCCTCTTTTCTCATACAACCCATTAGAACTAATTGGTGAATATGCACTAGTTCAAGCCAATGCCGCTGTTGGATTAGGTGCAGGGGTTTTTGTCGGTAAAAGTTTAAAGTTAATTGATTTTTCAATCCCTGTTTCGATAAAATTATTATCAGGTTTTGGCGTTGATGTTGGGTTATCAAATATGATAATTGATATTGATCATTCAAGATTACAATAAAAAGTTATACATCAATTTTCTTGTTTATTGTGGTGATTTTGCGAATCACCACAATAAACAATATTTTTAGTACTATACTAATTTTTTACGGCGGCTGCTTGGTAAAATCTTTAACATCTCTCGGTACTTTGCTATAGTTCTTCGCGCAATTTGTAAACCATCTTTTTTGAGAGCATCAACAATTTGTTGATCCGATAATGGTTTTTTAGAATCTTCTTTTGAAACTAAATCTTTTATTTTCAATTTAACAGCTTCACTAGCTAGGGCATCACTACCATCTGTACTGTTTATGCCTGAATTGAAAAAATACTTTAATTCAAAAATACCTTGAACAGTATGAACATATTTTGCAGTAGTGACTCGTGACACTGTTGACTCATGCATACCTATATCATTAGCAATATCTCTTAATATCATTGGTCGCAAATGTGATGGACCTTTTTCAAAAAAATCTTTTTGATATTTAACTATACTCTCAGCCACTTTATAAATTGTACGATTTCGTTGATGAATTGACTTTATCAACCAGACGGCAGATCTTAATTTATCTTGAATATAATCTTGAGTATTTTTAGTATCAACGTTACTTGCCACATTGGCTGCAGAAGTATTTGCATCTGATTTAGTATTTTTTGCTAAAACAGTTTTATATAAATTTGATATTCTTAAACGAGGCAATCCATCATCATTAAGTGAAATAATAAATTCATCACCTACTTTATAAATGTAAACATCAGGAGTTACATAGTGAGTGTCATTGGCAGAAAATGATCGACCTGGTTTAGGATCCATTGCAAAAATTATTTTACACATTTCAATCACTGTAGATTTGGGAATTCCCATTGCTTTTGCAATAGCATCAAAGTTTTTCTTTTCTAAATCTTTAAGATGATTTTGTATCAACTGAACGAGATCATTAGTATCTTCCTCAATGCTTTTCGCCTGCAGAATTAAACATTCTTTTAAATCTCGGGCCCCAACTCCTGGAGGATCTAACTCTTGAACAAATTTTAAAATATCTTCAAGGTCTTGAACACTCACTTCTTCTTCGGTGCTTATCTGTTCTAGAGGAGTTTTAAGATAACCATCATCATCAATATAACTCACTAAAATATGAGCGATGGTTTCTTCTTCTTCATTAAAACCGTACATTTTTACTTGCCAAGTTAAATAATCATGTAGGGATTCGTGAGCCGTAATGACATTCTCATAATTCATGATTTCTTCAGAACCCATCATGGATTGTTGATTCATTGGTTTTTGGCTCGACTCATAATAGCTTTCCCAATCAAAATCGTCTTGTTTTGAACTTTCAGCTGGATTTTTATCATTGATTGTTGGAGCTTCAACCTCAGATGCTAATTCTTGTGTTCGCTTTAAATCTTCTTCTTTAAGTTCTTGAACTTCTTCTAAAATTGGATTTTCATCTAGTTCTTTTCGTACAGCACCTTCAAGCTCCATGCGAGACATCTGTAACAATTTAATTGCTTGCTGCAATTGAGGAGTCATTCGAAGTTGTTGGCTTAAATTCATTGATTGCTTTAATTGTCCGGCCATATTTTTTACCCCTACCTTTTTACACTCTACATCTTAAAATTTTCACCCAAATAAAACCGACGCGCAATCTCGCTTTGTGTGATTTCTTCGGGCGTACCTACGACTTGTATTTTTCCATCTTTAAGTAAATATGCAAAGTCGCATATTCCCAATGTTTCTCTAACATTATGATCGGTTATTAAAATTCCAATATTTTTCTTTTTAAGTGCTAAAATAATATTTTGAATATCATGAACAGCAATAGGATCAATTCCAGCAAAAGGTTCATCTAATAATAAAAATTTTGGACTTCCCGCAAGTGCACGAGCAATTTCTACTCGCCGACGTTCGCCTCCAGATAGAGCATAACCAAAACTATTTTTGATATGCTCAATATGAAACTCATTTAAAAGCTCTTGAAGTCGCTCCTCTTTCCTAGATGAGGTATAACCGTGCGCTTCAAGGGCCACAACAATATTTTCTATAACTGTGAGCTTTCTAAAAATACTGGGTTCTTGAGCTAAATAACTTAAACCAATCCGTGCTCTTTTATACATTGGCAAAGGAGTGATCTCTTCGTCATCTAAAAAAATTTTTCCTGCATCAGGAGATACAATACCCACAACAGTATAAAAACTTGTGGTTTTACCCGCTCCATTTGGTCCCAATAATCCAACAACTTGACCTGATTCCACAGTAAAACTGACATCAGTTACGACAGGTCTTTTCTTATAAGATTTTGCAATATGTTCTGCTCTTAGTGCGCTCACAAGTTGTTTCCATTCATTTATTTTTTATCAGTAGTATCATCCAACACTGCATTTGCATTTTCAACTCTTACGGACTCTCCACCATTAAGAAAAATGATTCTTTCTCCCTTTATCTCATCTCCATCTTGCACTACTTTGGGAGATCCACGCAATACATATTGATCTTGCAAAACATCAATTTTAACATTTTCAGCAGTTGCTTGCCTTTGTTCTCCCTCAATAAGCACTCCTCCATTTATAAGAATACTTTCTGGTGAATCATTTTTTTCTTTATAAACAAAAAAAGCTTCAGGGGCTAAAACCTCAAATTTTTCATAACTAATTTTAACTTTTTCAAAAAATCTCAATAAATTAGATTTACCACTCAAATGAGCCATTCCACTTTTTATACGAACTAACTTAGGTCCTGATGACGTATTTAAAGTTCGCTCTGCAGTAATTTTTGATTTCATAATCATCAAACTATTTTCAAGAAAAGTCTCCATACCTGTACTTTTTAAAAATAATCGATATCCAAAGTTATCTTTTGGACCTACAACTGAAATTTCATTCGGAATTTTAAGAATTTTATCTTTTGAAATATATTGGACTAAATTAGTTTTGACTTCATAACCATTCGAGGACGATGTAAAAACTTTACCAGAGATAACAATATCTTTTGTTGCATAATTTATTTCACCCTGGTCACCAACAACTGTGTAAGTATCTCCTGCCTGGCTATAAAAAATGACGCGAACTACTTTTAGTTTCCATACACCTTGACCAATAAAACCATCTGCTATTTCACTATAAAGTTCCCATTCTTTACTGTCCCCTTGTCCTTCAACAAGATGGACACCTTCCATCCGTTGATCACCTTTATTGCCCATTGGGGATGATTGTTCTATTTCATTAATAAGATCTGTTTTTTCAACTGACTTAGGAGTTAAAAAAACAATTTGGAAAAAAATAAAAATAATAAATACCAACAAAAGTATTTCTTGAGATTTACGACTCATGTTAAGAGCTTAACCTGATTTACATGAGTGTTCCAGAAAAAATTATTGTTTTTCTTCAGGATGCTTAATCACAGCAAAATTAATTTCATGAGCACCCGCCTCACTAAGGGTAAATAAAACTTTTTTTACAGTTAAGAAATCTATTTCTTTATCTGCTTGAACTGTAATTTTGCGCCATGCATTTTCATCAACAGGTTCTTGCATACCTGTATTTACAGCTGACCTGATATCAGTTAAAACACCTTCTTTGACAGCTTTAGCCTTGGCTTTTTCAAGTGACTTTTGAGCTTCAACATAAAGAGATTGAATCATCCAATCTTTTTGTTCTTTAACTTGTTCAAATGTCGAAACACTTAAATCATCAATCTTAATTTCATTATTTGAAATTGAAACAACAATGGATGGTTTTAATTCTTTAATTATACTAGCTTGAGGTAAAATAATATCATTTGGGATATTTACAATCAATCCACTCGTATTATAGTTTTGCAAAAGAAATATCGCAAGAACTGTAAACATATCCACCATTGCTGTTAATGATAGAAGAGCTACAACATCTCTTTTGGTGCCTTTGCGACTTAAAAGTCTATGGTATCTAAATTTTTTACCAGGAGTATGAATTGCCATAACTAGGGCCCTCCTGCAGCTACACTGACTTGAGGAAATCCAGTTTTTAAAATAATATCCATACCAGAAATTAATAACTCGTAAGATAAAGATTCATCCATAGCAATCATAGCATCTTGTTTAGCAGGAAACTTTTGCTTTGCTTGAATTAATTTTTCTTCAAGTGCCGCTAAATCATAATCTTGACCTTTTTTAGGAATCACGATTTTTTCTAATCCAACTGTTAATAAATATCCATCAGCTCTTATATCTAGTTTTAAAACTTTATCAATCTCTGGAGTTAACGTAACCAATTGATCGTCCGTTTTTTTACCAAAAACAGAAGTTCCGATTTGCATCATTGAAACTTGAGTCCAAACCGCTGTGATTAACAAAAATGTAATCAACACGCTCATCAAGTCAATGAACGGAACAAGATTGACTTCAAAATGAGTTTTTCTTCCGGAGGAGCCTCCTCCCTCAATTTGAGCCATAAATTACCTCTCAATCTCTTATTTTATCACGGTTAGCGGACACTAAATTTAACATTTGCATTGAACTTTCCATCATTTCATTTTCAGCTCTTTGTATCATCATTTGAAAGTATGCAAACGATATAATTGAAGTGATAGCAACAATTAAACCAAAAGCAGTACAGTTTAATGCGTGTGAAATACCTTTTGAAAGTTCAATAGCTTTTGTTGCATTATCGGCATCTGCAACTGCACTAAAAGATTTAATCATACCTACGATTGTACCCAGTAATCCAGCAAGAACAGCAACGTTACCAAACACTGCTAAAAACGAAGTCCAACCTTCAAGTTTTGGCGTTTCTCGTAAAACAGCTGCATCCATTGCCACTTGTACTTCTTCATCTGGACGACGATTCAGAACAGCTACTAAACCAGCCTTAACTGTATTTGTTAATGGAGCTGGTCGCGCATCACAATATGCTAATGCTTGCTTAAGATCTCCTTTTAAGATCATTCCAAAAATATTTTCGTTAAATTCTCGACGATTGATTCTTAATGAACCTAATGCCAGCCATCTTTCAACGATTAATAGAACTGTTAAAACTCCGATTATCGCAATGACATACATCACTGGACCACCTTGTTCAAAAGCTCTTTGTATAAACGATATGTTTTCGACTTGATTCACACAAGCCTCCTTTCAATTAAAACCTATTTTTTCTTTGTAAATGTATATGGGAAACTAACATTAGCAACGTCTCCACTTGGCGCTTCTGGAAATCGCCAAGACTGATATTCGTTAACAATACACGATTCAACAGATGTATCTTCAATTGTTGAACCCTTTATACTCACATTTTTAGCACGACCTTGATCATCAATTAAAAAGTTGACTGTAACTTTTCCACCAAGGTCAGCTTTAAACCTAAGTTCTTTTTCATAGCATCTTACAATATCTGGGTGATGCGATTTGATTACTCTTAAAACAGCCTCTCTATCAATAGTTCCATTAAAAGCAGAAAAGCCAGGAGATGAAACTTCTATACCACGATGATCTCCTAAACCAGATCCGTTACTTCCGTAAGTTCCAGTACCTGTAGATCGTCCTTTAGTTATTCCTCCTGCAATCCCCTCAGTAGCAGTGCCCTTGCCACCTGCACCTGTATCTTTAAACTGAGATCCAAAATCATCACCAGCACGATTTGCTCCAAATCCAACCGTACCTGTTGCTTTATTTGAATCCCCGATAATATCACCTGCTCCAGAAACTGCTTGATCTAATTTAGATCGCATTCCACCACCGGTTAGTGCGCTTGCTAAACCAAATTGTGAAGGATCAACTGGCTTAGTAGTTTGTGATCCACTACTTCCAGCTTGTTGTCCTAACTTAATTGCGCCACCTTGTTTAGAGCTAGTAAATGTTTTTGGTTTATTTAAATTTTTATTGGGTCGAACATCGGCAGCTTGACCTGGTGAGTTTTTTCCAGCGGCCACATGATTCGGTTTTGGTGCCGTTATGTTTGAAGTTTTAGGAGTGTTTTGACCGACTTGAGAATTTACAGTCTTTTTACCTAAATCTACAACTTTTGGTGGCACCTTCACAGGTGGTTTTTCAACAGGAGGAGGCGGCGGTGGTTGAACCGGTGGTTTTTCAACGGGCATAACAGGTTTAGGCATATCAGGCACTTTATAAATAATTTGAGCAATTCGAATTTGTTCTTCTTCTTTTGGTTTTTCTTCAATTACTGTTTTTACAGAAATATATAAAAATAAAAAACCAACTAAACCAATTGCGACTAAAACGCTTCCTATTTCACCAACAGTTAATGGAATAAAAGGTAAAAGGTTTGGTTTTTTACTTTGCGGAATATAACGAATAAAAATATTAATATCATCGCCACTTAAGCAAAGTCGTAATACTTCTCCTTGATCAATTTTTATTTGAGAAGTAGCTCCTCTTCTATTAAGTCGTGAACGTTTATCTAAATCTGCAAGTGAAAGAATTCCAGTTTGTGTTACTAAATCACCAGACATATCTGGACGAACATTAACTATTGCTCCAGAAGAATTCAAAGATTCAACCAAAGTATATTCGCCACCTGATAAAATATTTGCAGGAAGTTGAATTTGAGACTTTTTACTCGAACCAATTACAACTTTAGTTGTTTGAGCAGAAAAATGATAAGTTTCTAAAACTCTCTCTTTCCAGGAAATCGATATTTCTAAAACGGTTCCTCGAGAAGGTTTAAAAATTTGATTTAAATCTTTATTAACACTAGGAGGTGCAAAAGTTTTCTTAGATAATATATTCTCGTAAGAAAAACTTGTTTTTTCGATTTCATATTTTTTTTCTGAATGTTTAGAAATTGTAGACTTTTTAACTTCAGAAGGTGAATTTAATATCGGTTTAGAATTTTCTGAATTATGTGAATCAGTTTTAAAATTCGTTTTAAATTCAAAAGGTGATTCTTTTGGTAATCCAGGTGCCATCTCCTCAAAAGCCGTACTTACTTCAGGAGCTTTTGTTTTAGGTTTTGGAATTCCCACATTAAAATGTAAAGTATATTCTCCTATTTGAATTTGATCACCAGAATCAATTGGCTCATCAAGAATTTGTATTCCATTTTTATAAGTACCAGTTTGGGAACCAAGATCGCAAATAAAATATCTATCATTGCGTTTTTCAATCATAGCATGAATTGCTGAAACTTGAGAATCTGCAAGATCTAAATCGACCTCAGCGTTTTGTCCAATAACAATTTGATCAAGATGAAACTGCTTCACCTCTTTAATTTGGTTATTTTTAAAAATTCTCAAGATCAATGGTAAACTCAATTTTTACTCCTACCTTCTCTCAAGTAATCAGAAGTCTCTCTCATCTCGGGAAGGAAATTTTCTCTCAATCTTACTAGTTTCTTAAAGTTAAAATTCTTACGTTGAATTAAATAAAATAAATCAGGTTTCTGTACACCCCCCTCTACAAGCTCATCTTCAAAGTTAAGATTATGAACCTTTGGTTGTTTAAGAGTGTTTTCTTGCTGTTGAGGTGGATTATCTTGTGCTTTTACTTTAGCTAATTCACCAATAGTAATCAAACTCATAATAAAGAAAGATAAAAAAGTATTTAAAAATCTGCGGTTTATTTTCAATTCCATTTGTTACCTCTTGATACTTTCTTCTAAATTTAAAATTACATTTTTTCGATCTGTAGCAGCTCCTATAAAGTTTATCTTATTTAAAATCTCTTTTCCTTTTACATAATTCTTTTTAATCCGAATCAAATATATACTATAATTAATTAAAAAATCGACATTTGCTGTACCCGTTGAATTTAATTTTAAACCTGCTTCAAAAATGTCATCAGCCTGTTCTCCTAGTGCCATTAATGTCACTGCATAATTGTTTAAAAGTGACAAATTTGTTGGACTTTTTTTATAAGCAGTCTCAAGTAAGTATCGAGCATTACCGTAATCTTTAGTTTCTGCAAAATACGAGCCTAAATTAATAAGAGATGTTAAATAGTCAGGATTTATTTCTAAAGATTTTTTATAAAACCTAATACCATCTCTTTTATTTCCTTTTTGAAACTGTAACCATCCAAGACTACTATAAATTACTTCTGTTTTATCATTTAATTTTAGAGCCTTATTCAAAATCATTTCAGCTAAAGCAAACCTCCCTCGACTTGCATGGTAAAGCCCAATCGCGTTTAAGGTTTTTACATCTGAAACATTTAATGTTAATAGTTGGGATGCAATTTTTTCAACAGCCGTGTCATCTTTTGCAATAATTGAAAAAGTCAGTTCTTTATATTTTTTATTTTGGTCCTCAATTTTTTTTAGTTTGTCCTCTGGTGTATTTTGTTCATCATTATTTTCTTTTGATAAGATAGATTCATTTGCTAATGAATCAGTTGAAGACTCTTTTTTTGCTTTACTTCCACATCCATGATTTAAAAGTAGTAAGACAGCCACTATACTCAAAAAGAAAGTTTGATTAAATTTAATCATAGTACACCTAATCCATCAAAATTATTTATCGAAATGATTTTTTCATCATTATCAAAAGTGAACGTAGAATCTAAATCTTTTAAACTTTTTAAACTTAAAAAATAATATTCATTATATGTATTGAATTCTCGTCCCTGTTTTATTGCTGCTTTAAAACTATCTGTTGCTTTATCCTTAAAAGGTTTTGCACTTGCTGCGACACTTTCTTTATACTTCTTAATTACATTTTCATCTTTACCTAATTCTTTTGGAATAGGTGCTTTTAAAAATGACTCTAACATATGTTTATTTGCTCTACCCACTAATGATAAGGCGTGAACTATTTCATCAGGATTATCATATTTTACAATTTCAGATAATTCAGAATTAAGCTGATTTAATAAACTTAACTTCATATCAACTGCTTTTTTTATTTTTGCTGAATCGGTGGGGATTGTAATTGTTCTTAGTTGATTAAAAAGTAATTCTGATTTTTCCATTTGAAACTTCGAAGCAAACTCAGCTCCGGGGCCTTTTAGCAATGGAACTAATTCTTTTTGTTTTTTAATTGTTTGAAATTTCCAATATCGCGCCTTTTCTTCGTCCTTTAAAGCCATATAGTGAATGGCATTATCATAATGAGATTCAATTAACATATATGGATCTTTACCAGTTGCTATATAGTTTTTACTCATCTCAATTGCTTGTTGATACCTCTTATTTCGTTTATTAAGTTGTGATAATTTATAATAAATATCAGGTTTTTCATGTTCTTTAGCGAGCTTTAAAAAATTTTGATAATTTCTTATAGCTCTTTCGACATCATTTAAAGCATCAAACAAAAGAGCACCGTTATAATAATAGTTTGCAGCTTGTGGAGATCTACCTTCTTGATCTGCAGCAATTATATATGAGTATGCTGCATTTTGGTAAAGTCCCATATCTTGAAACATTTTCGGTAAAATTTTATTTACTTTAAATTTAAGAGCTTGTGATTCTTTCGTAGTACTTTTCTGAACATTTTCAAAACTAGCAATTGCTTTTAAAGGAAGGTTTGCACGATCATAATTAACACCTGCATTAAATTGTGAAGCAGGATATAAATTTGAACGAGGATATTTTATTCCAAACTCTTGATATTTAATTGCGCTACCCACAAAATCTTTTTTTTCTTCTAAATCTTGTGCTGCTTTGAATGCCGCTTTTTCTAATACAGATTTTACTTCTGTGGCCGACTCAGTATCAGCAAATTTCTCATTAGAAAGTAAATCTGTAGCTGTTTTTTCAAGTCCAACATAATCTTTTTTCAAACTATAAATATCTAAAAGTAAATTAGATGAATATTCAGCTTGCTTTGACTTTGGATAGTCTTTCACTATTATTTTAAAGTGTTTTTCAGCCTCATCAAAATGATTTGATAAATAGTATAATCGCGCCATTCTAAATCTCAGTTCTACATTTTTTTCTCCCTTTGGATAAGTAACGAGATACCATTCACCATTCTCTACAAACTTTTTAACTTTAGGATCGAAATCAATTCGTTCTGTTGATTTGTTAACTCTTTTTTGCATTTCCTCTTCAGTTGGAAGATCTTTTTCTAATCCCAAGATCATATTCATTGAAGATTTTGCTCCATATTTACCATTTGGAGCATTTTTTGCAACCCATTGATATTGCTCGGCAGCTTCACCGTAATGTTGCATATCGTACAAAAGTTCTCCATAGAAAAACATCATATCAGGATAATAGCTTGAGTCTTTAAACTCAGCTAAATATAGTTTATACCCCTCCAAAGTCATTTCTTGAGAAACTTTTCCTTTTGAGTTCTGAGCGGCTTGATGATGATGTAAAATATAAGCTCTTAAAAAACTTTCACTCATTTTTAGACTATTTTGAACAAGTTCAGATTTTGCACTATTTGCTTTATGCCAATCTGATTCTTTTCCATAATTTTTTATTAAATCATATAACTCTTTTCTAAATGTTTGATTATTTAATAAATTAACATACGAACTAACAATTTGATATTGATAATCATAAGTTTTGGGATGAGTAGGATTTAATTCTATTAGTTTTTTAAAAATAATATGGGATTTTTCTTTATATCCCTTATCAGTATAAAAATATGCTAATTTTTCTAACTCGGCAAAAACTTTCGATTCACCAAACATATCTTTAAAGTAATCATAAGCATTACTCGGATCACCGACATCAACATAAAAAACAACTAAATCTCTTTTTGCTTCATCATCAAGTTTTGCAAAGTTAGCTTGTTTATCACTCAATCTAACAATCATTTCTAAATACTTCATTCCCTCTTTGGTTCGACCTTGTTTATATAAACACCAAGCTCCTTTATAAATAGCAAAAGCAAAAAGTCTAGAGTCTTTACTTTTTATCACACGACTATAATTCTCATACGCTACAGACCATTGATTTGTATCAAAGTAATATTCACCAACCGAGAAGTATGCTTCATTGACATAATGACTATTAGGATATTCAGTAAATAACCGAGTATAATATGCAGTTCCCTTTTTTACTTCTCCAATTTCAAAATAATTAAAACCTAAAAAGTAAAGGGCCTGATCCATCTTTTTTTCGTTTTTAAAATCACGAACATAATACTCATAAAGCTGAATGGACTTTTTATTGTATTCTCGTGATTCACTCAAATCAATAATAGGCTTTCGTGATATTTTTTTTTCATTAAACAATTTAAGTTTAGCTTCATATTCAATTTGTTTTCGACTCGAAATATAGTCCGCTTTTTCTACATAAAGTTCTGCTAATCGCAACCAAAGTTCGCCACGATTGGGGCTATTTTTTAATTTTTGAGTGAGTTTAAATAATTCTTTAATTTGTTGGTCCGTTACTTTTTCTAAGGCTACTCGATTGTTATCGACTCCTTCTGATGACATTATTTCTGAACTTCGAGGTGGCTGAATTGAACCAAAATCAACATGCTGTCTTTTACTATTATTATAATATGTTTGTTGCGGAAGAGTAATCGATTGTTTAGTTGACATAGTATTATTCTCTTTGGACATTTCTACTCGTCTTAAAAGTTCGCCAACTGTTTTTTCTGCTCCAATTGCATTTGAATTAACAAATATAAATAGTGTACCCAATAATTTTATCGCTAATTTAAATTGCATTCTTATCTCCTCATTATAACAGATATCGGAAATTTATTTTTAAATTCAAAATCTTTAATCCAACCAAAAAAAACGTCGCTTGATTATGTCTGATAAAATCGCGAAGCGATCAGACTTAATCATTAGCAGTTAGTTATTAAGAAAATTCAAACTCCATTTTGGATTTTCTTAATTCTGGGGTGATTGAAAATCACCCCCAACAAACAAGAAAATAACTGCTTATGATTATGTCTGATATAATCAGCGCAAGCTGATCAGACTTAATCATTAGCAGTTATTTTTTTTCGCAAGAATTCTTCCCAATATAAAAATAATTACCAATTTCATCGAGCCAAAACTCTCCTCGAAAAGGATAATATTCGTATCCATTTTTTACATAAAACTCACGATCAACATCTTCGTTTATTGATTTTGGATCTTCTTTCTTTTGACCCAAAATTTGCATTTGAAGTTTTTCCTTTTGAAGATTTATTAATTCATATCTCAGAAATCCTACCTGTTCGTTAAGATCTTTTAATTCTGCACGCACAAAAACTAAATGAGCTTTTGTTTTAATTCCAATAAATGCTTTAGTATTTTTAATTCGATTTTCGATTAAGCGAATTGAATACTTACCTAAATTTGAAGATGTAAAAGAATAACTCATATTTTCAATTTCTTTTTTCTCTTCAAATAATTTTCGTAAATAATTTAAGTTATTTGAAACATTCCCTCTACCTATTATATATCTTTGAATATTATATGGAATTTTTCCTTCATTACTTTTTTTATTATTTTTTAAATTTGTAAGGTTGAGCAGTCCTTTCTCGACTTCACCATAAAAAGCAAGTGGTTCATTTGTGTTTCGAAGAAAATTTCCAATGATTTCTTCTGAACGTCCATAGTTTTCTTCATATAGTTTTAATACTTTTTCTAATTCATCATACTGGCAAATAAATAAATATACGATAGACCTTAATATTAAATATTCTGGGTTATAAATATCGCTATAATAATCTGAATGTATCGATTGAAAATTTCCAAGGGAAGATCTAATTCTTCCTGATCGCAAAAAAGCCCATGTTGATTCAAATAATGATTGATGCCAAAACTCGTGATCTCGTGGAATTTTTAAATAATAAGAAATACTTTTATCCCATTTTTGCATTTGATAATATGTTCTCGCTAATCCAAGAGTAGCTGCTAGTTTTAAATCATCAATTGGACCTTTCTTTTTTCTTAAATTCAAGAGCTGTTGAAATTTATCTATTGCAATTTCTGTTTCATTTAAATGTGCATAAGACATTGCTTGATAATATAATGCTTCTTCGTAGTATCTATGGTTATCGCTAACTTTATCAAAAGCTTGGGTAGCTCCTTTATAATCTTGATTATCGAACTTAACTTCGCCCATACGATAATAAAGCATATCCCTGTGTTCTGCTGGAAATTCATTTAATTTTATTTTAGAAAATGCGTAGTTTAAAATTGTTTTATCTCCTAGTTCATCTGCAACAACCATTAACATTGAAACTGCCCGTTGAAAGTTTTTACTATCATTTGAGGTAATTACGTTTACAAATTGCCAAGCTGCAACTTGTGGTAAATTTAGTTCAATCAATATTTTTCCAAGATTGAGGTAGATTTCACCTCTTTGATTTTTTAATTCTGGTCGCCTAACTAAATTAAAAAGAGCTGCAGCTGCTGCTGTGTAATTTTTCTTTTGAGCCATACCATATGCTTCTTGCAGAGCTTCTTGATAAGAAGCAAGCGCTCCAACAGGAGTCAAAAAAATAATAAATTGAATAGCAAAAACAATTTTTAATATGGATTTAATTTTTATTCTCATCTGTACTTTGCTCCTGGAAATAATAAACTGACACCTATACCTAAAAATAAATCATTAAATTGTTGTTTTTTGGCCGCTCCAGTAGAACCCGAAGTCATTGAAGATATTTGATCAACGTCAACGCTGTAATTATTGGAACTTAAATCCCATCTAAAAACTAAATCTTTATTGATTGCTAAAGTTTGCCCTAAACCTAAATGTAAAGTCGGAGCTGATTTTGAAGTTGTAGTTTTAGTTGATCCAAGTCCTAAAGTAATAAATGTATCAAAAGGGACAATTGCTCGATCTAACCAAGTCATTTTTCCATAAAATGGCGAATATATTAAATCTACTCCTGTGTATGAATCGGAACTTACAAGTGTTGCTGTTTTTACTTTATGAAAATCACTTAAGTCTTGAGTAACTTGTTTAGGATTTATATTTAATTTCATCGCTGATACTTCTAATCCTAAATACTCCGTAAAATAAAACCCTAATCGTCCAATTAATCCTACACCTTGAAAAAATGGATTATTTGTCAAATAATTTCCGCCTAAATTTAATTGCATTCGATTAGTTTTTGGTAAATATCTTTTTTGAATTACTGTAACTTGTGAAAAAGGAGCCAAATATTTTAAATCTGAATATTTAAAATTAGTTTTTTTTTCTGGCTCATTATTTACTTTTTCATTTGGTTTAGGTTCAGGGGGTGAACTTTTTAATAATTCAGCTTCGATCGCATCTAAATCAGGATCTCCCTCTGACGTTGCGACTTGTGCCTCACTTAAATTAGGTTGAACTAAAATTAATATTATTAAAAAAATTAATAACAACTCAGATTTAATCGAAAATTTAGCCATACTGTAAATTCCTTTTTAGCAGCATTAACTAAATTTTAATAAACTTAAAATGTGCTTCGTCATTCGACAAATAGTTGCACAATTAAATCTAAAAAAATTTAGCAACAGACTAGGACCAGCAAAAAAATGCATAGATCTACTATTACTAAACTACAGAATTTATTTATATTTATGTACTATTCTATATCAAACTAGACATTAGTCTTAATACTATGAGCGCATATTATTGAATTGTAGAGGGACTTTATAATCTTGTCCTCTTAACAAAGAAATAGTTGCTTGTAAATCATCAATGCTTTTGGACGTTACACGAATTTTTTCATCGGCGATTTGAGCTTGAACTTTTAATTTACTATCTTTTATGGCTTTTATTATATCTTTAGAGATTTCTTTATCAATACCTTGGGCTAGGGTAATTTTTTGTTTTAGCATATTACCACCAACTGGATTTGCATCATCAACTTTTAAAGATTTTATATCAATTCCACGTTTATGTACTTTTGATTGAAGAATACTAAGCATAGCACCAATTTTGTATTCATCTTCGGCTTGCAAAGTAATTTCTTTTTTATCCCAAACAATTTCTGCTTTACTGCCTTTAAAATCATAACGCCCTTCAACTTCTTTACGAGCTTGATTTACAGCATTGTCAACTTCTTGCATATTAACTTCAGAAACCACATCAAAAGAGGGCATATTTTTATCCTACTAATTGGAAAGGGGCGAAATTCATTCGCCCCAAAATATTAGACTTATTTTTTAACTTCTTCTTGAGGAACTTTATTTGGATCAACAGCGATTTCAATTTCTACACGACGATTTTTTGAACGACCATCTGTAGTTTTATTATCAGCTACTGGTACGCTCTCACCCATTCCGACAATTGTAACTGTTTCAGCTGGAACTCCAGTTTTAATTAGTTGTTGTTTAACATTTTCAGCTCTTTTTTCTGATAATGTTTTATTTAAATCATCAGCCCCTTGATCATCAGTATGACCTTTAACTGTAATAATATTTTCTGGATATTTTTTTAGAATATCACCAAGCTTTGTAATGCTCTCTAGTGCTTTTGGTTTTAAATCTGATTTTCCAGATTCAAATAAAATATCACTTTTAAGTTGAGTCACAATTCCTTGTTCTGTTCTTTTTGTTTCAGCAACTTGTTTTAATTCTTTTGCTTGTTTATCTAAACGATGTCCAATAGTACCACCCAGTGCACCACCAAGTACTGCACCAATAGCAGCTCCTTTTTCTTTGTTACCCGATTGATTTCCAACAACTGCTCCTAATACTGCTCCAGCGGCAGCACCGATACCAGCACCAGCAACAGTTTTTTTATTATCAGAAGCACAGCCCTGCAATAAACTAATTATTAGTGCAGTTGACAAAGTTACGACAACAGATCTTTTAATTGAAACAAAATTCATTTTTTCTCCTTTTTTAAATGTTAATAAATATTAATTATAATTAGTTTTATATAAAAACATAAATTTAAACTAATTTCAAATTTTTTTGTAGTGAATCTACTTGATAAAGTCTAACAAACTGGGTTGCATTAATTTACCTGAGGTCTCCAAAGTAGCTTTTAATGCTGACTCTGTTTTATTGATATCACTGACCAATTGAAACACATCAGAATCTTCAATTTGAGAGGCTTTTACTCTATTATCCATAATAGATTTCTGCAAAGACTCGGAGTCGTTATTCAAAGCCATGACTCGGGCACCCACTTGAGCTCGCGTTTCAACGACTTGATTTAAAGCCTGATCTAAAATATCAAGAGTTTCTTGAACACCTTCTTTGCTATTAGTCCGTAAAGAAACAGAAAGAGATTTAAGGGTATCAAAAACATTTACATTTTTATTTTTATAATCTTTAAGGAGATACTCTTCACCCTCTCCATTTTCTATAAGTTCATTTTTTATATCTTCAAATTGTTCAACTCTCTCATCTGACGATACAGATGCCAAGCCTCGCCCCTGACCTGAATATACTTTAAAAGGATTTTTATTTTCTTGTTCAAGTTCTTTTAAGTTTTCACGTGTCTCAAGATTTTTAATTAGTTCATCAGAATTTTTTGGAACTTGATTTCGTTTTTCGGTAATTCCAAAATCAGTACTTTCTTCACCCATAAAAGGCTGGTAACCAGGTATATTCATAGTAATATATGAGTCTTTATTTACTTGTATTTGAATTTCACCTTTATCACCTTTATAGTTTCCAAATCTATCAAAAGGGGCAGATGTCGTTTTAAAGCCTCCAAAAATATATCTATCTCCCAATTTGCGATTACCAATTTGTATTGATTGATTGATGAGTTGTTCAATCTCAGTAGCTGCTACTCGGCGAGTTTCTTCACTAGCAGATGAATCACTAGCCTGACCAACTGCTAATTCTTTTGCACGCATTAATATTTCAGATAATTCTCCCAAAGATTGATCTGTCAGCTCTAAGAACCCTTTTGCCAAATTAAGTGATTTTAAAAATTGTCTTTGCTGATTTTCTTCTGATTTTGCACCCATTACCCTTGCTGTTCCAAGTGGGTCATCAGATGGTTTATTAATTTTTTTTTGTGTAGCAGCTTGGTTTTGCAAATCATTCATCTCAGCTCTATTTTTAGAGAGATTATTATTCACTTGAGCAAAAGTCATTTTATCTGCCACACGCATAACTTATTACAACCTTTTTAAATTTAATACAGTGTCAAACATCTCATCAGCTGTTCTAATCATTCTTGCTGATGCATCAAAAGATTTTTGAAACTCAATCATTTTTGTTGCTTCTTCATCCAAACTTACTCCACTGATACTTTCACGAACATTATTTAGTTGACTCACGATATTTTTTTGTGACTCACTTGAACGATTCATTCTTTGAGCGTAAACACCCACTTCACCAATTTTTGCATGATAATAATCTTCAAAAGTCGTTGTACCATCATTCATCACTGCTTTTGCTTGAATATTTGAAATCACATTTGCAACTGTATTGTCAGCAGGTCCACCCTTTGCCAATCCAGTTACTATCCTATTGGCGTCAGAATTAATTTCTGCATCAATTCCAATAGTTCTACAGGCATCATTAATATTTTCAGAAATAGTAAAAAAATTTCCGCCTTGTTTTCCTTTTAAATCAACTCCCAGATTATGGATATCGTTTACCTCTTTAGTAAATGTAAAAGCCATCTCATTCATATTAGCTTTTAAATCTTCAACATAATTATCACGTACATCAATTGCAGCGCCAAGAGCTCCACCATTGATTCTTTTAGTCATTTGAGAAAGTTGTCCCGTGCTAGGGTTTTCAAAAAATACTTCGACTCGATCTCGATCATTAATATGATGAGCTTTCAATCTCTGAGAAGTAAAACCTGATACTAAAACTGCCGCTCTTGCTCCTGTAATTGTAACTTGACCGGTTTCATTCTCACCCCAAGTTATATCTATTTTTTCATTTAACTTTTTAATTAATAAATCTCTACGATCACGTTCATCATTTGCATCAATCCCTTGTAGCTCGACTTGTGATATTTTTTCATTGAGAGAAGCGATTTCTGTTGTTATTTGATTTACCTCTTCGACTTGAGTTATAATTTGAGTGTCTAAATCTTTTTGCACATTCTCTAAATCAGAATAGACACGACTAAATTCTTTAGATAATGCATGACCACTTTCACGTACTAATGTTCTGGCAGGCGCACTTTCTGGTGTATTTGATAACTCTCTATAGGAATTAAAAAATGAACTCATGGCCTCGCCCAAACCTTTATTTAATTGTTCATTATAAATTTGTTCAACGCGATTAATTGCATCAGCCTTAGAATTTAAATAACTTGATTGAGAGTTTTCTTTTTGAATTTGTTTTTCCAAAAACGAATTATTAATACGAGTAACTTTAACAGCCTTTGAGCCGGTACCTATTCTAAGATTTCCTTCTCCAATAGGATTGTTTGTCTGCTGTTCAACTCGCTGACGAGAAAATCCTTCAGTTGCTTTACTAGCAATGTTATGTCCAGTGGTAGCTAGCGCCGTTTGACTGTTCATCATTGAGCGTTTGCCAGTGTCCATCAGCGATGATAAGCGAGACATCCTTTTCCCTCTTTCATTTATTTACAATTTTAATCGCTACTTTGTTAGAGTAAAAACAGTCGGGGGGACATCCTATCCGCCCCTCTGTCCAACAACAATTTAATTATTCATGAAGTTATTTTTATTTTCAACTTCATTTTAAAATTTTAAAAAACAATCAAAAAACAACTACTAATATTATTGCCTGTTACAATCGCGAAGCAATCAGATTTCTTTTTTAACAAAATGACCTGCGCGCTCAGGTCCTCTTTCTACATTTCCAGTTCGATGATAAGTTTTTTGACCGGCTAAATTATCTTTAACATTGTCCATAGCTGTTTTTAAGTATCGAAGTGCTGATTTTGCGTATTCTTCATTTTCTTTATTTAATTCTGGAATTCTTTTAAATAAGATTTCTAAAGCCGAATGCATACCGCGCAATTTATTACCACGATCACCTTCAAATTGCCGAGCTAACTCTAATAATCTAGGTTGGTTATCATCAAGATTAAGTTCTTTTGCTAACTCTGTAGCATACTTCATTCTTAATGAATCCAAAGATTTTATTTTCATCAAAAAAAAATCTTTCATTTTAGTAGATTCATTAATTTTCTCAGCATCTCCCGAAAGTAGAACTTCTTTTTCTTTTCTAAGTTGCTCTACTAATTGGCGATATAATTTAGTGAGTTCTTCTAAATTAAATTCAAGTTTAGTATATAAACGATCCTTGTTTGCGTCCATGCTCACTCCGATCAATCTGTGTAATCAGTTGAGAGCAAAAACTCATCAACCATTTTATCGGCAACATCTTTTGTGTTTACCTTGTATTTACCTTCGTCAATTAATTTTTGAAACTTAGCTACCTTATCCATATCAACATCAGGTTCTTTCATAGCAAGCTCTTTAATTTTTTTCATTTCCTGTGCCCGCTGTGATAAATCAACTCGAGCAGCATCACTTTTTTCTTTTGCTAAAAGAGAATCCGCACCTAAAGCCTTATCTTTTGATTTTGAATTTTTAATATCTAATCGATCGACCCTTTGAGCATCTGCTCCTGTCACTTGACTTGGATTATTTTGAATTTTCATTGGGAAACCTCCTAGAAAACCTCTTTGAACCTTATCTCAGTGTAATCGAAGTCTCTTTAATAACAAAACGAATTTGCACAATATCGTAAAACTTTTCAACAAAAGCTAGACATGGGTCGTGAAATATTGCGAACAAACAAAATTAATCATAAACAGGTATATGTAAAATGAACTTGAGCTGATGGGTCTAGAGGGCGACCAAAAACAATAGTATCACCATCCATTGAATATGAACTTTCAGCAGAACTCGGAGAGAATTTAACTTCAAGATTTTGTGGACTAGCACAATGCAATTTAAAAGTTTTAACTTGTTTTACTATGGCTGCACCAATTCTTCCCATTTGCTCTCCCCAATTGGTTTCACATACAGAACCTTTGTATCCTTTTGTTAAATCACTAAATTGTTCATAATTCGTACCTTCATTTCCTTTAATTAAACTGAGCTGGTTATTTTGTTGATTTAAGCATGCCGTATCACCTGTAGGCACCACAACCGAGTGAACCTGTAATGTTTTTTCTGTAGATGCATATTTTTTATCTACAAAATCTATAAGAGTTTGCGGTAAATCACCCTTTTCAAGAGCATAAGGAGTCCCCTTTTTGGTATTTCCAAAGGATCTATTATCTTCATCTGTTAAAAATACAATCGCAAGATGTGCTTTAGGTCTAATGAATTGAGATTCATTATTATAAATTGCTTTTAATGCAGCAAACACGCCTCGCTCATCACCACTTGGACAATTTTTATAGTAATCAATTTGATATTGAGTAGATTTAGTATCAACATTATTTGCAATTGCATTTTGAATAAATTTATCACATTTTATAGTTTCATCCCTTTTCATAGTATTTGCAAATAGGGTTTCTTTATCTGGTGTATTGGGTATTAAAAACTTCATTCCTGATTGAAATTCGATAAGTTTTCCATCTTGTAATGCACCGTTTAGATTAATATCACGAGGTGAATTGTCATTATTACTAATATCTGTTGTGGTGATTGCAATATGATAGTCAAGCATTCGCTCGTCTAATTTTTTTAATAAATCTGGAAAATGTGAGCCCATATTTTTTTGTTCGAAGGACATGGAGCCTGAGTTATCATCCACAAAAAGAATATCAACCATTCCCCCAGAACCATATATTATATAATCAAATTTACATTTATTATCTACATTCACACAACCTGCAGGATCAGTTTTTGAAAAATTAACTTTTGAACACGCTATTGCAAATGAAAGTGCTGGAAGTATCACAAATAAATTTATGATTACATTTAATTTGTTACTTCTCATTTTTTTATTACTACTGGCATGCATAGAAAACTCCTCATCTCAAAGCGATACAACATTTATGCCAGAATTAAATGATTGTTGCGAATTCTTATAATATTGATTTTTTTAAAATTATCTTGTTGAAATTGGTATGTTAATTAAAACATACCACCAATTGATTATGCCTTTAAGTAGAGTGTCAAAGTTAATTACAGTTGAATAAATTGAATTCATAAATCAATATCACGCTGGCTCTAAGCTTGAAGAGAGGATTTTTATGAAAAAGTATATTTTGTTTTTAGTCTTACAAATTCTTGTGATTTTTATCGTAACCCTTTTCTTTAATTTGATTGATAGCAGACAAGTGGCTTCAGTTTGGGCCGGCTTTACATTTTTATTTTCTGCAATGTTATATTTTTATTCAGAGTTAAAAACTCCTGGATTAAAATACAAAAACCCCCTTCTTATTACATCTGGTATTTTTATATTATTAATAGCAATTCCAATGTTGGTCACTCGTATTATTAATTGGGGTGCCGACTTTTCAAGTCTGTATGTATTAGGGTTACCGGGACCTGTTTTTCATAAAGTCTCAAATTATTTTTATATTGCAATGATGGTTTCTTCTATTATTTTAATCTTCCAAAAATTTAAATCTTCGAGTAAATCAACAATCTAATATGCCTGATTCGTTATTCGTATTTCTTCAGAAAATTAAATTTTATTACAACAGTAACTTTATTCATCCCTCAGAGGCCATCGCTCTAACTATTTTAGCTCATGTGGTTTTTAATGAGCCAAAAAAATGGAAGCAGGGGGTTCGAAATTCTCGAGACCTAAACATTCCAATTAACCAATTACAAAATTTTAGCCTCGAAGATCTATGGAACGAGTTTCAAGAGCACTTCAATTTAAATAAATTCCAGCCTGAAAAAGATAAGATTTCGTTTTGGGATTTTTTTATTTCATATCGAATTAAAAATATTTCGGAACGTGTTTTTACAACTTTGTATTCTTGGAGATTTTTAGATTGGAATTTAATTTTATATGAAAGAGTCCTCACTCCCACTGAGGTTTTAATCCTTCAAGCCAATGGTCAACGATGTGTGAGTGTATTTTGGAATGCAGAACAATATAATTCTCATATATTAAAAGATAAGAATTCTTTTGAATTTACAATTCACGATTTAGAACATGCCGAGAGATTTTTCTACAATAATGAAATCAAAGAGGGGCAAATCATATTCTATAAAAAACTACTAAATGAAGTAAATAGCGGAATCTGGAATATTCCACTCACAGAATTAAAGTTTAAAGAGGATTTTGAATATCTTCTTAGCGATATGAACACTCACCCCGAGCATCAAAAACAGTATCTCGCTGCAATTTTGTTTAATTATCAAAAACGCAACAGGAATTGTAATTTATGACAAAAGAACAACGTTTTAAAAAAGAATACGCATTTGAATTACTTAAGATTGCCGAAGGTGATTTAGAAACTACTAAAATTTTACTTCAAGCAACCTCTGGTCGAAAAGAAAATGTTTGTTTTAATGCTCAACAGGTGGTTAAAAAATCACTAATATCAGTCCTTTGTTTTCTTGAAGTTCCTTTTCCTTTTACTCATAATCTCGATATTTTAATTGGTCGAATACCAAATAATTTTAGTTTTAATGGACCAGAAAATATCAATGAACTTACAGATTATGCAACAATCCGCCGTTACGAAGAAGGCGTATTTGAATTGGACGAGGAAGATTTAAGTTTGGCTTACAATCTTGCCAAAGTTACTTTTGAATGGGCGAAAAAAATCTGTAAATAAATTTGATAATATCGAGAAGCGATCAGACTTACTCATGGGGAGTTAATTTGAAATAAGAGCAATTGCATTTACTATGGAGTTGGAATCTCTAATTTTAACGAACCCGATGTTTCCTTGATATGAATCTAAAGTAATCAAAATATCCTCATTAATAGAGGGATGTTTAAATGTACCAACAATGACAACGGAATGACCACCATTAGCAGAATAGCGTGATGATGGATAGACTATATTTTCTAATAATTCATTTTTATTATTTATAAAATATATTAATTGAGTCGATACTTGTGCAAAATAATCTAATAATATTGGTACGCCTTTACGGGCAAATTTGACTACCAAATCATAATTATATAGTAACTTATAATTTACATTCAATTCTTTTAATAATTGAAATCTGTAATTTTGTTGATCTGAGGGTTTGTTACACAAACCAGAGTAGGGACAAAATTTTTCAATTACATCTTCAGTAAGTTGTTCATTCTCTATAAACTGGTTTAACAAAATATTAGGTTTTTGATTGTAAATTTTAAGACCATTTATAATTGCATTTCCTAAACAAGACTGCCCCACTTGAATTTTCGGTATAAATGTTTTCATTAAGTTAATTGAGTTAAAATCATTAATTAAATCACTTTCAATTTTTATAATTTTAAACTTATTAATCGGACTGACATATACAAATTCAGGTGTAGCAATTAGAAAAATATATTTGTTTGTTTGACCATTAATAATAGCATTAACTTTATCACCTGGTTTTATTTTTTTCGAAAAACTGAATCCTGCTTTTTTTAAATTGATAGAAGCTTTTTGGAATAATGCAGTCTCGAATAATTGATTGCATGTTTGGATATGATCATTCACACCATATGAATCCGAATGAAAAAATAAAACAAAACAACATAGTAAATATATCAATTTTATTTGATTTTTCATTAAATTATCACCTTACTGATACCTTTCTAACTTTACCATTTTAGGGTATTTGTGTGATTAAATATAACTTATGTTGAAAAAATAAAAAACTGTAGATTAATGTACATTCAGACAATAAAGGTCACTATAAAAGGCGAAGGTCAATTGATGAAATTATTACAGAAATTATTCCTGGATTTAAAATTAATAACTTTCCCTTATTAAGAAAATGTTTAATAAAGTTGGTTTATAAATCTTTTTGAATTTAAAAATTAGTTTGAGCTTAAGAGTTCAGACAGCTCTTTAACTGTATTACAAATAATTAAGTATTTTTGATGTTCTTTCGAGATAAATCCATCATCTACAGCACGTTGTACAAATTTTAAAAAAAGATCATAATAGCCATCAATATTTAAAATATAAATAGGCATTTGATGAAATCCAAGTTGCTTCCATGTTAGTATTTCATTGAGTTCATCAAGAGTGCCAAAACCTCCGGGCATTGCTACAACTATATCAGATAAATTTTCCATTAATGCTTTTCGCTCATGCATTGAATCTACGACACGAAGTTCTGTTAGTTTTTTGTGGGATAATTCTCGTTCTAATAAACTTTTGGGAATTACTCCAATAACTTCACCACCTAAGGCAATGCATGAATCAGCCATTATTCCCATTAATCCAACATGACCACCACCATAAACCAGTCGAAAATCTTTTTGTGCAATCAACTCCCCTACATCTTCTGCGGCGTCGATATAATTTTGATTATTCCCTTTTTGAGATCCACAAAAAACACATACTGATTTTAATTTCATAAAATTACTCCAAAATTTTAACTCCATCTTTAAAGATAGCTCTAGACTTGTCTCAAATCAATATTTTGTGTGATTTTTTAAACAAATGCTCCAATTTTGCCAATATCTCCAAATTTTAAAATTTTTGAACGGAGAATTAAATTCCCAATTCATTTCAGGCTTTTTAAAGCGTTAAAAAAAGCCAATTCCCGACAAAAAGTTTTACACCCCTAATTGGTCCAATGGTTGCAGTACTGTTTTAGTAGGAAAGGGGTATTATTATGAAAATAAAATTTAATCCAAAAAATATTTTTTATTTTTTATTTATAATATCAATTATGATTTTCAAAATTGATACCTTTGCAAATTTAGATACTAATGCACCTGAAGATAAAACAGATACAGATATTGTTAATTTTCAGGATGATCCAACTAACTCTAGAAAAACTTCCCTAATAACTAGTTGCTCTTTCTCTAAAGAAAAGAAAGATGAGTTAATTGCAAAACAACAAATTAAAAAAACTGGAAAAACACTTGGCGACTATTATTATGTTGAAATAAAATTAACTCCTGAACTCAGAAATAAAAATTGCAAAGACTACAAGGGTGAAACCCTCATAGGACTCATCGATAAAAAAAAATTTGATAATTCAACAACGAGTAGCTCTGATAGTACTTTTTCATATGGAGCAAATGCATTAACTAAAATACCTCTTAGTTCGATATTAGCTGATGCTACAAGCAAATCACCTTTTGCAAAAGCCACTGAAGATATTCCATTTGGTTACTGCGATCGAGGGGATGAGTATTTAAGAACTACTCAAGATAATTCTTCATGGAATTCTTTTAAATCCAACTCTAGCCCCTTAATGAGTAAAAAACAAACTATAGAAGAATTAAAACCATATCAACAAGTTGCAAGTTTACTTAACCCAAGCTTAGATCCTTTTGATAAATTATCTCAAGCTTTAAGTACAGATAATCAGTTGAATAATCTAACTGAAATTTTAGAACAAAATACTTCAAAGTTATATAACACAAAAAAACACACCTTTTTTGGAGAAAAAGAAAAATCTCAATGGAAGTTTTTGTGTGTAAATTACATAAAGGAAGCTTTACTAAGATCTAATTATACAGATAAATACATTGGAGGGGAAGACTCTGTTGCTATGGCAGAAGTATTAATAAAGGATTATGGTTGGAAAGATATTTATAATGAAGAATATTTTAAAGCTAAAATTAAAAATTGTAATGATATTCCTCAAAATACTCTATTGATTTATGGTGGCGGCGATGGACATTCTGAATTTAAACTTGCTGAAAATAAATATGGAAGCGACCATATATCAGACTCAATTAGAACAAGAGATTGTAGTTCCTTTAGTGGTGAAGGAAGGACTCTTAAAAAAATCTTAGTACCACCAGATGTTTATCAAAAGGCCACTAGCAATAACTCAAATCTTGCGACAAATTAATAATGAACAATATAATTTCGAGGAAGTTAACTCTAACTTCCCCCATGTCATTCAATTCAAATCCACTAACTATAAAACTTACGTTGAGTCTTAGCCATATTACGTAATGGATTGTTTGCCTTCAATCTTGCACCCTTAGATTGAGCGTAAAATTCTAATTGATCCACAATATATTCAGTTCCAACGGCGTCTGCATACTTTAATAACCCCCCTCTAAACGGAGGAAACCCTGTACCCATAATCATTGCTAAATCCACTTCATGTGGAGTTTCAACAATTCGATCTTCGTATAAAGCTAAAGAACATTCATTGATCATCATAAATACACCGCGCTCTAAACATTCTTTATTAGTTAAAGGATTTGTTGGTTCCTTTAAAGTAAGTTCAGCATATATTGTTGGGTCAACTGCTAATCTTTTTCCGCTTTCAGAGTAAGTATAAAATCCTTTATTATTTTTACGACCTAGACGTCCTGTTTTCTCAAGTGCATCTAAACATGAAGCCATTTCAATTCGTGCTCCAAAAGCCTTTTTAAATATTTTTAAAACTTTAATACAAACATCTAATCCCACTTCATCCATCAATGCAAAGGGTCCCATTGGCATTCCAAACTCATTCACATAGGCAGTATCAACGGTTTCAATCGACATGCCTTCATTAAGTAAATGCGCAGCCTCTGCCATGTATGGAAGTAATAATCGATTAACTAAAAATCCAGGTCCATCTTTTACAACAACTGGCATTTTACCCATTCGTTTTGATAATTCAAAAATAGTTGCCACAGCTTCATGGCTTGTGCTCTCTCCACGGATAACTTCAACTAATGGCATTTTATGAACAGGATTAAAAAAGTGCATACCAACAAAATTTTCTGGCTTTGGATGTGCCTTTCCCATTTCTGTGACACTTAAACTTGAAGTGTTTGTTGCGATGATGGCACTCTCTTTACAATGCTTTGCTGTTTCAGCAATGACTTTCTTTTTAATTTCGATATCCTCAACAATAGCTTCAACCACAACATCTAAAGTCTTGAATCCTGAAAAATCCAAAGTCCCAGTTACAAGATCCATTCTTTGTTGCAATTCAAATTTGTTGATAACTTTTTTCTTTACAAGTTTTGACCATAAATCATAGGCATGCTTAAATCCGCGAGCAAGAGCATCATTATTAATGTCCTTCATGCGAACATGAACACCCTTATCTGCAGCAACATAGGCAATACCACCACCCATTGTTCCAGCACCAAGAATCCCCATGGCATTTACAGGTTTTGCTTCAACTTTTATTCCCTGTGGTAAACCGTTTTGCTTTTTTACCATTTCAGTTAAGTAAAAAACATGAATCAAACTTCGACTCACATCAGTAAGAGCTAAATCACAAAAAGTATCTCGCTCTATTCTTAAAGCTTCAGTTCTATCACTCATTCCAAGAGTTTTTGAAATCACTTCAATTGCTTTGATAGGAGCCGGATAATGACCATGGGTCGCCTCTAAAACTGTTTGCTTTGCTTTTGAAAAAACAATTGGTTTTCCAACAAAACTTTCCAAAACTATATTAACTGTTCCTTTAGCACAAAATTCTTTACGACGCTTCTTTGCACCTTGATCAATAATTTCATGTGCCCATTTTAAAGTTTCTTTTTCAAGTAATGCGGGATGAACTATTTTATCTACAAGACCAACTTTTAGAGCTTTTTTAGGATTTAATAATTTTCCTTGTAAAATAACATCTAAGGAAGCCTGTAATCCAATTATTCTCGGCATTCTTACACAGCCACCAAATCCTGGTATGATACCAAGTTTTGTTTCAGGCAATCCAATACGAGTAGAATTATCTTCGCTCGCAATTCGATAATCGCAAGCCATTATCATCTCACATCCACCCCCAGCGCAAGCTCCATTTACAGAAGCAATAACTGGTATTGGAAGATCCTCAAGCATATTAAAAATATTTTGACCACTTTCAACAGCAGCTTCAAACTCTTCGCGTTTATTCATGCTTTTTATCTCTTCGATATCAGCACCAGCAATAAATATTTTTGGTTTTCCAGATCTAATAATTACAGCTCTGTATTTGGAACTTTTTAATTCTTCAATAATTTCTTTAAATCTCATCATTATTGGAGTATTTAATTTATTTGCTTTCTCTCCTACCAAATCAAATTCAACGATTGCAATTTCGCCATTAGGAATTAATTTTATACTTTCTTGAATGCTCATTTGACTACGCCTCCTTCTCAATAATTATAGATCCACCTTGACCGCCACCAATGCAAAGTGTTGCAAGACCAAACTGAACATTTCTTTTTTGCATTTCTTTCATCAATGTAACAACTAAGCGAGTCCCTGTTGCACCAACGGGATGCCCTAATGCAATAGCTCCACCATTTACATTAAGTAAATCCATATTCACATCACCAATTTTTTCTGATAATCCCAATTTATTTTGAGCAAATTCTTTACTCTCAAAAGCTTTCACACAAGATAAAACTTGTGCAGCAAATGCTTCATTAAGTTCAATTAAACCTATATCTTTTAATTGAAGCCCCGCACGTTTTAAAGCAAGTGGAGTTGAATATGCAGGTCCAAGTCCCATTCGCTCTGGTTCAAGTCCCGCAAAAGCATAACTTCTAATTTTAGCAATTGGTTTATATCCAAGAGCATTTGCTTTTGCTCGACTCATTAATAAAACTGCAGCAGCACCATCGGTAATTGGACAAGAATTACCTGCAGTGATTGTTCCAGTGGCTTTATCAAAAAATGGTTTTAATTTTGCGAGTTGTTCAATACTTTGTGATTCACGTGGTCCGACATCTTCAGAAATTACTTCTTTAAAATCTGGAGATTTAAACACTGGTGTTATTTCTAATTTAAAGCGACCATCTTTCATTGCTTTAGAAGCTAATTGATGACTTCGCAAAGCAAACTGATCTTGTTCCAGCCGACTCAGACCAAATTCTTTCGCCAAGATTTCGGCAGTTTGACCCATATTGATTCCAACAAAAGGATCAGTTAAACCTTTCATAACAGAAATAATAGGTTTATATGGAGTTTCTGCCATAGGACTTGTTGTAACCATATCAATGATTTGTTTAAAATCTGCTTTCAGTAGAGAACCTAAGATACCAAGACGTTGCCCTGTGGTTTTTGCACTACCTAATTTTTCAAATAGTTTAACAAATGCACTACTCATTAAAAGTGGCATTTGTGACATGTTTTCAGTACCACCTGCAATTACAGCAGATAACGTGCCTGATTTAATTTTATCAAATCCAGTAGCGATACTCTCCATGGCAGAAGCACAATTTCTATGAACTGTGAAGGCTGATGTTTTAAGTGGAAAGCCAGATCCAAGGGCTACCACTCTTGAAATATTGACTGCATCCGCAGGGTTCCCTGCATTTCCAAAAATCACTTCATCAACTTCATTTACATCCAAGTTAGTTTTTGCAATTAAATCTTTAACCGCTGTTTTACCAAGATCAGCAGCATGTACATTTTTAAAAGTACCACCAGCTTTTACGAAAGGAGTTCTAACCCCTTCAACAATCACAACATCATTGTCATTTAATGACATAAACTCTTCTCCTTATAAAATTTTACTCGATAGGCAAAAGTAAATTTGTTTGACAGTAGATTAGCGAAGAGTTTTTAAGATGTCACATTTAGATAATATTTTTAAATTTTGATGCGCTACATTTGGTATGGCACATCCCAACTATAAATGCTCATGATTAAGTCTGATCGACTGCGCGATTTTATCAGACATTACTTTTAATTAATGGCAAGTGAAGCCCCAGTTATTACTGATCCCCTTTGGAACACATTGATGAACCCAAATTTCGACACAAAATTCTTTTTCAGTTGGATTTACATACCAATGATAATTACTTTGTGATGTCAGAAATAATTCTCCAGGATTTAAAAGCCTTGCAACTAACGTATGAGTTAAATCATAACTTAACTTACTTCCATTTGGCAGAACAGCGGATGAATTTGATTTTCCATAAACGACTGGCAGTTGTAAGGACTCAATGCTATTTACAATACTCTCAGCAGCATCACCAATTTTATGCAATCCTGCTCCTGATGGAACACCAAATTTTTTCTCCGCATCAAATTGTCTCCCCTGAAAACAAGTATATAAATGTTTTAGCTGGGAATCTATTCCTGGGGTTACAAGCCAAGTTGATACCCCTCCAACTGAAGTGGTTAACCAGGTATTTTCAGTTAATGGATATTCTCCATGAACACTATCACTCCAATATGCCATACTATTATATCCAGGTCCCCATTGATGCTTTTTAAATGCATCCAGTGATGAAGACTTGTCTTTTTTTAACTCCAATTTTATCTTCTCTGGATCAGGCAATGTTCTATTTGCAGAAAGTTGAGCAATTGAGCCAAGTTCATTTACAACTTTTGATATTTCATAAGACTCTATTTTAAACGAAACATAAAACCAATCTCTCCAAGATTTTGGTTTAAAGAATAAATCATCCTGATTGATTTTTATTATATTGAGTTCATCAGGATTATTTACAATATTAAGCGACGCATCCCATTCGAAATAATCTTTCACTTCTCCTGATTTTAAAACCTCACGTCGAACTATAACAATTGGATTTTTACTCTTCCAATAATTACCATAATTAAAAGTCGCATTAGATTGTCCATCACCAAAAGGATGATGGTTACTTTCTAAAATTTTAACTGGAATTCCAATTAATATTTCTTTAATTTTTGAATTTAGATTTGAAGAATTAAATTGATTCATTAGTTTGTTCGCTAATACTGCCTCAAAGGCTAAATTATCACTTCCCTCTCCCCCAAATGGAATCTCATTATGAGCAAAAACAGTAGGGTGATATTGCAAAATAAAAAAACTGATAATAAAGCCTGAAAAAATATTTGGAATTGATTTATTCAAAGTAAACTCCTGTTTATGGTTTCAACGAATTTTAAATTAAGAAAAATAGACACAAACTAAAGTTTCGATTTTCATAATAACTACTCATGATTAAGTCTGATCGCTTCGCGATTATATCAGACATAATCATAAGCAGTTATTTTCCTGTTTGATTGGGGTGATTTTTAATCACCCCAAATTATGAAAACACAAACTAAAGTTTGTATTTTCATAATAACCTAATTACTTCTAATCAATACACGAGTAGTGGCGAAAATTTTATTTGTTTTATTGCAAGTGAATTAATTACCCTTGCCTTTCAAAATTCGGCACACTTTAACTTAGATTTTAGAATTGAATCTGAACTAAAATAATTAAATGAATTTGTAATTTTTTTTTTGGAAATTAAGATTTCAAAAGAAAATCGGAGAACCTAGGGCAAAAAGCCAAGGTATATGATTAAAATTGACTTATGAGAGTTGACATGGTTTTTTAATGTCAATATGAAAAATAAATTTATTTTTATAGCACTAATGGTTTTCCTAAGTGGTTGTTCAAGTGTTCAACACATTCGGAAAGATGATTATTATAGTTATGATTACGGGGTCTCAGGAATGGTGGTTGGACAAAGAAACGAAGCCTTTCGCCATCACCCAATTTTTGCGGACATTAAGGAATTAAGTTTAGAAGGACCCGCAAATAAAGAACAAAATTTAAATTACTTTTTATTTGGAACCTTTCCTCTTAGACCAGAAGTTAAACTGAGTGAAGTCTGTGGAAAAGAGTCTTTTCGACAAGCCTATGTTTCAAATAATTTATGGCAAGGTTTAGTTTCTATTTTAACTATTGGTATTTATACTCCTAGAACTCTACAAGTGTGGTGCGGTGATGCGAAAAAAAGTATTTAAATCATTATTGTTGGTAGTTTGTTTTCTTCACCTAGGTTGTGCTGGTGTTAAAATTGTTGAAGATCGTAAACCCAATGAAAAAACTCAATTGGTGGAAGATTATTCTTACGATATTCATATCCCATTTTTTAGATATGTTTCAACTCCCGTAGATATTGTGAAGTTATGTAAAGGCAAAGAGTGGAAAGATCTTTATGTAAGTGGAACTGTCTTAGGTGGTTTTGTTTCAGTTTTTACTCTTGGAATTGTTTATCCTCAAAAAGTTGAAGCCACTTGTCTTAATTGATTTTCTCATTTTAAGATTTAATAAGGCTCAATATATAAGATTTGAGCCTTTTCCATCCTCTTGAAGCAACACTCAAGTATCACACCCCTCTGGTAACATATATAAACTACTATAAACTACTATAAACTCCTTAACTTTAAGATATTGCTCACTCAAAAGAATTTAGATTTTGGCATTCGATGCATGTGAATATCATTATCTAATAATTTATAGGAGAAGTTATGTTAAAGTTTTTTACATCTGTTTTACTTTTTTTGTCTTTCACATGTTTTGCATCCATAGAAAATTCTTGCAAAAGTTTATTCAATTACTCATCGGCTTCAACTTCTCTTATATCAATTGGCAATAAAAAAAAATTTGGAAATTCTAGTTAATAATAATGGCCAATTAGTAGTAAAGAAAAAAAATAATCTACTTCGGAAGGTATTATTTGCTAAAGAAAAACTAAGTGTTATTACAACTGGACGACAATTTTTAGATTTGTTTACCCAAAAAGAAAACGAAATGGGTAGTTTTAATTGTTTAATTTCAATATTAGAAAATGAGATTCCAATAGCGATATCTGTATCACAGAACTACACTTCCAGAAAAGAACCTCCATTTCCAGTTTCAATAAGAGTTTTCCTTCCAGCAATGCCTGAAGAATTGGTTCAACAAGTTTCAGGTTACAATCAATCGCAATATGCTCATGGAGAAGAGCTATTTGGAGCAATGTTTCAAGAAATCATAAATGTTTATAATGGTTACTCTAGAAATGAAGGATCATTTAACGAGCTTGAAAATGAGTCTTGGTCTAGAGATGGACTCACTTATATTTAAACAGGGTATATTGAGGGTGTAGTTGATTCTGATAGAAACAACAAAAATCAGGAATATTTGAAGATTTATATGCACAATGGTCGTGCTGAAGAAACATTTTCAGAAAGACTTTTAGATGCTCTATTTAAATCTGCAAACTTACGTTTTGTACCGTAGCATTTTAGCTTTAAAATTTGATAGCTCTTTTGAGAGCAGATTTATTTTAAATTTTTTTCAATGGAAAATATGATTTTGAATTCTCTATATTCGCTCCTAAATTGCTTGCCCTTTTTTTATCCCCTATCTAGTCTACACCCTTAATGATTATATCCTTTCTTTTAATAAGGGAAAGAATATGCTATTTCTTTCCTTGATTTAAGGAAAGAAATCCAATATCCTTAATATAGGAGTTAATGTGGAACTTTCAGAACTTATCCAAGAAATTTCGAAGGAAAATTTAGAGTTAATAAAAAATGAATCTATAAAACTTAGATCCATTAACTTTCAATTTTATCCAAATAAAATTATGACAATAATTGGAGTTCGAAGAGGTGGAAAAAGCTCAATTCAAAAAAAAGTTATCCAGCGATTACTTAGTGAAAACCGGAATTTTGAATCCATATTTTTTGTAAATTTTGAGGATGATCGACTTTCAAATATGTCTGCCCATGAGTTTGGAGCAGCTCTTGATAATTATTTATTAACCTTCAACCACGAAAAATCTAAATTTTTTTTCTTTGATGAAATTCAAAATCTTGAAAATTGGGAAAAATTAGTTCGTAGGCTTACAGAACAAAAACATAAAGTTTGTATAACCGGCTCCTCCGCAAAAACACTAAGTAAAGAAATTGCAACTTCACTCAGAGGGAGATCTTTAACATATACAATATACCCCTTATCTTTTTTTGAGTGGCTTGATTTTAAGGGACTCCATAATCTTTTAGAGAGAATACTAAAATCAGATTTTCTCCTCAGTGATATTTATCAACCTCTAATGGAATTTTTGAATACTGGAGGTTTTCCTGAACTCAGTCTCCTCCCCAAAAAAATCCACAGAGAAATTCTAAAAGATTATGTAGATGTAATGCTTTTTAGAGATGTTATTGAGCGCAATAACTTTACTGATGAAAAACTTGTTCGGGAAATTTTTAAATTTTCTATTCAGCAAGTAGCTCAATCTTTTTCAGTAAATAAACTAAATAATGATTTAAAATCTAGAGGATATTCATTTTCAAAAAATTTTACTTATCAAGTTATTGAAGCATTTCAAGATGCATTTGCTATATTTTCCATTCCAATATTTTCATCGTCTATTCGGAAACAACAATCAAATCCCAAAAAATGTTATAATATTGATAATGGATTAAAGACCCTTTACTCTTTATCAAATCAATCAGATTTTGGTCGACGTTTTGAAAATTTAATATTTTTAGATTTACTCAGAACTAAACATGAGGTTTTTTATTATTTAACCGAAAAAAGCAGATTAGAAATCGATTTTATTTGTGTAAAAAATAATATAACTACAGCCTATCAGGTCAGCTTTAATTCAAAAACAAAAAATGAACCCTTAGAAAAAAAAGCCCAATCCGAAGTTTTTAACGAATTAGGGTTGAATGTCGAATATATCAGCCCTGAAAATTACATTCAATTTTTAAAAAAAATAATAACAGCTCATGATTAAGTCTGATCAGCTAAGCTGGAGAAATCATACATAATCATAAAAATCTAGGCCATCGAACGAAAAATATATTGTGCCATTGCCTGCATAACTGACTGATGTGCATCTTCAACAATTGCATAATTAGAAAAATTCACGTGGAGAGCAATATCAGAAATTTCTTTTGATTGCCCACCTTGAAATCCTGTAAACCCAATTGTTTTTACGTCCATAATCTTAGCCTTTTCAATGGCCTTGATTATATTTGGACTATTACCTGATGAAGAAATAGTTATTAATACATCGCCAGGATTTGCTAGCAACTCAAGTTGTTTTGAGAAAATCTCATCGTAAGTAAAGTCATTTGCAATTGCTGAAATTAATGATCCATTAGAAGAAAGTGACTGTGTTTTAATTTTTAATTTAGAACTAGATGCACCCTTTGTCCAATCACAGGTCAAATGTTCTGCAATTGCAGCTGATCCACCATTTCCACAAACAAAAATAGTTTTTCCTTTTTTAGCTGCATCAAGAACTAAACTAACAGCTTCAATAAAAAAAGTATCATTTACAGACTCAAGAGCTAATTCAACAGCTTTTTTATATTGTGACCAATAAGTTTTAGGTGATGTCGAATCGAACCAATTATTTTTATCCCGAGGATCAGTTTTATTTTTTGTAGTTTGCATATAATAACACAATACCCCCTATTCTGCTTTTTTTTCAAGACTTTTTAATATTCGACTGCAATCCCATTGACTTGCTGCCCACCCATTGATAGCAAAATTCTATATGTTTTCAGGAATAATCGAAGCTCACGAAAAAATAGTTAAAGTTGAACCCTTGGACCAAGCTCTTCGAGTTTGGATTGTTAAGCCATCCCACTTTGATGATCTTAAAATTGGAGACAGTATCGCTACCAATGGCGTCTGCCTCACCCTTGAAACTGAACCAATTATCAATAATACTCCAACAATGCAATTCACATTGGGTGCTGAAACACTTAAAGTTTTGAATCAAATAAATCCAAACGAATGGCTCAACAAAATTGTAAATCTCGAACGTTCATTAAGATTTGGTGATCGTATACATGGGCACCTTGTAAGTGGTCATGTTGAAGCTATGGGACAAGTTATAGAAAGTAGTAAACAAGGTGAAAATTGGTTTTTAAATATAAGTATCCCACAAAATATTCAGAAATTCTGTTGGTCTAAAGGAAGTTTAACAGTAAACGGAGTAAGCTTAACTATAAACGATATTACTCAACTTTCTTCTTTGTCAGAAAATCTAACTAACACTAATTTTCATATTAGTGCTGAATTTTGTTTAATTCCTGAAACACAAAAAAGAACTAATTTACCATTACTTAAATTAGGTGACTCAGTTTGCCTTGAAGCTGATTACATGGTTAAAACAATTTTTCAGGGAGTCAAAAATGGAGAACTTAAAAATGTTTAATACAACCGAAGAACTCATCCAAGAAATTAAATTAGGTAAAATGGTTATTCTAGTCGATGACGAAGAAAGAGAGAACGAAGGTGATATCGTTTGCAGTGCAGATCATATAAACTCTCAAATGATAAATTTTATGGCTACTGAAGCGCGAGGTCTAATTTGCCTTGCACTTGCAAAAAAACAAATTGAACAATTGAATTTACCTTTAATGGTTCGCGATGAAGATAATCAAACTCCAAACAAAACAGCATTCACGGTTAGTATTGAAGCGGCCCATGGCGTTTCTACTGGAATCTCTGCTGCAGATCGAGCTCATACAATTAAAGTTGCAGCTTCACATTATGCTAAACCTTCTGATGTTAGAACTCCAGGTCACATTTTTCCTATCCAAGCAAAAGACGGTGGTGTTTTAAAAAGAGCAGGACATACAGAAGGAAGTGTAGACCTTGCAAAGCTTGCAGGCCTAGCTCCAGCAGCTGTCATTTGCGAAGTTATGAATTCAGATGGTACTATGGCTCGAGTTCCAGAACTTAAATTATTTGCTCAGAAACATGGTTTAAAAATTGGTACTATTGTTGATCTGATTGAATATAGATTAGCAAACGAAAGTCTTGTTGAAGAAACTTTTTCAAAAAAATTACCTGATGACAACTTACACTTAAAAATTTTTAAAAGTGTTGTGGACCATACAGAACATATTGTTATTCAAAAAGGTATTATTTCACCAGATAAAAATTGTTTGGTACGAGTTCATGTTGAAAATAAATCTCGGGATTTAATATCAACCCTACTTAGTGGAAATTCTAGTTTACAAAGTGCACGCAAACTTATTTCAGAAAGTGACTGTGGTGTTTTACTTTATATGAGCAGCCCAACTACTCATGCAGCATCTCAAAATATAGAGAATATTCAAACTCATAATCACTCATTTCATTCTTCAATTTTAGAAGACTCAAAACATTTTCTTGAAACCACTGATAAGAGTGCAATGTCATTTGGTCCATCATTAGATGTTCTAGATTATGGAATTGGTGCTCAAATTCTACGTCATCTCGGAATAAAAAAAATGAAGCTACTATCAAGCAAACCTGAAAAACGTGTTGGCCTAAAAGCATATGGTATAGAAATTACAGAAGTCATTCCATTTAAAATTTAATGGAAATTCAATGAAAGTTTAATAAAAATTATGAAAAACAAAGTACCAGTTAAATCTAAATTAAAAGTAAAAGCAAAGAATAAATCTCAATCTAAAGTGAGTAATAAAATTAAACCCGTACTTAAAATTGGTATAGTCACCTCACTGTTTAATCGAGAAATCACTGAGGGTTTAGAAAAAGGTGCTCTTGAGCAATTGCAAAAATTAAATATTAAAAGCAACCAAGTTATAAATACACATGTCCCCGGCGCTGTTGAAATTCCTATTGCAGCAAAATGGCTACTAGAAAATGGATGTGATGGCGTCATTACACTTGGCGCAGTCATCCGTGGTGAAACCTCTCACTATGATTATGTTTGTAATAGTGTTGAACGTGGAGTTTCACAATTAATGTTAGAATACAATAAACCTGTTGCCTTTGGTGTTCTTACAACTGAAAATGAAGAACAAGCTTGGGATAGAGTTACTGGCTCCCATGGAAACAAAGGAGCTGAGGCCGCAACAGTAGTTATTGAAATGATTGCGTTGAAAAATAAATTATATGATAGCTACTCATGATTAATACTGAAAGATAAATATTAGTGATTGAACCAAAAGATAAAGATTTACAACTTCAACAAGGTCCTTTCGAAAATAAAAAAAGAAAAAGAGAAGTATTTTTTGTCGTCTTTATTTCTTTACTCTTTGTTTTATTAACATGGTTTGAAATGCGGCTTTTTGGCATTAGTCAACAACTCCCTTTTGTACATTCTATCTTTTTCTTTGGTCTAGTTAACTTTAATATTATTTTACTATTACTCTTATTATTTTTAATTTTTAGAAATGTTGTAAAGGTTTTTGTTGAACGACGTGGTAAAATTATTGGAAGCTCTCTTAAGGCCAAACTTATTGCCGCATTTGTTGCTTTTAGTTTTATACCAACTGTATTGATGTTTTTAATTTCCGTATTTTATATTAATTCAAGTTTTGATAAATGGTTTAGCGTTAAAATGGCAGGTGTTTTAAAGGGGTCGCTCGAAGTAACGAACTCTTATTACTTTAATGCAAAAAAACGAAATTATCATTTTGCACATGAAGTTGCACAATCCATTGCAAATGTTCCTCTTTCAAATACAAAAAATTTAACTAAAAAACTTCAAGATCTGCAAAGAACTTATAATTTAGATGCTGTAGAGTATTATCCAAATTTGTTTGATGATCGAATTTTAGTTTTATCAGAAGAAGAATCAATTCCAGAAATCCCTTCCCTATCGCTTGAATTTTTACAAAAGGGAATAAAAAATAAAACAGAAGCAAGCACTATACATCAATTCGGCGAGGGAAATCTTGTTCGAGTTATTGTTCCACTAGATGAAAAATCTGAATTAGGTGCAGTTGTCATTTCAAGTTATGTTCCATTATCATTAATGACCAAAATGAATGATATCACTGCTGCCTACGAGGATTTTCGAGATATTAACCCTCTCGAATACCCACTAAAATCTATTTATACTATTATATTATTTTTAATGACTTTAGTTATTTTATTGTGCGCCACTTGGTTTGGATTTTATTTAGCAAAACAGCTTTCCATCCCCTTAGTTCTTGTTGGAAGAGCTTCTCGAAGAGTGGCTGAGGGAGATTATTCCCCTGTGCAAATTGATTCTGGCTCCGAAGAAATTCACGAACTCATCCATAGTTTTAACCAAATGACACAAAATCTAGAACAATCCGAGAAAAAAGTTAAAGATGCCCACAGAAATTTACAAATCACGCTCGATCATCTAGATAAGCACAGTCGCTATATTGAAATCGTGCTCGCAAATGTAAGCGCGGGAATCATTTCAGTTGATCCCAAAGGTAATATTACGACAATGAATCGACGAGCTGCAACCTTGCTCAATGTGGATGAGAGTAATTATATTGGTCACCACGCAAAAGAACTTTTTAGTCGAGAAAATTATAAAACTTTTTTAGAAGTTTTAAAACATATCCAAGAAAAAAATTTAGAGTCCATTCAAAAAGAAGTAACAATTAATATCAATGATCATGTTATCCCCCTTCAAGTTACTTTATCAATTTTACGAGATGAAAAAAAGAAAGAAGTTGCACGCATTTTGGTTTTTGACGATCTCTCCATGATTGTTAATGCCCAAAGAGCTGCTGCATGGTCTGAAGTCGCAAAAAGAATTGCCCATGAAATTAAAAATCCACTTACTCCAATTAAATTATCAGCGGAGCGACTTCAAAGAAAATTCGGTCAAAAAATTGAGGACCCTGCATTTACAGACTGCACCCAAATGATTATCAAGCAAACTGATGAACTTCGTCACTTAGTTAATGAATTTTCTCAATTCGCTAGACTTCCAGAAGCAAACAAAGTTCCAGTGGCCCTTAATCCAATTGTTGAAGAGGCTCTCACTATTTTTAAAACTTCACATCCTAAAGTTACATTTGAATTTTCAAAAGACGAGAATCTTCCTATTTTCAAAATGGATAAAGAACAAATTAAAAGGGTTCTCATTAATTTAGTTGATAATGCAATACAAGCGATTCCTCCTGAAACAAAACCTCATATAAAGATCAGCACGAAATACGATAAAAATTTACAAATTGCCTCACTATCTGTTATCGATAATGGCAAAGGCATACCTGTTGATGATCGACTTAGAATATTTGAACCATACTATAGCACAAAAGAAACAGGCACTGGTTTAGGTTTACCAATTGTTAAAAGAATCATCGAAGATCATAACGGATTCATAAGAGCACTTTCTGTGGAGCCCGATGCCAATCCACAAGATGGTACAAAAATGTTGATTGAGCTTCCTGTCCTAATAAGTTAAAGTTAAGACTTTATCTTATTAGCTTAAGCCAAATACCAAAATGGAGTTTAATATGAATGATAAACATAGAATATTAATTATTGATGACGAAGCTCCTATACGACAAACTTTATCAGCTTCTTTAGAAGATGAAGGCTTCCATGTATTACAAGCTAAGGATGGAGAGTCTGGCTTAGAGGCTATTAAAGTTGAAAATCCAGAAGTCATACTCTTAGATATTTGGATGCCAGGTAAACTTGATGGAATGCAAGTTCTTTCCGAGGCTAAGAAAAAATATCCTCACTGTGATATAGTGATGATGTCTGGACATGGAACAATTGAAACAGCTGTGAAGGCAACTAAATTAGGAGCCTGGGACTTTATTGAAAAACCACTTTCAACAGATAAAATCATTGTAACTTTACAAAATTTGTTTTTGTTTCGACTTGAAAAAGAAGAAAAACTTGCACTTCTGAATAAACTTCGTCGAAATATTGCACTGATTGGTGAAAGCGAACCAATGCGAAATCTAAAACAACAAATTTCACAACTTGCTCCAACAAATCATCCCGTTTTAATCAAAGGAGAACAAGGCACAGGCAAAGCTCTTATCTCACAAAATCTTCATTATCTAAGCACAAAAGCTTCTCATCCCTTTGTTGATATTTCCTGCAACGTTATACCTCCGTCTTTAATGGAAAGTGAAATCTTTGGATTTGAAAAAGGTGCTTACCCTGGAGCTGACAAAACCAGAAAAGGTAAATTAGAACTTGCACACTCGGGAACATTATTTATTGATGATATCCACGAATTAACAATTGAAGCACAAAAAAAACTACTCATATTTCTTAAGGAAAAATATTTTATTCGCTTAGGATCGTTAGAGAAAACCACGTCGGACGTACGAATTATTTGCGCCACAAATAAAGATTTAAATCTAGAAGCTAAAGAGGGTCGATTTTTAGAAGAATTATTTTTTGAATTATCCCAAAATACTATTCAAGTATCACCTCTTAAGGATAGAGCCAGTGATCTTCCTTCGCTTATTAGTCATTTTAGCGATATGATGGTCAGAGAAGGTGCTTTTGCTCGTAAAACATTTAGTGCTCATGCACTTGAGACTATGCAACTTCATTCTTGGACTGGAAATGTTCGTGAGTTAAAGAATTTTATTGAACGAATTTATATTTTGACTCCAATCGAATTTGTAGATGTTCATGATTTACATTTTGCTGGGCTTATCCCAGCTTCAACTAATGATGAAAACACTTTTAGAGATGCAAGAGCAAAATTTGAACGTGAATTTCTTATTCAAAAATTAAACGAAAATAATGGTAACATTACTAAAACAGCAGAACTCATAGGTTTAGAACGAAGCTACTTACATCGTAAAATTAAAACTTATGGAATTAATGTTGATTAATCCAAATATCTTTTTCAATGGAGCACATTATGAAATGGTCAAAGCTACATATTTATACTCTTAAAGAAGCCCCTGCTGATGCAGAAATTATAAGTCACAAATTACTTGTTCGAGGTGGATTTATAAAAAAACTAGCACCAGGTATTTACACTTACGGAAATTTACTTGTAAGGTCACTTCGTAAATTTGAAAATATAATTAGAGAAGAACTTAATAAAAGAAATTGCATTGAAGTTCTTATGCCTGTTGTCCACCCGCAAGCTCTCTGGGAAGAAACTGGTCGCTGGAACGAAATGGGTGATGGGTTATTAAAATTCAAAAATCGAAATGATCAGGGGTTTTGTTTAGCAGCGACTCACGAAGAAGCTGTAACCGATTATGTTCGACATGATATTAAAAGTTACCGTGATCTTCCAAAAAATATTTATCAAATCCAAACAAAATACCGAGACGAAATTCGCCCTCGCTTTGGCTTAATGCGCGGTCGTGAATTTACTATGAAGGATGCTTATAGTTTTGATATTAATCCTGAAGAAGCACTCAAATCCTATCAATCAATGTATGATGCATATAAAGCAATTTTTGATCGTCTTGGACTTAATTATCGTATAGTTCAAGCAGATGCAGGCAATATTGGTGGAAGCCAAACCCATGAATTTCAAGTGTTAGCCGACGCAGGAGAAGATGCATTGTTAGTAAGTACTGAATCTGATTTTGCCGCCAACGTTGAAGTTGCACCTGCCATTGATGCTGTCCCATATATTTCTAAAGAAACAACTCTAAAAGACAAAGAAAAGTTTGCTACTCCAAACTTAAAAACAATTGCTCAACTTTCAAAATCTTTAAAGGTACCAGAAAATGAATTAGTAAAAACATTGTTTTTCTCAAGCAACGAAGGCTTTAATCCAAAGGACCAAACAATAAAACCTTTTTGTGTGCTACTTCGAGGTTCTGACGAAGTAAATCCAGTTAAATTAAAAAATATGTTAGGAATGGTAAATCCACCATTAATGTTAACAGACGAAGAAGTACATTCCGTAAGTGGTGCCATGCCTGGTAGTTGTGGACCTGTAGGTTTAAATATTCCAATTTATATTGATAATGGTGTACTAGGTTTAAAGAATTTTATCGTCGGCGCTAACGAAGATAATTTTCATTTCAAAAATATAAATATAGATCGTGATTTTAAAGTTACAAAAAGTGGTGATCTTCGAATGGCAAAAGAGGGTGACAAATGCCCTTCAGGAAAGGGTACTTTAAAATCGTACCGTGGTATCGAAGTAGGTCATGTTTTTTATTTAGGTACTAAATATTCGCAAAAAATGAGGGCTCAATATCTTGATAAAAACGGCAAGGCTCAACCCATAGAAATGGGTTGTTACGGAATAGGTGTAACCAGAACTCTTCAAGCTGCCATTGAACAATGTTTTGATGTGGATGGAATTATTTGGCCTAAAAGTATTGCTCCATTTCATGTTCATATTTGTGTTTTAGATATAAATAAAGAAGCAGTAATGAGTGTTGCTGAAAAAATAATGACAGATTTAGAAAATCAAAATATCGAAGTTTTAATGGATGATAGAGATGAGCGCCCTGGATCTAAATTTAAAGATGCTGATTTACTTGGTATGCCAGTGCGAATTGTCATTGGAGAAAAGGGTCTTAACAATAATGAAATCGAAGTTGTTGAAAGAAAAACAAAATCTGTTTCAAAAGTGAATCCTACACAAGTTGTGGAACTTGTAAAAAGCTTACTAAAATAATATTCCAATACCAAATGTGAGAGCAGAATAAAACAAAGTCTGCTCTCCAGAATTTAAATTTTTTAATTTATATTTTTGATTAAGCCAGCTTCCGCTCCAAAGAGTTGAAAGATAAAACTTAGAGTTGTAGATATATAAAAGTTCAATATCTCCACCAATAAAAAACTTTGACGTAGCCGTATATGATGCCGTCATCGGCAGTAAATATTTAAAGTGAGTTTCAAATAATAATTTTGAGCTCAAACGTCCATCAACCCCTAAGCCAATTACCGCTGTTTGTAATTTTTCAGACTCAGATAAAAAAGTAGTTGATGTTGGTGCGTATAATATTGGAAATTGATGAAATTCATACCCAACTAATCCCATTAACTTTATTTTTGTCTCTACTATGTTAAAATAATACATAGGATGAGCATAATTTAATTCAAAGAATTTCCAGGAATAATTTTTTGTTCCACTAATTTCTTTTTGATTTGAAGAATATTGACCAGGGTTTACTTTATAAGTTGTCTTTACTTTTTTTGAATTCAAACTCCATGTTAAATCTAAAACAGAAACTAAACTTCCAAATCCTGCATTTTTACTATATAGTAATGTTCCACTTTGAGTGTTTATAAAATAATTTGCACCAAAACCTAATCCAATCCGTCCATTATTTTTAACAGAATTTTTATTTGGATTTATTTTCTTATTTTGTGCCTCTTCAGCATTACTATAGGAGAATAAACTAAAACTGAGTAAGATATTTATTAAAATATAAGTTCTAAACACATTCACAATAAATTCTCCAATTTCGCCCTATCTAAAGCTTAAAGGTATTCGACAAAAATATAAAAAGTTATCTTTTTATTTGGACTTTTGTACCCTTCTCTACCCTCATACCTTTTCTTCCCTAGCCCCCTTAGTTTTGATTTTCCAAACTCTTCTTAAGTTCAGTAATTAAATTAGCAAAAATACCGATAGTTAATTAATATTTTCTAACTTTGAGGTTGGTATATGTTTCAAATAATTTTAGTAGTATTTTATTTCTTAGCGTTAAGTGCTTGTTCGGTTGGGGGCAGCAGTGGAAGTTCAGTCTCTGGAGATGGTACAAGTTCATCTTCTAATTTATCGGGTACTTTAACAGGGACCGTAGCTGCAGATACCGGAGTAGACCCTACAACTATAGCCAATGCTAAAGTTGAAATTGAATCCCATCCTGAATTATCAACAACAACGGATTCACAAGGTAAGTATGCTCTAAACAATATAAACCCAGGTAGCTATACGATCTATATCTCATCTGCTGTTTTAGGTGGAGCAACAATCAAAACTAACAAAAGTTCGATAAAAGAACTATCTGCCTCCAATTATGGAGTTAAAATATCCGACGTAGTTGTGACTCAAAATCAAGATACAACTGTTTCAGAAAAAAAATTGAAACCAACTGGCAGTTTTACTGGAACAATAGATTTCTTTCAAAACCCTAACAACATAGATAAAGCGGGAACAGATGTTTATATACCAGGAACAAATTTTATTTCGAAAACCGATAGTAATGGAAATTTTGCATTAGCAGGTTTACCAGAAGGAACTTATGACTTACGAATGGATCATTTAGGTTTCCAATCTTTTACTTTAAAAGGTGTTAGTATAATCTCTGGGCAAGTAACTAATATCGGAAGCAAATTTCTTGATTTATCACGAGGTCCGCAAGGTGGAGTTATTGTTGATTCCACAACAATAAATTATGTCAGCACTCAAACTTCAGGTGCATCTCTTCCTATCTATAAAAACCGAAGTGTCCCTTTAAAAATTAGTTTCAATGCAGATGCTGTTTGGATGAAAGTTAGCGATGAATCTGCATTTTTAAATAGACAATTAGAAACTGTTGCATCAACCAAAACTTGGGATTTTACGACTGATGGATTAAAACACATTTATGTTCAATTTTATGATTTAAATGCACTTCCTTCCTCAGTTTATTCGATTGACTTTTATGTTGATACTGAAGCACCAACTATATCAAAATTATCTATTTTGAACGGTTGGGCCCAGTCTGCAAAACAAAATGTTTATATTGATACAACTGCAACAGATACAGGATCTGGCATAAAAGAAATTATATTTAGTAATACTTCCTCGGTATTCAATACTGGAGAATCTTGGATTAATTATAATTCTCAACTGAGTTGGGTTTTATCATCAGGTGCTGGTTCAAAAACAGTTTTTGCAAAAGTAAAAGACTTTGTTGGTAATGTTTCAACTGTGTTGAGTGATTCAATTAATTTAGGTGATTATACTTTAGTTTATCTAACAACCTATAATGATAAAATCACTTTTTATAAAGAACAGTCGCCTTATTTAATTGTGGGAAATATAATATTTAATAATGACGTAGAAATAAAACCAGGTGCAATTATTTATATATCACAAAGTAGCTCACAAATGACTATTAATGGAAAAGTAACCGCCATTGGTACAAATTCTGATAGAATAACAATAGCACAAGCAGAATCTGGAGGTTCTTGTGATAGTATGATGGATATGCAACCCACAGGAAACTCTTTGGATCTTTCACAAGGTGCTCCCGGAATAAGTCAAGAAAGTATTTTTGAAAAAGTAGACTTTGTACTAAATAATAATTTAATAGTTAATGGAGGAACTTTTACAAATAATACATTTAGCGCTGCTTGTACGAATACAAATAATTTTGGCGGTTATATTAAAAAAACTGGACTAGATAATTTAGTCATCGATGGAAATGTTTTTACAAAATGGTACTCAGTTATAAATGTCTTTGAAGGCTCAAGTAATACTCTAGTAAAAAACAATGCTGGTACTATTAAACACTTTTTTAATCAAACAGGAACTGGATCTGGTTCTATATTAGAAAATAATAATTTCAGCTCTGCTACAGGAAAAATTTACTCTTTAAGTTCAGGCACATTTATAAAAACAAATAATCTTTTCGGCGGAAGTTGCAATACATATCTTGATTATAATTCTAGTTCAAATGTTTCTATTAGCGAAACGAATTCACCAAACTGTGGTATTGCAATAAATAAAAGTGGAACTGGAACATTAACAGCAAGTGGTCTGTCGACCATAAATAGCGCTAAAGCAATAATATTATCAAGTGGTAGTTTAATTATTTCTAATTCAACTTTTTCAAATGCTGTGATTGGTGCGGATATTTCAGGTACCTCTTCTTCTTTAACTGTTACCTCTTCATCTTTTACGATTACCGAAAAATTAATATCAACTTACTCAAATATCAAAGCCACATTTTCTAATAATTATTTATCTTGTGCTAATGCGACTAAGTATTGCGATTTCTTATTTACTTCAGACCCAGCGAATAAAACTTTCGATTTAACTTTTACTTCAAATCAAATTTTTTGTTCAGGAAATAGCACTCCTGCAAACAATGACTTTGGTTGTCGCGGAATGGCCTTTCAACAGTCCTATACTGGTGCTGTGACTGCTAGCTTAACCCTAAATTTTTCAAATAATGTATGGAAAACAACAGGTGGCAAAACACTAAACTCTGATCTAGCCAATACAGCTATTGTAGATTTCAATTCTATTATAAATAGTCAATCAGTGCCTCCAGATAGATCATCTGGTGAATTTAGTTTATTTAAATTTGTGGCTGATGGGGCAACGTCTATAACTTTCTCTCCCGTTAGCATAATAAATACTGGCAACACAACAACACCATAATAAGTGAATTTTAATCGATAACTTTTCGGTTTTTCTTTTTCTCTGAATGAATTTTTTTAGTGTCCAGTCGTTTTAATTTTGAAGAATAAGTTGGTTTTGTCTTAATTCTTTTACGTTGAACAAATAGAGCTTTTCGAATTATTTGTTCCAATTTATCATAAACTAATTTTATATTTTGAGCCTGATCTCGGGATTCAGTACTTTTTAATATTAGCTCACCTTCTGTGGTCAGTTGTGATCCAAGCTTTAAAAAACATAAGTTGCGTTCACGTTCAGATAAAGCAAGTGTATTCGCCAGTGACCAGCGAAGCTGAGCAGCTGAATTGGTTTTATTAACATTCTGTCCACCTGGCCCAGAACTTCTAACAAACTTAATTTCAGACTCTCTTTTAATAGCTACAATTTTATCATCAAGTTTATTCATGTAAAATTATTTTTTCTTCTCCGATAAATTAATTTGGACCGTAACAAGATCACCTACTACATCTACCTCATGAATCACTAGAGGTAAACCAAATAGTTCAACCCATTTGGTTTCACATTCAAAGCTTCTAGTAAATCAATCGGATATTTATTTAAAACTTTATTAGCTTTAAAGTTGATAATCTAGTAAAAGATATAATCCATCAGTTATTGTTCTAAATCCATTTTTAACATCGCCAAACAATCCATTATCCAAAGAATCGATCCCTATTGGTTTATGGCTTCACAAAAGATATGGTATTATTTTCGAAATCAAAAACTTGTACGAGCCGATGACTCTCGTTTTGAAAAATGGATTTTTTTTCATATTCCACCAAATTCAATAATTGATGTTCAAGAATTAGATCCTGAAATTTACGAAGAACATTTTACAACGAAATAAAAAATACAGGATTACAATTCTTTTATATAATATAATATTTCTAATATATAATTTTATTAATTTGACTAACAATCCAAAAAAGTATTTTCAATCATATTCACCAATAAATCTTGACTTACTTATGAGTTAACACTTTGAATTAATTCAATAATTCCTTGAATACCTAAATAGCAAGATCTATATTAATTCAATTCACAAACAACTTTTCGCAACTTAAATCAATCTTTATCATTTTTCATCAGAAAAATTTTTGGACTTATTTTCTTTCTTGTTAAGTAGTAAGTGTTAAGTGCATATTAAATCCACCAATATTATAATATAAATGGTTAATACTATTTTGACTATTCGACCAAATAAAATCATGATCTTCTATGAAAATACAAAAAATCATTAACTAATTAATGAGGAACAATGGACTATAAAAATATTAATTATAAAAAAAAATCTCTCCCCCTATTAAATCCACTTTGCGTTGCCTTAGACGTTGACGATAAGAAATCATGCTTAAAGTTAGTCGATGAAATTGGAGATGTTGCCGGTGGATATAAAGTTGGTCCACGATTAATCTTAAGAGAAGGCTCCAGTTTAATAACTACTATCGCCAAAACTGCTCCAGTATTTTTAGATTTCAAATTTTTTGATATTCCTTCTACAATGGTTTCTGCAGTTAAAGCAGGATTTGATGCTGGTGCAAGTTTAGTAACAGTGCACGCCCAAGCTGGTATTGAAGCTTTAAGTCAACTTGCAATTCTAGAACAAGAGTACCAAAAAACTAAGCCTGTAAAAATTTTGGCAGTTACTATTTTAACTAGTTTTGATGAAAAAACTTTACCCTCTATATTAAAAACTCAATCAATTCAAACTCATGTTCACGAATTAGTAAACTTAGTTCAGCAATCAGGTTTAACTGGAGTTGTTTGCTCTCCTCACGAATTAAGTAGTTTGCACGAAATTGAACAATTTAATTCGATGTATTTTGTTACTCCAGGTATTAGAGGGGCCACATCTAATCAATTAAACTCAATGAACGCAAATCAACTTCAAGATCAAAAAAGAGTTATGAGTGCCAAAGAAGCTATTGAGTTAGGTGCTAGCGGATTAGTTGTTGGTCGACCTATCATTGAATCCAAAAATCCTAGGGAAGAAGCTCTCAAGTATTCTATCTCAATTTTTGAATAACTACTTTTGATTAATATCTGATTGCTTCGCGAATATATCAGACATAACCATAAGCAGTTTTTTTGCCTGTTGCTTGCATGCTAAATCATATCTTCTATTGCAAGTTCGATAATTTCGTTTGTATTTTTAACAACTATGAATCTAAATAAATAGCTTACAGAAGATGTTTCTAGATTAGATTCTGAAATCAATTTTGCTATTTTAATAAATCTATTTTTTTGACGACGGGACCATCTCTCTTCAATGAGGCTGTTTTCACTCAAAGATTTAACTTCAACAATTAAATAGTATATTTGCTTATCATTGGTAATTTTAGAAAAAAATAAATCAATTTCCACACCCCAAATCTTAATCCTTTGAGCTTCAAGTTTCCAACCTTGATCAATATAGTATGAAATTACTTTTTCTTCGCAATATTTTCCAAGTTGTTGAAAATTATTAGCAGAACTCTCGCACTCCTTCGAAGGTTTTACGATGGACTGGTGTCGGGCCCCATTCTTTAATTGCCTTTCGGTGGATCTCTGTTGCATAGCCTTTGTGTTTTTCAAAACCATAATTAGGGTACTTTCTTGCTAGTTCCATCATTTTTTGATCACGAGCAACTTTAGCACATATTGCCGCTGCAGAAATTGGCGCAGCCCTCAGATCCCCTTTAATCAATGGTGTTTGTGTAAAGTGTGGCATATTCGGAATCGGAAATTTTCCGTCCACCAAAATGTGGCCACCATTTACACCTAATCCTTCAACAGCTCTTTTCATAGCAAGTAGTGAAGCTTGAAAAATATTTATTTTTTCAATTTCATCTTCGGTGGCCCAGGCTATTGAAATTTTATAATATTTTTTTATTTGTTCACTTAATAGGTCTCTCTTTTTAGGTGTTAGCAACTTAGAGTCAGTTAATAAACTTTCAACTTCACGAGACTCAGTTGTTGTTAATAATGAGTCATCAATAATAGCTGCTCCAGCATAAACCGGCCCAGCCAAGCAACCTCGTCCCACCTCATCTACACCAATAACTGGATTAGGATTATACTCTCTCCAATTTATTAATTCTAACTCCATAAATTTACACTTTCATTTTTGAAAAAAAATATATTATTTTTAAAAGTTCATTATTCATAAAAATAAAAATCCCCAATGTATTACTACAATGGGGATTCATTAAATTTATAAACTAAAAATAAGTAACTTTTTTATTTATTTAGTAGCAGTTGCTTCTTTAGTCTTAGATGAAGTTGGAACCGCTAGTTCAAAATCAATTTTAGCAGCTTTACCTTTTAGATTTCTAAGGTAGTATAATCTTGATCTTCTAACTTTACCATGACTAATAAGTTCTACTTTTTCGATAGCCGGGCTATGAAAAGGAAATAATCTTTCAACTCCAACACCTGCTGAAATTTTTCTAACAGTAAAAGATTTTCCAATACCAGAACCTTGAATTTTAATAACAACACCTTTGTAAATCTGAACACGTTCTTTTTCACCTTCTTTAACTTTAACGTGAACATTAACTGTGTCACCAGTATTGAAATTTGCGATGTGATTTGTTTTTTTATTGCCTAAAATTATCTTTTTGATGAGCTCAGTCATTTAAATTTACCTCATTATTCATTTTTAACAAAATTTTGCTTTTGAGAGAACTACCACGGTCCCATCAATCGGTCAAGACAGATACTTGCAGCTGATCTCACTGATAGATGTCGATAATCCAATGGAGGGGCTCCTCGAATAGACTCCAACACACCATCACAACTTTGCATAAACTCAGTTGTTAAACCAAACCCAGTTCCCAAAATCAAAAATACAGGTTTTTTCTCAATGTGCATGACACTTTTTAGCTCTGAAAAAGTAAAAGATTTAACACCTTCAACAGGACGGGCATGGGTAGCAATATATAACGCATCAGAAACATTCCATTGAGATTTTGCATGCTCCAATGAATTTGCAGTACAAACATTTGTTAGCGCAGTGCGCCTCATTCTATTAAACTCAGCTCCAGGTCCAACACGCCAGTGATCCAATATTCTATCAACAAACATGAGTTGTTCTTGCATTGGATGAATTAAAAAATACTTTTCAACACCATAGACTTTTGCAGCTCGTGCTATATCATGAATATCAAAATTTGTAATATTTGTCGCAACAATATCACCAGCCCGATCTTTTATGGGAAAATGAACCAACCCCAAAGCTAAACGAGGAACATATACACTCATAATAAAACCACCCCGTATTTTCTAATTTGTTAAATTTAAATTTCATACTTGTGCTATAAAAATTAAGAATTCTTCAATCTCTTTTTTATTAATCGAAAGGGAATTTAATTCATTTTCTGATAAACTCAAGAGTAATTTTTCATACTTTTGAATTTGTTTGGTTGTAAACTTTTTAGATCTTAAATAATTTTCAAACAGTTTTTTTCGTTTTTTAAATGTAACTATCATTGAAATTACATTTTTAAATTCATCAATTTTTTCATGATTCCCACTTAATAAAATGGATGGAACAAGTTGCTCTCTCCATTCACGTGGCCTTGTAAAGCTTACTGATTCTAATAACCCATCAAGGGCAAAACTATCTTTTTTAGAAGAATCCTCATGTCCAAGAACTCCATTAACCTGTCTCCCAATTGCATCTATCATTGATAGAGCAGCAAGTTCTCCACCGCTTAATACAAAATCACCAAGCGAAAGCTCTTCATCAACAAAAGTATTTATAAATCTTTGGTCTATACCACCATACCGTCCACATATAAAAACCATAGTTTTATCTTTTAACGAAGCCAATTCAACGGCCTTTGAATGACTAAAGACACTTCCATGAGGAGACATGTATATAGTTTTCAAATGCTCCCTTGACCCAAGTGATTCAATTAGATCAGCAAGAGGGTTTGCTAGCATCAACATACCATCCCCTCCACCATAGGGTCGATCATCAACTGTTTTATGAATATCAGATACAAATTGCCTCGGTGACATTACATTAATTAGAATTTTACCTTCAGAAATTGCTTGTCCAATAACTCCCATTTCAAGTGTGTTTTTAACTATTTCTGGAAATAATGTAACCAATATAATTTTTATACTCATATAAAACTCACCATTAAAGTACACTTTAAAATATATTTTATTGTAATTCTCTCAATACAAAAAGTTAAAAAGATATAAAGATAAAAATTAAACTCTTTGAACCTCTATTAGCCCATCTGGCAATTCCATTAATATCACTTTTTGTTCAAATTTAATTTCCAGAATATAATCATCAACTAAGGGTATAGAATAAATCTCTCCCATTTCTGTCTTAACTTGAATTAAGTCATGTGCACCATTAAAAGAAAAACTATCAATAATTCCAATGTAGCTCTCTTTATTATAAACTTTAAAATTTTCAATTTGAGTTAAATAAAAGCCCTCATCTTCAGATTGTAATTCAAATATTTTACCATCAACCCAAAAACTTAATCCCTTGAGGGCTTCCGATTGATTTCGATCAAGAACTTTATCTAATTTCGCAATAACCCCATCTTTATGAAAACTTGACTCAATAACTTTGAATTCTTTTAGTTTTGATAAATCTACTTTTTCATCATCAAAATTCTTGTCAAGATTAACAAAAATGGATTCAACTTCAGTAAACCAATCTTTTTCTGATGAATAAATTAAAAGATATACTTCCCCCTTAAGTCCATGGGCATCTTTAATTTTGCCAACATTCCTCATATTACTCACCGTGACTCCTAAATTTTTCTTATGAACAAATAAAAAGGGGATGTTTAAACATCCCCTTTTTATTTGTATAAAATTAATCTACAATATTTTTTAAAAAAATCTTAAAAATAATTATTCAACAATTTCAAGTACGCTTCGCTTATGAATTTTTGTACTAGCCGCAGTTAATATAGTTCTCATTGATCGAGCTGTACGTCCTTGCTTACCTATTACTTTTCCAAGATCTTGTTTTGCAACTTTCAACTCGATTACTGTTGTTTGTTCGCCAACAACTTCTTTAACATCAACTTGGTCAGGATAATCAACCAATGACTTTACCATAAACTCGATTAAATCTTTAAGGCTTGAACTCATAACTTTTCCCCCTCAATATTCCACTTCTAACAACAATTCGATCTTTAATTGTCTTTGGTTTAATAGGTCTATAATAAAAATGACCTTATACAATTATCAATACGAACTGTTAGATTAATCAATAAATTATTTAATACTCAAGACTTTGGAATTAATTGTCTTAAATTATCCAATTTTCATCTTTTAAAACAAATAAAAACCCATAATTAAGTCTGGTTAAAAAAAATATTTTTCTTATTTTTTTTAAAGTTTTTACCTAAACTACATTTATTTCTAAAAACTAAATAACCGCTCATAATTAAGTCTGATCGCTTCGCGATTATCTCAGACATAATCATAAGCAATATTTTCTTGATTGTTAGGGATGATTTCTGAACCACCCCGAATTATGAAAACCCAACCTCAGAATGAATTTAAATTTAATTTGAATTAAAATTAATTAGAAACAGATTGAGATGCTTTTTTTAAAAGATGTTTAACTCTATCAGTAGGTTGCGCACCTTTTTTAATCCATGAATCAATTTTAGCATGATCAACATTAAGACTTTCTTTTTGAACTCCAACTTTAGGAATATAATGTCCAACTACCTCAATGAATTTTCCAGTTACATAACGTCGAGAATCTGCAACAGTAACACGATATTTGGGCTTATGTTTAGTTCCAAAACGGGCTAAGCGAATTACAACAGCCATTTAATAAATCTCCCTTTTAACAATTACATTAGTAAAATTACACATAATAAATAAGATAATATCTTTTTTTATGCAAGACTTTGAATGGGTTTACTCATAAACCTTTTAAAACGCAAGCGTTTTATTAGAATGGAAATCGTCCACCTGGAAATCCACCTTTACCCTTACCTCCACCCATAAGTCCCCCCATACCCATTTTCATAAATTGACTCATCATTTTTTTGGCGTCTTCAAATTGCTTAATGAATTTATTAACATCACGAACTTCTGTGCCACTTCCTTTAGCAATTCGCATTCGGCGAGATCCATTTAAAATTCTATGATTACGACGCTCCTCAGCTGTCATGGACCGAATTATTGACTCAATTTTTTTTAATTCTTGATCAGGAGGTGCAAGATTTTTTAACTCTTTAGATAACTGTCCCATACCTGGAATAAATTTTAATATTCCTTCAAAACCACCCATTTTTTTTAGTTGCTGAATTTGCTTTAAAAAATCTTCAACGGTAAACTCATCCTTCATCATTTTTTGCGCAGATTCGCGAGCTTCTTTTTCATCAATAACTTCTTGCGCTTTCTCAACAAGAGTTAATACATCACCCATATCTAATATTCGTGAAGCCAAGCGATCTGGATGAAACACCTCCAAGGCTGCAACTTTTTCACCAACTCCCAAAAATTTTATTGGTATTCCAGTAACCTCTCGAATACTTAAAGCTGCCCCACCTCTTGCATCACCATCAACTTTAGTTAAAATCATACCTGTTAAACTAAGTCTTTGATGAAAACCCTCAGCGACACTAACCGACTGTTGACCTAACATTGCATCGGCAACTAATAAAATTTCGTTTGGTTCCCATAAATTTTTTAATCTAGAAAGTTCTGACATTAATTCATCATCAATTTGCAACCGGCCAGCGGTATCTACAATCACGACATCCAAGGATTGCTCTTGAGACCAACTTTTTGCTAACTCAAGTATTGTTTCAGGTTTTTGTTCAATTGTTGACGGAAATACAGGAATTTGATTTTGAGCACCTAATGTTTTTAATTGATCAATTGCTGCTGGTCGATAAATATCAGCAGGAATCATTCCAATTTTTTTACCATATTTTTTTCGAATATATAATGCGAGCTTTGCACATGAAGTCGTTTTACCTGCACCTTGCAATCCGACCATAAAAATTACTGATGGTTTTATTGATAAGTTTAACTCAACAGCCTCTCCCCCAAGCACCGCAACTAATTCATCATGTACAATTTTAACAAATTGTTGACCTGGTTGAACTCCCGAAATAACTTCAGCTCCCAATGCTTTAGCTTTCACTTTATCAATAAATGTTTTAACAACTTTAAAGTTAACATCGGCCTCTAAAAGACTCATTCTAATTTCTCTAAGAGCATCTTCAATATTACTCTCAGAAATTTTAGTTTGTCCTTTTAGTTTCTTAATACTTGATAAAATTTTATCGGAAAGCTGATTGAACACAAAAACTCCTCTGTCATTAATTTGAATTATATAATTCACGACATTGCACAGGACAAGTTAATAGACTTCGAACTTAACTAGGAGCGGCTAAAAACAACTCTACTACCACCTACGAAAAGAACCTGGCTTTAAGCTTTTTAAAGCTAAATAATAAAATATAATTACACTTACAATTGAAATCAAAATTCCTTTTTCAAGATGAATATCAGAAGTGCCAAGAAATGAATACCGCATACCTTCGATAAAATAAAGTAATGGGTTTAATTCCGATACAGTCTTCCACGCAGGTCCCAAACTATCAATTGAAACAAAAACTCCTCCCAAGTATGTAAGCGGTAATAATATAAAGGTGGAAAAAGCACTAAGTTGATCAAAAGATTTAGCCTTAAAAGCAATAAATATACCTATAAATCCAAACGATAATCCTGAGGTAATAATGTAAAATAATAAGATCAGTGGATGTGAAATTGTTAAAAAGTGATTATAAAAATAAAATAAAAATAAATTTCCAGTAATCCAAGTTACAAATCCAACTATAAATCCTCTAAATAGGGCAGCTAAACCCATTGCCAATATTATTTGAATATTTGTTAGAGGAACCACTCGAAGGTCTTCAAGATCCCCTGTGAATTTCATATTTATAATCGAACTACTTGAGTTCTGATAAGCATTATTTATAATTCCCATCATTATTAAACCTGGAATCAAATACGCTAAGTACGGGATATCAGTTTGAGTTGATAAAGTTGTACCTAAATTAACACCAAAAATTAACATGTATAAAAAAGCACTTACAAATGGTGTTAATAAAGTTTGAATAATAACTTTACAAAATCGTGAAATTTCTCTTTTAAATAATGTAATAAACGAAATCATATTTATCCTTTTTAACTTTTTAACCTTTTTATCAAGCAGTAAACTATGTATTCAATAATAATTTCATTGCTTCCTCAAGGCTGCCCTCACGAACTTGCATGTCAATTATTTCTTCAGTTTGAATTTTAGATTCAATTAATAATGCACCCAGTGTGAATTTGGATGGAATCATAAACGAAACATCATTACCTTTTGAATCAATAAAATATTTATGATTTATTTTTTCTCGTGGAGTTTTTAATTGGATTGTGACCTTTCGTTGGGTAAGATCCGACAGCATTTCTTGTGTCGTTTTCAAAGTACAAAGTTGACCCTTATTTATTACAGCAATACGATCGCATAAAGATTCTGCTTCTTGTAAATAATGAGTTGTTAGTAAGATAGTAACACCTTCTTTTTTTAAATCCTGAACGAATGTCCACATTGATTCTCGTAATGAAATGTCTACCCCAGCAGTTGGCTCATCAAGCAATAGTAATTTGGGACTATGAACAAGAGCCTTTGCAATCATGAGCCTCCTTTTCATCCCCCCAGAAAGTTGAGATATTTTTTTATGACGATGTTCAAATAGACCCAACTTATTCAATAAAAAAAATATCTTTTCTTTATTATTAGTAATACCATAATATCCTGAATGAAATGTTAAAATTTCTTCGATATTAAAAAAACCATGACCGACAATTTCTTGAGTAACCACTCCTATCATTCTTTTTGTTTGAGAAAATTGAGATTTAACATCATAACCGAAAACTTTAATTTCACCAGATGAAGCAGATTCAAGCGTGGTTATAATTGAAATAAGTGATGTTTTACCTGCACCATTTGGACCAAGTAAACCAAAGATTTCTCCCTGATTAACTTCAAAAGATAAATTATTAAGTGCCAATTGTGAATTATATTTTTTAGTTAGATTTGATATTTGAAGTGCTGCTTTCAATTTATTTTTCCATTTTTATTTTTTATAGCTCTGTGTGAATTAGATCTCACCGTCCAAAAAGAATTATTCCATAAATATAATAAATTCAAATTTTTTACAATTGAACTTTATATGATTTTATGACTTGTAAATCATTTGGAGAATTCATCTTGCCAGAATGAGTACTGTCAAAAAAAATCAATTTAATTTGTGGTAAGTGAGTTTTTATTTCATGAAGATTTACAGGTTCATTCTCAAAAAATAAAACTTCTATTTTATTATTTTCCAATTTATTTTTTATTAAATTTAAAAACCAATCCCTTTTAAAATTTGTATCTAAAATGTCTTTATTTGGTTTAAGGGCTAAGTTTGAATAGTCTTCTGCTAAAGGAAAATTATGCTGTAATAGACTTTTTACAGTCCCGCTCCCCATTCTATGCTGATCACGACCTGTTAAATAATAAATTTCATGACCATACTGTTGAAGTTTGTTCAAAAAACTAACAGCTCCTTCATAAGGGATATCGTGATGTAAATAGTGATTTGCAAAAAAATGTTCTTTCCAAAAATCTTGGGCCATTACATAAAAATTGTGGGGCAAATCTGGTAAGTTTATTCGACCCATAATATTTCGAATACCCCAGTCAGTTGGATGAACTTTCAAGTTTTTTAATCTTTTAGTGGCGTGAGGAAATTTCTCAATAATCTCTTTGAGTTCTGCAAAATCATGCATAATTTGTTGAATTCTTGGGGATACATTAAAAAGTGTAGAATCTAAATCAAATACAAAAATATCTTTAAGTTTAAGCTCTTGTCTTTTTTGAGCTTTTTTTAAAACATAATAAATGTATTCTTCAGATGTAGCATTTAAGCCATACTCATTTTGTCTTAACAAAGAATTAACATCGACTAAATTAGCTTTGTGATTATTTTGTTTATCATCCATTTAACTAATAATTCTACTATATTGCAGTAAATGTCAAAATTTTGTAAGAACTCCCAAATCTTTTAAAAGTGGAGTCAAACATCAGTCTTTACTTGGATATATCGCTAATATTTGATATCTCACCTTGGACTTAATTAAACCTTTAAACAGAGGCCCTATGAAAAAATATAAAAAAACATTTAATTCATTATTATTGTATTGCATCTCTTTGTTAATATTTAACACATCATGCACTCGCCAAAGAGCAGAATTGGGAACAGAAAAAAATCCAATAAAATTATTTTTTACTCCTTCAGTAGATGTTAAAGTCATCGAAGATAGTTCGAAAAAATTAAAAGAATATTTAGAACAAAATACTAACTATAAATTCGAAGTATCGATTCCACAAAATTATGTCGCCGTAGTAGAGGCTTTCGGAACCAATCGAGCAGATGTTGCAGCTTTTACTACTTTTGGTTACATTCTTGCCCATGAAAAATATGGAGCTCAAGCTAAAATGACTGTTCTTCGTCATGGTAGCTCAACTTATCAATCTCAGTTTATTGCAAAATCAGGAAGTAATATAAAAAAACTTGAAGATTTAAAAGGTAAAAAATTTGCGTTTGTTGACCCTGCTTCCGCGTCTGGCTATTTACTTCCATTAAAAATGCTAAAAGATAAAAGTGTTGAGCCCAGTGAAACAGTTTTTGCAATGAAACATGATAATGTTGTCAGCATGGTTTATAATGGACAAGTTGATGCTGGAGCAACCTTTTATTCTCCACCAAGTGACGGTAAAATCGAAGATGCCCGCCGACTTGTTTTAACACAATACCCAGATGTGGAATCTAAAATTTCGATTATTCAATTAACTGATGCAATTCCAAATGACCCAATAGTTTTTAGAAAAGATTTATCTGAAGAAATGAAAACTAAAATTATTGATGCAATGATGGCATTTATAAAAACTGATGAAGGTAAAAAAGTTTTCAAAGCTGTTTATGGTGTTGATGATTTTAAGACTTCGTCTGATGCAGACTACGACAGCGTAAGAGCAATGTTAAAAGCCCTTGGTAAGTCAGCTCAAGAGTTAATGAAATAACTACTGCTTTTTTAAGTGATAGTTTATGTCTGATATAATCAGCGAAGCTGATCAGACTTAATCATTAGCAGCACTAGCAACAAATAGGAGAATAACTGCTTATGATTATGTCTGATATAATCAGCGAAGCTGATCAGACTTAATCATTAGCAGTTATTAAACAATACAATATTGGAAATTTGAATGGCGAAAAAAATACTTCAAATAAAGAATCTAGAAAAAACTTACCCTAATGGATTTAAAGCCCTTAAAGGTATTAATCTTGAAGTTGAAGAAGGTGAATTTTTAGTTGTTATTGGACTTTCTGGTTCTGGAAAATCGACACTTCTTCGTTGTATCAACCGCCTGCATGATCCAACTTCAGGAGAGATTATTTATAATGGCAGTGTTGATATTGCAAAAATTAAAGGTTCTAAAATTAGGGATATCCGTCACGAGATAGGTATGGTTTTTCAACAATTTAATTTAATTCCTAGGTATACTGTTTTAAGCAATGTTTTAATGGGTAAATTATCTAATACCCCTACATGGAAAAGTATTTTTGGATTATTTAGTGATGCAGATAAAAAAGCTGCTCTCAAATATTTGGACCTTGTTGGGATTGCTGAAAAAGCAAATTTAAGAGCTGATAATTTATCTGGAGGACAACAGCAGCGAGTTGCAATTGCTAGAACATTAACTCAAAATCCAAAAGTGTTATTAGCAGATGAACCAGTTGCAAGTTTAGATCCGGCAACCTGCCATACTGTTATGGATTATTTAAAAAAAGTTAATCAAGAACTTGGAATTACTATAATTTGCAATCTACATTTTTTGAGTCTTGTAAGGCAATACGCTACTCGAGTTGTGGCTTTAAAGGCAGGTGAAATTGTATACTCAGGCTCTCCCCATGAGATTACTGAAGAATGGTTTGAAAAAATTTATGGCGAAGGCGCAAAAGAAGTACATATAAATTGATCATTTAAAATAACTGCTCATGATTAAGTCTGATTGCTTCGCAATTATATCAGACATAATCACAAGCAGTTATTTTCTTGTTTGTTGGGGTGATTTTTTAATCACCCATTATTATGAAAATCCAAACAAAAGTTTGTATTTTCATAATAACTGCTCATGATTAAGTCTGATTGGCTGCGCAATTTTATCAGACTTAATCATAAGCAGTTATTTTCTTGTTTGTAGGGGGTGATTTTTTAATCACCCATTATTATGAAAATCCAAACAAAAGTTTGTATTTTCATAATATATAATAAAATTACCGTTTATGGAGTTAGAAAATTATGAATTCATATTCTTTTAGAAAATATCTTTTTGATTCTACAACATTTGCTTATCTTGTTGGAATTTTCTACTATAAATTTTTTCAGCCCACAGAGGACAATTTCATTCAAAATCTAACTGATTACTCAGTCAAATTTTTTGCAGCAATTTTTGTAGGTATAGGTGTTAGTTACTTATTTAAAACTATAAAAATTAAAACTTTGGGTGATGTCTTATTTGAACCTCCACATAAAAAAGTTGAAAACACTGACTTGTCATTATTAAAAAGTTTTTGGGGTTGGCATTTATTAATTTTCTTTTTTGTAACTTTATGGATTGGTATTGAGGTTACTCAAACTAGTGTTTTGGAGTTAATGGATGAACAAGGTTTTAATGGTGCCGCACGATTATTTAAAAATTTAATGGAACCTAATTGGACGATACTTGCCTCTGCAATATTAAATATAATTCAAACAATTTTTATGGCCTTTGTTGCAACTGTTTTAGCTATACCAATAGCTTTTGTACTTAGTTTTTTATGTGCAAAAAATATTATGAAAAATCCTGCTTCTAAAGCTGTCTATTTTCTTTTAAGAACATTATTTAATGTGACTCGATCAATTGAAGCTTTAATCTGGGCTATTATTTTTTCTGTATGGGTTGGCATTGGTCCTTTTGCAGGAATGCTTGCATTAATGGTACATTCAATAGCTTCACTTGCAAAACAATATTCTGAAATGGTTGAATCAGTAAGTGAAGGACCTATTGAAGGAATATTATCAACGGGTGCAAAACCTTTTCAAGTTATTTGGTTTGCCGTAGTTCCACAAGTTTTGTTACCTTATATTTCTTATACAATTTATCGATGGGATACAAATGTAAGGATGGCAACAATAATAGGTCTTGTTGGAGGCGGTGGTATTGGTAACTTACTTATTAAATATCAAGGACAAGGTATGTGGAACGAAGTTGGAACTATCGTTTTAGTTATAGCTGTAGTTGTATGGGCAATGGATCAAGCTTCGGCTGTAATTAGAGATGCCTTAAAATAACTGACTAAGATTAAGTCTGATCACTTCGCGATTATATCAGACATAATCTTAGTCAGTTATTTTCTTGTTAGTCTGGGGTGATTTTTGAATCACCCTTATTATGAAAATACAAACTTTAGTTTGGATTTTCATAATTTCTGCATATGATTATGTATGAAACAATTGCTGAGCGATCAGACTTTATCATGAGCAGTTATTTTGTGATTCTGATTTTGAATATATCTTTCAATAAAAAAACTTAAAATAGAAAAACTAAAATTCTGAAATTCCTGCTTTCGTTGCGTTTAATGTGTTATGATACTTTCCAATTCCACTTAAACTTGAATTCACAGATTTTTTCCATTTATTACCATTATAAACATCGTTAATAAAAAAATCAGTTTTGATTATTGAATCCAAGCTTTGACTTGTTTTTTCTCGAATATTGACAGAGGCTACTGGTGTTTTTTGTCCAATAAATCCACCTATAAAAGTTCCTGATCCAGTAACTGCACCTGCAGAAGTACTATTATAAATTTGATTAAACTCTTCACTCAATCCGACCAGACCTCCAATACTAGAAAATCCATTAACATTTACAGTTGATTCAGAGTTTTCGATTATTGAATACGAAGTACTTCCAATTAATCCTCCAGCAAATGAATCACCAATTTGATTTTTTCCAGAAAAAATAGTTCCTTGTGATTTTGAACCATAAATTAAACCTCGATAATTATATCCCCCATAAAATTTACTAGGATAAGGATAGAAAATTGATTTAGTGTTATCCTCTGGAGTGTATTTCCCTACTAACCCACCAATGAAAGCACCTGAGGCTGAAATATCTATTTCTGAAATACTTTTAATTATTGCTCCACCTCCAAAACTTAACCCAATTAATCCTCCCACATAACTTGTTGCTCCTATTATTGTTCCTTTTGAATAACTTGAAAGTATTAACGGGCAATTAAAACCTAAATCTAAATCGCTTTCACAATAATTTTTAACACCGTAAGAATCAAAATCAATTTTACCAATTAGACCACCTATAACTGAACCATTACCAGCTGTTCCTATATTTTTTAATTCTACTTTAGCTCCTGAATTAATAATTTTTATTTTCTTATCTAAGCCAATTCTACCTGTATCCCTGGCATTTAACTCACCTAGGACTCCACCTAATGTACCTAAAATTGAATTAATTTGACCATTTATAACATGAGAATTATTAATTTCACCCCCAGTAGAATAACCAATTAAACCACCAACTATAGAGTTACCAGTAACAATAGGGTTAATATTGTAACAATTGATAATGTCACCACTTGACAAACCAACTAAACCACCAACTTTTCTATTTCCAACAATTACAGAATCTCTAATTTTTAAGTTCTTAATTGTCCATGACCTTTTGAATATTCCCATGGGTTGCAAACTTTCAGAATCTATTGAAGTGTAATTTTTTATCTCAAAATTACTTCCATCAAAAATATAAACCTCAAATTGTTTTAAAGACATATTACCAACATTTTTAAAATCTAAATCCGTCATTAATTTAAAAGAAGCCAATGAACCATTTTTATCTTTGGTAACATCAATTCTTAAAAATTGTTGTATACTACAAATCTTATAAGGATTAGCTGCAGTTCCATCTCCATCTGCCATAGGAGATTTAGCAATTTTTTCTGGAGTACAAAAACTCAAATCTTCAGCTGTAGGATTCGGATATTGAATTTGGGAGTTTAAATCTGGTAAATTATAAGTCGAATAAACACCATTATAATGAGAAACACCATGCGTTTTGTAAGTTAATGGTGAAGATGTTAAATTTGAATTAAGATCTTTCAAAGTTATAACAAATTCATCGCCTGGAGCTCCATCAAAAAAATGTAAATTAATACTAGTTAATTCACCATTATTTCCCCTTGTATGTAATGATGCAAAGTTATTTTGACTGATATGGCCTAATTTACTTTTTATAGTTACTTCTAAATTTTCTTGGTTAAAGGCTGGTGCAGATGTACCATCTTTTAAAATAAATAATACAGGACTTTCAAATCCATTTCCAAATTGAATTTCAGGATATTCAGTTGGATTTAGAGCTAGAGTTAGCGCAACTGGGCTATTCTCTAAAACTTCAAAATCAAAATTTCCAGAAAAAGTTTGAAGTGGAGATGTTCCAGGATACGTTGTAGTGTAATTAATTTTATAAATTCCAACTGGAAGCAAAGATGAATTAAAAGAACCACTAAATGGTGGCAATGTTTTTAAAATCTCATCTAATCTAGCTTGTGGAGAAGATAATTTAATATTTGGAAATAGCATTCCTGGAATAAAATTTAAAAATGAATCTGTATTACAGTATTGATTTCCTATATCTGTTACTTCAGTCGCTTTATATGATATTATACTTCCTTGTGTAAATTGATTTAAATTATTATTATTTTCTAAAGCCATGGAGAATGAATTTGCTTTTTGATTAGAGGCAACAGTAAATTCTATTTCTCCTAACTTCCCCCTATAGAAGGCTGAAATTTTACCTTTTGTCCCACCTGGGGCTCCATAAGTAGATACTAGACCAGCACTAGAAACTCTTAAATTGTCTCCAATTATACTTATACTTGATTCGTCTGTAATAACTCTTTTTGCACCATTGCTATAATTTGCAATAACATCAATGTTGAATCCGGTACCACAAGTCCTCTTAGAGATTTCTTTGATTTGAAAATCAATACTATTGACTTCACCACTTGCTATTGGAGATAAACCTGAATCAGTACTATTTGAGGTTGAGACACCTGTAATTAAATCTAGGCTAGTAATTAAAACTGCGACTTTAGCTGTTAATCCTCCAAAACTTGCATTAATTGATACGACACCGGTAGTTCCTACTTTAGGATAAAAAACTCCGTTTTGCTGAATTGTAACTTTTGAAATATCTGAAGTACTAAAAGTCGATTTACCTGTAACTACTTCAAAATAATTATTTGAATAATATGCTATGACTTGTAATTGACCTTGGCTATCATCTTTTATAATTGGATTTTTAGTGAACATTGAAAGCTTAGTTAAAGTTCCTTTATCTGGAGATCCATTTGCAGAAAATACAACACCATCTTCAGGATTGTCAGTAGGCTCCATTCGTCGCTGTTCAGGAGTTTTTGTTGTAAGGACATTTAGATAATCAGCTAAACTTTTAAAGTCTAAATATTTTCCCTTATGCACAGAACGACCATCTGGTGCATTTCTTAATAACTCATCAGTTGGCATTGAATTTAATAAAATATCTTCAACAAGCCAAGGATTATATGGCCAACCCATGTGCTTATGAAACCCAATTATATGTGCTGCTGCTGCAGCGACTTGAGGAGCCGCAAAACCTGTTCCATTACCTCTAATTTGAGAATTATTGAGACCATATGTTGGTATATTAGTTGAAGGTGCTGCAATTTCAACAGAATCACTTCCCCAATTTGAATTAGCAGCTATTTTTTGTGTACCAGTATCAATTCCTCCTACTGTGATTGCTCCTTTGAAATAACGGCCCCAACAGGCAGGAAATGAAGTATTTGAGTATTGCATAGGGGCACTATCTTTTGGTGAAATAACTTCACCATTTACTGCCGTACTGTCGTTAGAACCAACTTTTTCACCTGCAGCGATACTAAAAAAAACTCCCCTTTGTATCGCATAAAAAATTGCATAACCTACAACTGGATTACACACTTTATCGCCATAAGTGTAACTTAAATTTACTACTTCTGCTCCCATATTAAAAGATCGTTTGATATTAGTAAAAATCCAATAATCTAGACGACCAGCGTGACTTGGATGCAATCCTTGATTATCAAGTGCACGCAATGGAATTAATGTTGTAATATTTGTTGCTAATCCAATGATATTATTTAAGGGTGCATTTAGTACTGAGCCAATAAGGCCTAACACTTGGGTCCCATGACCATATATATCTTGAGGGATATCAGTTTGTCCGTAGGTATCCGAACCTTGAAGTTGAGTGGTAATATTTTTTATATACGAATTTTTTAAATCTAATCCTGTATCAATAGTAGCTACTTTAACTTTTATAGAGGACGGGATACTAGAAAAAAAAGATTGCGAATCTTCAAAACGAATGGATTTATAAAAACTATTATTTAAATTTTGAAGTGATGTAGTATCAATTGGAGTACTAGTTGTAGTATTTGAATTGGTTGCAATAGAATTTCCTACTGAGTCACTCACCCCTATTAAACATGAATCAGTTGATAAAATCCGATCTAGATCTGCTAAAGTCATAACATTTTTTGTTGTAACATTTATTGCTAATCTATCAAATGCATCATTGCTTTGACTTAAAAAATCACTAGAAATATATTTATCGATAAAAAATTTAAAATTAGATGTTTTATTATTTAAACGAGTACGAATACACGAATCAATTCCAATAAAAGTTAATTCGCTTCCTTTTGGAATCGTCAAAAGATCTGAGTCAGCTGTAGAAGCACTTAATTTAGAAGAAGCTTTTAGCATTCTATTTCGAAAATTAGAACTTAATATCACTTGATTATCATTGAACGGAGAAACTAATCCATGTTTAGGAGTATTGGATAAATCAGATTGAGATGATTGAGAAATAAATCCATGTTCAGCACAATTTTGAAATAAACCCACGAGTGTAAAAAAAATTAGACCAAAATAAATAAATATTTTTTTATTTATCATTTTACAACTCCTTTAATGTCATAAACTAACTCTGAAAGTTCAATTAAATTTGTTTTAATTTTAAGTTTTCCAGAATACTCTCCAAGTTCAGATGAATTTAACATAATTTTAAATTGAATTTGTGAATTATTTAAAATTTGAGAGTTTGCAATAGAATTTAATAAGGAAAAACCTTGTGGAAGTTCAGTTGAAATTATTGTAACTGTTTTAGAACTGCTGTTTTTAAGAACAAATGAAATAGTGTGGTTACTTGTTTTAATCAAATGATTTACTTTTCCAAAATCAATAATATTTTGAGAGTTTGGTTTCAAAAAAACTAATTCTTCTGCACCAGCTTCTGGATCATAAAAATTTGAATGCAGATATAATGAAATTTTATCTTCTTGTTGAAAAGTCTCTCCACCATTTAAAATGGGAGTTGTATTAGTATTAGTATTGGTTTCAGTAGAAGAATTTGAGTTTGAATTAGTGTTGTTGTTGGTGTTGTCTCCGTTATTGCCATTATCGCCATTAGTATCAAATGTATTATTTTGAGGATTAGAATTGGGTAAATTATTTTTCATTTCAAACTTCTTCCCTGTACAATTAACTAGAAATAAAATTGAAATAAATTTGATTGCAAAAATAAAATATTTGTTAACCATTAGTATCCCCCTTAATTGATATTAACAAAACTATTGGAAAAAAAATATTTTTTTATTAATTATACAACGTCTATTTTTAATATAAATCATTCGAAAATTCTTAAACTACTTGAAAAGTAAAGATTATATTGTGAATTCTTATTTTCATATTAAATCGAAATATTTTTATAATATTCTTTTTCTAGATCTTAGTTTGATACGATTTATTTCGAAACACGAACTAGTATGAAAATAATTGGCTAAATTATATTCAGTATTTATTAACTATTACCGATAGAGCACCTATGATTTCTAACTCTAAAAATTATTTTAGATTTTTAATAATAATTTATTTATTCTTAATCTCTGGTTGCAGTGGTTGTACTTACTTTTATCTTAATTTTGAAGATATCGATAAA
>SXSU01000109.1 GCA_005793345.1 Bdellovibrionales bacterium
ATGCCACACTCCCCTTACTTTGGGCCTGGTTGGTTAGCCAATTTACACTTAATAACAGCTTTTTGCCCCTCGGCACTAGTTGAGCGCTTATATGTTTATGAGGAGGCAAGTTTGTATAAAGATTCTACCAATCCAGCTAAGGGGATGTTTTCTGTTCCAAATAATATTGGTCTTGGCTTAGAACCAAACCTTGATGTAATAAAAACATATAAAGTTAATTATTAATTTATGAATCAAAAAATTAATTTATTCAAAAAAAATATTAAAAATAAAAAAAAGCAAGTTGGGATTTGGAATACATTATGTAGTAATATAGTGGCGGATTCTTTGTCTGGATCAGGTTATGATTGGATAGTTATAGATATGGAGCATGCCCCAAACAATTATCAATCTGTGCTTAGCCAACTGCAAGCATATCAATCCTCCAATGTAACAACAATTGTAAGACCAATCTGGAATGACTCTATTTTTATAAAACCTATTCTTGATATGGGTCCACAAGGAATTTTATTTCCTATGATTCAAAATAAAGAACAAGCTGAAAAGGCAGTTTCATCTGTCAATTACCCTCCTGTAGGAATAAGAGGGGTTTCGTTAGCTCACAGGGCTAATAATTACGGAAGAGATAAAGATTATTTTAAAAATTTTACTGAAAATTTTTCTATAATTTTACAATTAGAAACTAAGGAAGCATTATTAAATATAAAGGAAATCGCCTCTGTTAAAGGAGTTGATGGTATTTTTTTTGGTCCTGCAGATTTGTCTGCAGACTATGGAATATTAGGCAATACAACTGATAAAAATTTGTGGGAAAATATATTAAATTGCCTAAAAATCTTACAAGACTTGGATAAACCTGCTGGCACTTTAGTAGGAGACCCTGACTTTGCTATACAATTATTTGAAAAAGGTTTTACTTTTGTTGCATGTAGTTCAGATCAAAATATTTTAGTTAAAAATGCAGATTTGCAAATAAAAAAGATTAGATCTTCGCTTACTTAATTTATTACATAGATATTCACTTAACGCCAAATCCATTGGCCTCATTATCGAAGGTGCTTAGAATTACTTTCTCTTAATAATAAACCCATAAATTATTCCATTTATAATCAGTAGGGCAATTGCAAGGCTGATTTGGATCTCTTTCGTCAGATTGATTGGGTAAATAATTGCATAGAGATAGTTTTGAATAAAAGAGGTTGAGTAGGATGCATGATTTGCTTTAGTTAAAAAATAATTCTCAATATATGTAAGTGGACAAATACTTTGCGACAATTCCACATAAACCCCATAAAGAAATGCGGGAATATGAAAATATAAAATCCAAGGTCTAACAAAGAAAAGTAAAGCTCCAAGAATTACGAAGATTATAAATAAAAAATGAATGATGAGAGTAAGGGTTGCTAGGAATTCATACATTTAATTAATTAATTTAAATTTACTTATACTTATCAAAGAAATCTAAAACTCTTTTTGTCGAATCATTTGTCACATTTTGATCAAATATATAAGTCACAGTAACTTGTGAACCTAAACGATACATGTTTTGTCTTAAACCATTTTTACTTTTACAATCCCAGCAATGTGTTACATCTTTATATAAGTGATACTCTATGGGTAATTTTATTTGTTGAAAATCTTTTATAATTTGAAGTTCTTCTTTAATAATGCACTCGTTATCAGCCTCACCCATTAACCATAAAAGTGGTTTGTCCATATCATTAAATATATACATATGATCTCTGGTCGTATTTGGTGCGCTGCTGCCTGGCGGAAAAACAGCGCAACCATACAAACTTGCATTGGCTCTATATCTTGGTGCATTTGGCGCTGTAAATTTTTTAATACCAGGTGATGATAAAAAACCTCCAATCATCCCTCCCTCTGATCCCCCCGTAGAATAAATTCTATTTTTATCAATATTTGGAAGTGTCACTAAAAAAGCTGCAAGATCATATGCATCTTTTGTCATTCGTAACCATTTCACAGGCTTGTCACGACTATTACCGCAATTAATTCTATATCCGCGATGGTGATCAAAAACGATTGCAGCATACCCTCGCTCAAAAGCTTTTTGCATGAAATCTAAATTATGCGGTCCAACACTTCCACAATCTGGCATTATTACTACTACTGGAAATGGACCCAGCTTATCATTTGGAAGAAAAATCTGATTTATCCATCTTGAGTCATTATTATATACAATTGGTTTCTCAAAAGTTAAATCTGCATGTTCTTTAATTTCATTCTCAGGAGAGAAAACTGTTGACCAGTATAAAGGTGACATAGAATTAATGTTTACAGCTTGTACTTTGCTAGTAATTAATAAAATTAAAAAAATAATTGATATTTTTTTCATTATTTATCCTCTGGCATTTTTGAGGAATGATGGCTGGTAATTAACCATTTTTTTCCCTCAAGCCGATAGGTGAATGTATAACGAGCTTTTACAACCGCTTTAGTTTTTGCAAAAGTGAAGGTGTAAATACCTGCATCAAATGCAGTATTAGAGTTAACCTCAATTTTACGAGAATCAATTTTACCTGAAGGTTTATTTGCTAAAAACGATTTAAAATAACTTCTTTTATCAGCAATAGTTAATCTTGGCTTATTTGAAAGAGTGGGCAATAAAATAGAATTTCTTGCGTAGGTTGCAACAACCTGATCTGGATCACCACTCTTTAATGAATTGTTCCATCGATCAAAAAGAGCTGCAATATCTTTTTTAGAAAACCGTTTAGGATTTTTTACCCTCATCTTCAGGATTTAATTTAGGATCTGATGGTGTTTGATCGCTAGAAGACGGTTGCTGTGGTTCTACTACAACTGTTGCTTGTGGACTTTGCGATTGCATTGGATCGCTTGAAGATGGTTGCGACTGTGGTTGTCTGACAGTTTCTTGTGGATCTGGCGGCGTATATTTAAATTTATCAGCGTCTTGTTGTAAACTTTGTTTTAATTCATCGCTGGTATAAATTTTTGTATCTGCCGTTTGATTACCTTTTCTGAAATAAAAATAAGCAGACACTGTCCCTAAGGTTAAAATACCTAGGATATAATAGAGCAGATTAGACTGATTTGATTTTTGCGCTGGAGAACTTACGTTCGTCTGCTCTGATTTTGCAGGTTCAGATTTGAGGGTTTCTTTTTTTGCAAGATCTTTTGCAGGCTGTTGTTTTGCAGGGTCTGATTGTACAACTTTTGCAGGTTCAGATTTAGCAGCTTCTTTCTTTGTAAGTTCTTTTACAGGCTGTTGTTTTGCAGGATCTGCTGATGCAACTTTTTTAGCAGCTTGTTTCTTAGGCTGTGTTTTTGGCTTTACAGGCTGAACTACTTCAACAGAAGTTGAGGGAGATTTTATTTCTTGTGGTGCTTTATTATCCACAGGCGCATTAGTCGCAAGCAGCGCTAAAAACACAATTGCTATTAATGCTTCCATAACAATATTAGCTTATAGAAATTCGTAATTTTATAAAAGAAGATTTTACAGTTTTAAATACAACTTATGATTTAATTAAGAGGCTTTTTGACTATGCTCTAAATATTTAACTTTTTCTGTATCAATTTTTTTATTTTTATCTTTTTTAACCTTTTGCACATGCCCTGAAATATCAGCGCCTTCTGCAACACTTAAATTAGACTCAAATCTTAAATCTCCTCTAACCACCCCATTTTCGCCCACATGCACGTTTGCAGAATCAGTATTGCCAATCATGCATCCTAAAATTTCAACTTTTTCAGCATTGACGTAACCAGTTACTTTTCCAGTTTCTAAGATCTTTAAATATTTGGCTGAAATATTTCCTTTTACTTTGCCTGCAACTTCAATTTCACCTTTGCAATGAATCTCGCCTTCAAAACTTGCTCCTTCGCCTAAATGTGAAAAGCCATGAATAAGATTATCGATCTTTTTATTTGAATTAAAAAACATAATTATTCTTTATTTAAATTTGAAATTCTTTTTCTAGTTTGTGCGGTTATGTCTAACTGTGCGCCTTCATCTATGGACAGATTTTTATGAGATAATTTTCCTTTAACTTTTGCAGAACTAGTAAGATGAATTTTATCTGCGTTTAAATCACCAAGCACTTCACCATTAACTTCAATATTCACACTTGCATTTAAATTACCGTTAATATTAGCCAGATCTTTAATAATGATTTCCTCAGCCTTAATATCGCCAATAAAAGTTCCATCTATACTCAGGCTATCTTTCTCGCTGAAATTACCTTTTAAGATTGTGTCGTTTAAAATAACTGATGGCATAGTGTTTAAAAAACAGATTAAATTACAAAAACTCTCATAAGACAAGATATGAATAAACCTTGATTTTATTCACTAAAAGTAAATTTAGTAGTTTGTTGATTTTATTATTTTGAATTTAAATTTATTAAATACTTAGTTAAGAAAATAGAACCTAGAATAAAAATATAAATTATTACAAAGTATAAAGTCGTTAAAATTCCAAAAGCCATTAAAGAATACAGCAAACACGCAGAAATAGTTCCAACAATTAACGCAATACCAGCAATATAAATTGAATTTGATAAATTAGTATTATCAGTGAGTTTTATGTAGATCGTTGGAATTAATGAGGAAATAATTGCAAGCACAGTGATGATTATCATTTCTAAACTCATGATTAATCTTTATTATCGGTTTGTTTTGCGGTTGTAAAAAATCTAATTATAAAAATTAACAAAATCATAATCAAAGTACTAATGAAAAGCATCATTAATAAGATGTTATCTGGCGTCATATCTTTTAGATCAAAAATTTTAGGTGCCACAATGGTCAGGATGACTGTTAAAGTTAACCAAATTGCTAAAATTTTTCGCGAGGTTAATTTTGTAAAATTTTTACCCGCATCTGGTTTTACTATTTTAAACATTTAAGTTCTTCATTTAGAATTTTTTAAATATATTATACTTGTAATGAGCAAATCTGAAATAAGTTTTCTAACTGGCTTAATCATTCTCTTACTACTTGCAATCTTTCTCCCTGCCATAGCGCAGAATCAAAATTACCACAATTTTATTGATCAAAGAACATTCTTTGGAATAAAAAATGCATCAAATACTTTATCGAACCTTGCATTCATTATCGTTGGTCTATGGGGTCTTATTAATTTTTATAAAAATAAATATATAAAAATATCAAATTCTTTTTCAGTCCTATTAACTTTTTTCTTTATCTCTATTATTTTTACAGGAATTGGAAGTGCTTATTACCATCTAAGTCCAAATGATTTCACCCTCCTCTTTGACCGACTTGCTTTAACCTTAGTCTTTACCTTTGTACTTGCAATGGTTGCAAATATAAGAATATCAGAGCGATCTGGGTTTCACACTGTAGCAGAGCTAATTATTCTAGCGCCCTTAACCGTTTTAATTTGGAATTATAATGGCAATCTCACTCCTTACGCTGTGCTTCAATTTGGAGGAATTATACTAATCGTTTTAACGCTATTGCTAACTAAAGCACGAAAGAAAAGTCCTTGTTTTGCCTCTTTAATAGTTCTTTATGGCGCTGCAAAATTAGTTGAGTTTTATGATGAAAAAATTCATATCCTCTCACAAAATTTAATATCGGGTCATACTTTAAAACACCTGATCGCAGTCCTTGCTATTATAATTTTTGTCTCACCTTTAAAAGTTAGATAAAAAATATTATTAATTATGCTTTTGGAACAAAGGTTAGACTTGCTCCATTATTGCAATAACGTTTTCCCGTTGGTGGTGGGCCATCATTAAAGACGTGGCCTTGATGTCCTTCACAAACCGCACAATGATACTCAGTTCTTGGCAGCAATAACTTAAAATCTAATTTAGTTGCAATAACATTTGGGTAATGTTCAAAGAATGACGGCCAGCCCGTGCCACTATCGTATTTCATCTTGCTATTAAATAAAGCAGTCTTACACCCAGCACAAAAATATTCACCTTGCCGTTTTTCATTATCTAAGGGACTGGTGTAAGGATGTTCTGTTCCCTCTTGCCTTAAGATGTAATATTGATCAGTTGTTAGAATCTTTTTCCATTCCTTATTCGACTTGATGACTTTCTTAATCTCTGTAGCAAAGGCCTTAAGGGATACAAAGGGCAACAATAGTCCAAAGGTTAGCAGCTTTATAAATTTTCTTTTTTTCATTCAAAATGTTAATGTAACTTATGTGGCTTAAGTTTGAAAATAATCAATTGCCGCTCCTAACCAGAGTAATTTTATTCTTTCAGAGAAAGAAATTTGGCTTTGATCTAAATCCAACAAAGGCTTGGGGGGTTGTGCCAAGATTGATGCTTGGTATGAATTTCTTCTTCAAGGTAATAGCAAGTAAAAGTTCTAAAATTGATGCGGGTTTGCGAACGCTTATTTCAGTCAAAATTTCACAAATTAATAACTGCGAATTTTGCATTGATATGAACAGTCATTTGTTCTTTGAAAGTAAGGGAGAAACTGAAAAGATTAATCAATTAAAGACTTGGCAAGGAAGTAATGTTTATTCATTAAAAGAAAAAATCGCCCTTGAATATGCAGAAACTATAACCATTACAGGTCGATCCGTTTCTCAAGAATTGCAAGCAAAGTTACTAGAGCATTTTAAAAGCGAAGAGATTATTGAACTTACAGCAATCATTGCCTATCAAAACCTATCTAGTAAATTCAATAGTGCCCTCGACATCAAACCTAATGGATTTTGTGACATTGGAAAATCTAAGTAAAAATTTTCTCATTAGCCTTTAAGAAATTAAGTAAAGCTTTTTGTTCAAAACTTAAATTAACTTCGGAAGATTTTAATTCCTCATAAACCTTTCTTAAATCTAAGATCACATCGACATCAGTAAAAACTTTCTTAGTAATCTCAATGTTGTTAAGGCATTCCGTTAAGTTTTCCATAACAGATGCAGTTGAGGACTTAACTTTGCTCAAGCATTCAACTACCTTCTCATCATTGCTGATCATGAAACAAAAGCCACCATCTTTTGTTGAGAAAAAATGAGAACTTTTATCTAAACTCTTAAATAATGCCTCATTTAATTCTTCAACCTTAAGTGTTGGAATATCTGATCCAAGCAAAGCAACTTTACCAACGGTCTTTAGTGAAAGTTTACTTACTTCACTCATGATCAGGCTTAATCCTTGATCCTGATTGATGAATTTGCCTTTGCAAATATTACTTGAAGAATTTAATTTTTCTTCATCCACTTCTTTGCAAACTTTAATACAATGAATGTCTTTCCTTCGTTGTAGTATTTTCAAATTTCCATTTGTAACGTTAATGAAATTTTTATTTAATTCATTTACAAATTTATCATTTAAGGTTTCCCTCAGCCTTGATTTACTCTCCCTTGACTGCGGATCCTTTAAAAATATTCCAAGAACAATGGTTTTTCTTACTTGGTAAAACTTAATTGCTTGTAGAAGCGTCTTGCATAAGGTTTTTAAACTCTGATAAATTTTTATATTTTTATATTTTATAGCAGAGGTGATAATTTTTTTGTTAATAACGTTTAGTTTTATGTTTAAAGATTTTATTCGCCAAATGAACTCATGATCTTCTCCTTCAGGTAAACTCTCATCAAATCCCCCAATAAAGTTAAATAACTTCTTACTCATCAAAAAAGATTGGTCGCCAAAGGGAATGCCAAAAGTTTCTGTTCTGAAATTAGCTCCAGCAGCAATCCACCAACAATTTACCTGATCAAATTCAAGTAAAAATGTACTTACAGAAAATTCATCAAGTCCCATTAGATCCGATTGTTGAATATGCTCAATGTTTGAATCTAAATGGAGAAACCATAAGTTTTTGCAATTTGAGAGGCTTGCTCCTTTATTTAAAGCCCTTGCCCTCGATGAGTTTTTTAATAAATATAATTGATCTGCTTGAAGTTTTGCTGATTTAATAAATTCATTTGTCTCATCGCTGACAATGATAATTTCACAATCCTTAAATTTTTCCCTTAATTGTTTAATGAGTTTGAAATCATTTTCACGTCTTTCAACGGGAATGATGATGCTAAGATCCATTATTTACTAATGAACAAGTCCCTTAACGTTCCAATGCCAACGAACCAATAAAGCTTTAGCTTATTCCAAAAGCCTTTTCTTTTTTTAAGGAGATAATACTGATCAATGCCACACTCGGTCTTAATGAAATTATTAATATTGTTTTTTGAATCTTTCATAAATCCTCTTAGTTATTATAGGCAAAAGCCCAAGCGCTGAGAATGAAATAATAATATTTAAAGTTAATATATCCTTCACATCATTGATTTGTGCCAGTTGAGATCCTGCATTTACAAATAAAATTGTGGCAGGCAACATCCCTAATTGAGAAATCCAATAAAAATTAGTCCACTTCATGTGAGTTAAGCCAAAGGTTAAGTTAATGACAAAGAAAGGAAAAATCGGACTTAAGCGCAGAAATAATAAATAAAGTAACCCCTCATCTTTGATACCTTGATTAATTTTACCTAAATACCTTTCATATTTAC
>SXSU01000110.1 GCA_005793345.1 Bdellovibrionales bacterium
ATCCACTCGACCTAATCAAGACTATTAGTTATGAAAATAAAACCGAAAAGGAATTAACAGACATCAACTTTAATGAATTTTTCTAAAACTCTGTATCAAACTAGACCAGTTTTTCAACGACAAATGAATCCAAAGCCTACAATTCTTTAATTTTTTAATTTTAATATTTTTTTTGAATTATTTATAGAACTTACTTCTTATATCGAAGACCGTTTCAAATTTAGATTTTTTCTCATTATAATCCATGATAATTAAAAAACTCTTAAAAAGATCAATTTAATGTTAAAGTAATAGTTAAAACATTGAACATTTATTTTGAGGTGAATTGTATGAATAGATTTCAAGGGGCATTTAAAGTTTATTCTAGTTCAAATCTTGATTTTAAAAGCTATTTAAAACTAACTCAATTAGAAGAAATTGAAAGTGCTGCAATGAAGATTCCATCTGGAGATAATTGTCAGCCTTTTAAAATAGAATTTCAAGGAGATCTAATAATAGTTTTATATAATAATGAATTAGGAAAGCATGAGTTAAATATCAAAAATATTGCTTCAATGATTTCTTTAGGGAGTCTTATTCAAAGTCTTGAAATACTTTTGAGTGAAAATTATAAAATTTGTTTGGAAGAAATTGGAAAAATTGAATTTAACGAAGGTAAAAATGGATTTTATCCTGTCGTAACACTTAAGTGGAAGTTAGATTCTAAACCTGAATTTAAAAAATTATCACCCGTAATATTAAAGAGAAATACGGATCGAAGACCATATGGAAGAATGCCATTTTCTAAAAATTTGAATGATGAGCTATTGGATCTAAATAAAAAATATAAATATGCACAATTGCATTTATACTCCACAAATAAAATTCGTGAAAATAAAAAAATTCTAAATTTTTTGCAAAGATCAGATGAGTATTTATGGATGAATAAAAAAGCACTATTAGATTTTTTAAATTGGCTAAGATGGGATGAGTCGCATTTTAAAAAAACACGAGATGGAATGTCTATGAAAAATTTGCTAATAAATCCAATTGTAAAATTATTTTTAAAAATATTTTATAAAAATCCAAAAAGAGTTGATTTATTGTGGAAGTTTTCTTTTAAAAATAATATAAATTCTATTACAAAAAAATTAGTGGTTAACTCTGGAAGTATTGTGGGTTTTTCTATTAAATCTGAAGACGTTAATGAAATTGTTGAATTGGGTCGGTTATCTTTTGAGGCATGGTTAATTTTGACAAAACACAATTGTGGAGCTCAACCACTGACCTTGGCGACTTTATTATCCTTTGTTTACTCTAGTAAAAATTATAATCCTCAAAATCACAACTTGGGAAAATATAATGATTATTTTCAAAAAAACTTTCTCGAAGGAGTAAGTATACTTCAAGAAAGTTTTTGTATAAATAATACTGATCGCAAAATCCTTTGGGCCCTTCGAGCTGGGTATGTAAACGAACCCTTACCCTTACAAGCTCAAACTCTTCGACGATAAAGTTGAGTTTTGATTCATAATTTAAATTTTTCACATGACTTTAGAAAAAAAAGGGAATTACTTTACGGTAATTCCCTTTTTCAAATTTAAATTAAGTCGCTATCTCAACTCAAAATAAATTCAATGATATATAAAACAATTAATCAAAATTATTTTTTCTTGAAAAAGATCCGCCGCCACGTCGAGGTGATCCACCACCTTCTCCACTGCGAGAAGGTCGGCTACCTTCTCCACCACTACCAGTTGCAGCTGGACCATTACTTCGTCCACCACTGCGGTATCCACCACCGCTACTTCCGCTTCGGCCGCCGCCACCACCGCTGCTACGACCACCTCTATAATCTCCACGACCACCTTCGTCTCGGCGATAGCCTCCGCCTCCTCCACGACGAGAAGATGAACCTCCACCACCGCCACTGTATGAAGTTGATCTTTGTGATGTAGGTGCAACTTCTATAGTCTCAGGCCCAGAGAAAAATCTATCACCTAATAAACTTTGGATAAGTTTTAATGTTAATGTTTGATGTGAATCTTGATCCATATCTTTTTCAATCCATTTTTGTAAAAGATGTGATTCTAATTTTGGATCCAGCGGCATTGCTTCTACACGGCTAAGTAAAGAATCAATGGCTTTGTCTCTCAATTGTGTCAATGTTGGAATTCTTACTTTTTCAACTTTAGCTTTAGTATGACGTTCAACTCTCTCAAGTTGTCTTACTTCTCGAGGTAAAATCATAGATAATGCTGTTCCTTTTTTACCGGCTCTTCCTGTTCGACCTATACGATGAACATAACTATCAATGTGTCTTGGAAATTGAAAATTGATAACATGAGTAATGTCATAAACATCCAAGCCTCGAGCCGCAATATCCGTTGCAACTAGAAAACCAGCGGATTCAGATCTAAATGATCTCATGATTTGTTCACGTCTATTTTGTTCTGTATCACCATGTAATATAGATACTCGATAACCCCTTTGCATTAATACAGTCCCAAGATGGTCTGCATCCTTTTTCATTTCGCAAAATAAAATTGATTTTTGAGGTTGCTCATAATCAATCCATCTAAATAATGCTTCTTCTTTAAGATGTTGTGGTACCACTACAAATTTTTGGGCAATATTTTCGTTAGTTTCAGTTGCGCTTTCAGCTTGAATAAATTTACGGTTTTGTTTTTGATACTTGTTGCTTAACTGCATTATACTTTTTGGAAAAGTTGCAGAGAACATTAAAGTCTGACGTTCAACAGGACAATGAGATAAGATAGCTTCCAAATCTTCTGTAAATCCCATGTCTAACATTCGATCGGCTTCATCAAGAATTACAATTTGTGGTTTGAAATTTGTAAGCCCTTCACCGGAGTTAAGTAAGTCATTTAATCGACCTGGGGTTGCAACTAAAATTTTAGCAGTTTTAATTTGCTTTCTTTGTATAGCATAGGATTTTCCACCCACTACAGTGGCTACCTGAACTTTATCAAAGAAGCCCAATTCTTGAATTTCTGTAGCAACCTGCTGAGCCAACTCTCGTGTGGGAGCTAAAACTAAAATTTGTATGCCTTGAAGATTAGCATCTAAACGGCTTAGAGAAGGAAGTGCAAATGCTGCTGTTTTTCCGGTTCCTGTTTGTGCTTGGGCCAGTAAATCGAATCCCTTAATTGCCCATGGGATACTTAATTTTTGGATTGGGGTAGGTTCTTTGAACCCTTTTTTTTCTAAACTTTTTAATGTATTTTCTGATAAACCAAATTCGTGAAATGACAATTCGCTCATGTTTTAATATTACCTTTCGTGTAATTCGCGTAACTCTAAACGAGTTTTGAAAGAAATCCTAGTCTTTTTACTTGAATTGGCAAAATTACTAGCTGATTATATCCGGTTGAGATTTTTAAATGTTTAGCGGAGATAGTATTTATGGCATTATTTTTTAAATGGACAGAAATTTCAAAAAAAGAAAAGGGGCTCACTTTTGATGATGTTCTCCTTGTTCCTAGTAAATCTGAGGTTCGATCACGAAAGGACCCCTCACTTAAAACTTATTTTACCAAAAATATTGAAATGGAAATTCCAGTTATAAGTGCGAATATGGACACAATAACTGAGGCCCCAATGGCTATGGCCATGGACAAATTGGGTGGAGTCGGTATCATCCATCGATTTCTTTCAATTGAAAACCAAGCTCAACAAATTAAAGCTATGAAACAAGCTAATGTTAAAATTTTAGCTGCAAGCATAGGAGTCAGTGATGATTTTAAAGAGCGTGCAGCTGCACTTATTTTAGAAGGCACTCAGGTTTTAACTATTGATATCGCTCATGGGCATTCAATACAAATGATGGAAACCATGGAGTGGATCAAATCCAACTATCCAAAAATCCAACTGATCGCAGGTAATGTGGCAACACCCCACGCAACAAAAGATCTTATTTCAGCTGGTGCAGATGCAATTAAAGTTGGGATTGGTCCAGGTTCAATGTGTACAACTCGAATCATTACAGGTTGTGGAGTCCCTCAATTAACCGCAATTGCACTTTGTGCTGAAGTTGCAAATTCCTACAATGTTCCAATAATAGCCGATGGAGGTTTAAGAACTTCGGGCGATATTGTTAAAGCACTGTCTGCAGGAGCAAGTTCTGTCATGCTTGGAGGAATGCTTTCTGGGGTCCTTGAAACTCCAGGCGAAATTAAAAAAGGTCATAAGCTCTATAGAGGAATGGCCTCAAAATCGGCTCAAGTTTCTTGGCGTGGAGGAGTTCCTGAGGGAATGGCTCCAGAGGGAGAAGCTACTCAAGTCCATATCAAAGGGCCATTATCAGAAGTTATTCTTGAAATTACTGGTGGCATTCGCAGTGGAATGAGTTACCTCAACGCAACATCTGTTAATGAAATAAAACAAAATGCACATTTTATCGAAATGTCTAATAACGGAATTTTAGAATCTAAAGCACATGGAGTAAGGTAAAAAGTTATATGCAATCCTCAACCACTATAAGTAACAATAACAAGTTTTTAAAATCACAGGTTGTAGTCAAAAAATATGGCGGAACCTCTGTTGGTACAAGTGAACGAATTATGAATGTCGCGCTTCGTATTAAAAAAGACGTCGAGCGAGGAGAAAAACCAGTCATTGTCGTATCTGCGATGAGCGGTGAAACAAATCGATTAGTGGGACTTGCACAAAGCATTGACCCTTATTCTCGGGGCCCAGCCTACGATTTATTATTAGCTTCAGGTGAACAAGTCACCGTTGGTCTTCTTTCAATTGCTCTTGAAAAAGTAGGTCTAAAGGCTCAACCCTTATTGGCTTTTCAGTTGGGAATTGAAACTGACTCTGTTTATTCAAAAGCCCGAATAACAAATATCAGAACAGATGTTTTGAACAAGTGCTTAGAGTCAAACATAATACCTGTAGTCGCAGGTTTTCAAGGTATCGACGAACACCAGAATATCACAACACTAGGACGAGGTGGCTCTGATACCACAGGAGTGGCTCTGGCCGCAGCACTTGGGAGTGGGCAATGTGAAATTTACACAGATGTCCCAGCAGTTTGTTCTGCAGACCCTCGTTTAGTTCCAAAAGCTAGTGAAATATCTAAGCTCTCATTTGAAGAAATGATGGAAATGGCATCTGTGGGGTCAAAGGTATTACATATTCGCAGTGTCGAAATTGGCGCAAAATATAATGTTAGAATTCATTTACGTTCAACATTTGAAGAACGAGAAGGAACTTGGATTGTCCCCGAAGGAGAAATAATGGAACAAGCAGTTGTATCAAGTGTAACCCATGACCCTAATACTGTAATTTTTAAATTATATCCTGTCCCCCCTGAAACAAATTTTTTAGCAAGCTTATTTACGGAACTCGCTGAAAAAGGTGTGGTTGTTGATATCATAACACAAAGCCAAGGTGAAAAGGGCCAACGATTGGCTTTTTCTGTCACACAAGAAGATCTTCCCCTAGCTGAAAAAACATTAAAGGAATTGGGCGACGGTTCTGATTTTGGAACTGAAATTATAAAAAAAATGGCAAAAATTTCTGTAGTTGGAGTGGGTATGCGAAATCACCCTGGAGTAGCTGCTAGGTTTTTTAGTGTGCTTTCTAAACTCAATGTTCCTATTCATTTAGTAACAACATCAGAAATAAAAATATCTGCAGTAATAGATGATATACATTTAAAAGAAGCCGCAACTGCACTTCATACAGAGTTTGCACTTGATCATTTGTGATTGATAATTAACAAAGGTAAAAGGTAGTATTCAAAATGATAAAAAATAATCAACGCCCCTCATTTGAATCCATATATATGGAATTAGCTTTTACTCTTGCCAAACGATCCACTTGCAAAAGACTTCAAGTGGGAACCGTTATTACAAGTACAGACTACCGTAAAGTTTTAGCTGTTGGTTATAACGGTAATGCCACTGGATTGCCAAATGGATGCGATCGAGATGAACCTGGAAATTGTGGTTGTTTACACTCTGAAGAAAATGCAGTCATAAATTGTGATTCACCACGATTTATTGAAAAAATTGTTTTTGTAACCCACCTACCTTGTGTTTCATGCGCCAAAAGGTTAATTAATTTGGGAAATGTCAAAAAAGTATATTTTGGTCATGAATATCGCATAAAAGATTCTATAGATCTTTTAGCATCTGTAAATATTCCTGTCCAACAATGTACTATCCCCCACCATTAATCAAAAAAATATAGAATTTTTTTAAATTAAGGAGGAGTTGTGGAAATAAAATTAAGCTGATTTACAATAGGATTGTATGTAAAAGGTGAACTTGCTTCTATTGTATTATTTCCTGTTGTTGTCATTTTTATTCGAATTGATAAAGAACCACTCCCTGTAAGTAATGAAATGTTATTATTATTTAATGGAGTATTACTACACGAAGTATCAGCATCATCGTAAAAAGACCAAGTTCCAGTGTGTATATGAGAAAAGAAAGGAACATCAAATGGTAAAGTGGTTCTGTTTGAATTATCAAAGTTACGAGCTTGAAAGGTCACTTGTTGGCAGGTGTTGAAAACAAAACTTGTACCATTGGTAATATTTATATTTATTTTATCAAATAAATTCTCTGTGTTAAAAAAGACCATCTGATCATTGATTGATGGACTATTTGTTTTAGCTAAATAAAGTTTTGTATTTTGTGCAGGGAGACCGCTATCTGCTTTAAAGTAAACAACTGATGACGATGCGTTTGTTGCGATATTTAGTTGATATACGTTAGTGTTTCCGCCATCACGTGGCAATTCAGAAGTACAACTTCCATCATTATAAATTCTAAAAAAAGAAGTCGGACTTATTGGTGTTGAGTTATTAAGGGCTGTAAAGGCCAAGAAAAGTTGCGTTCCAGCAGATACCGGTCGTAACTCCTCCTTAAAATTTGTAAACCCAAGAATTAATGGTTTACAGACCGAGTTGTTTTCAAATCGCAAATCTTTAAAACTTAACATATCATTAATTTTAAATTGGGATACATCATACTCACCATTTCCAAGCTGACCTAAATTATTGTTACCCCAACATTGAATAGAATCGAATGAATTAGCATTAGAAGCACAAACTGAGTTATATCCCGCATCTATTTTTTGCGCCAAAACAGCACCGTTAAATGGGGTCGGTGATATTAAAACAGGAGTTGTAGAATTAGACGTCGAATTTATACCTAACTCACCTAGATTGTTTATTCCCCAACAATAAACTGCTCCAGTTGAAAGTTGAACACCACAAGTAAAATTATAACCAGCACTAATGCTTGAAAATGAAAGAGCTACTCCTCCCCCAACACCTAAACTTGCAACGGGAGAAAACCTAATGGTTGTAGTATTATCTCCTATCGAGCCAAAACTATTATTACCCCAACAATACACTTTATTTGAAGTATCAATTGCACATGTGTGTGATACTCCTGTTGTAATATCTATAAAATTAATTCCAGAGTTTAAAGCAGTAGGGACATTTCTAGAAACATTTGAACCATCACCCAATTGACCAGATGAATTTAATCCCCAACATTTAGCAGTATTACCAACCGTAATTCCACAAGCATATCCAAATCCAGCAGAGACTTTGTTAAAATCAAGTGTGCCTTGAGTAATGGGTGAAAGTTGATCATTCAAATTACCTATTCCTAATTGACCATTGTTATTTTTACCCCAACAATAAACATCTGATGTTGAGGTTTCTACTCCACATGTAAAATCTTCTCCGGCTGAAATATCACTGTATTGATTACCTGAATTTATTTGAACTGGAGTATTTGCAGCAATTGTAGATCCAGTGCCCAATTGACCATAGTTATTTAATCCCCAACAAAAAACATTATTAACATTGTTGATTGCACAAGTATGATAAGAACCAGCTGATATTTTAATAAATACATTTGTTCCTGCTGTGATAAGCTTAGGAATAGAATGATTATTATTCGTTCCATTACCCAATTGACCAGCACCGTTTCCACCCCAACAATATATCGCACCAGCTGAAGTTAAACCACAAGTATGGGTTTGCCCCGTAGTTACAGAATTAAAATACAAATTCATATTAGAAGAAATTTGATTTGGGATAAGAGAAATTCTATCTGTCGATTTACTTATATCAATAAAGTAGTTTTGTGATATATCTCCAGTTATATTTATATTGGCATTTCCAAATAATCCTGCGCCAAGTATTGGTTTAGCATATAATGTTTTTGAATTATTTGCTGCAATTGTTATTGGATTGGTAAATGTACTTGAACTCGCAAAACATTCAGAAAAAGTATCATAAATAATTATAGAACCAGAGTTTGAACCTGTCGTAACATTAAGATTCACAGATTTCGAAGTTGTACCAATATTTGAAAAAGAAATTGGCTGACAAGTATCTGTGATCCATTTTTTCCAAATTTGAACTGCCACAGTTGGTGTTGCTGACGGCGCAGGTGTTTGAGATGGGTTGGGTGTTCCAGATATATTTGGATTTGGATTAAAATTGACATTGTAAGATGCCGTTGTCACTGCCATTGTTGTTCCTGTTGTGACAAAGTTATAAGCCCCAAATCCAGAACTATTTGCTTTATAGTAGATACTGGTTTTTAAGTTATTCACTGCTATTCCAGTAGATGTTATCGTTGTTCCATTAATACAATTTGAATTCGAATAAAAATCCCCAGTAAAACTACCAGTATAAGACAAGTTAATTCCAATTGCAGAGGATGCAACAACTGGAGCACCAAAAGTATTCATTACAAAAATATCCAGTGGTATACAGCTGCCAACATTATTAAAATTATTGGTACTTATCATGATTTGAGATGGAGTATTTGTACCATTTGATTTATATATTTTCAGTGGGAGATATGCTAAATTAAAACCTGAGTTTGAAGATGTCATTGTCACTTGACTTTCAGACACAGCCAAGTTTGATTTCATATAAAATAAATCCGAGCTTCCAGTATTATACATATTAACATAGGAAATTAAACTATTGGTTGCACAACTTGAAGAGTTAAAAAATTGAACATCATTATTTGAACTAATTAAATCAACTGTAAACTGCGAAAATGACCCCGATGAAATAACATTACCATCCCAATTATTTCTCAAGGAAATCTTAGTTGGATAACAAACAGAATTAAGCATTTGTGGAACTGCTTCATACTTTAAAAAATATGAATTATTACTTAAGTAAAATGATCCATCACTACTATAATTCACTTCTGGAGTACTGACATTTGCACTTACTAAATTAAAATTAAATGAAACTTCACTAATATTTGAGTCTGTAACTTTAAGATAATAAGTCGAAGAAGAGGAATTTCCAGAATTTATAGTTACAGAGTTTACTTCACTACCCACAGTCCCACATGTAATTTGCGATGGATATAATTTATATTGAGAACTTGGATTTGAAATCGACAGTTGATTAATCAAATTATAAGGCTGTGATCCAAAATTATTTCCTGACATATAAGTTTTAAATTGTACAGGCAAACATGAATTTGTTTCCAGAGGTTTCATTTGAATTAACGAATTAAATACCCATTGTTTATAATTATAAAGTCCTTCTAATCTTAAATAAGGCATTGTATTCGTATTATTTCCTGGATCACCTCCTCCACTTCCAGGATTTGACCCACCAGAATTATTGTCTTGCCCATTAAAATATTTTCCATCAATAAAAAATCTAGAAGCAATAAAATTTCCATTTTTAAAAGGACAAACTACAATTTGAAAAGATTTTGCTGTATATTCGGTTTGTGGTAAATTAATTTGTGTATTATATTCAAGTTGAGTTGAATTAAATATAACTCTTTGAACTTCTGAAAATCCAGCAATTTCTCCTCTTGATAATTTATCACAGGGAATACCATCTAAACCTCGATCTGAAATTTTTGGAGAAACGCCAAATGTATTTTTGAAAAATGCGATACCTTCTAAAGCTTGATTTAACTGAGGTAAAAGTTTTAATGATAAATTTATTTTTTGGTCGACTGTAGTATAGTTCATTTTAAATGGACTTGAACCATTCGCAGGATTCGTTAAGTCAAAATAAAATTGAAATGGAATATAAAAATTAGCTAAAGAGTCTGATCCATGCTTTGCATTTGAAGGCAAAACCCCAATAGTATTTAAAAAAAGAGTACCATCTGCAAAATCTGACTCTAAACAATCCTGTGTATAAAACATAACCTTATTAGTATCAGTTATAGTTGCATTAAAACTGTTATAACCAACTCCTAAAGGAACTGTCGTTGAAGTTCCTGCATATAAACCAGTGTATGAAGTCATAGAAGATATTTTAGCTGTGCATGCTTTTTTAGATGAGGTAAAAGCAGAATCTCCAAAAAAGCCAAATACTGCAATTTCTGGTTCACGAGTATTCGTAACAGTCTGACCTGATTCATTTGTATAAGACTCTGTTCTTTGAGGTAACTTAACTCTTCCAACTTGAGAAGATGGACTTAAAAGTGACGAACTCAAATCAAGTTGTGAAAATAAAACTTTACCGGATTCCAACTCATAATCAAAAGGCACCCCTTCTAATACAAAAAGGTTAAACCAACCTGATAAAATTGCACTTTTACTCAAAGTCATTTTAGGACGGCCTTCAGGAGGACTATATCTCATCATGAGCTTACCAGTTGGACCATCATTTACCGAAGTTAAAAAGCGGCCACTGACACTTCCACTTATTAAAGAACCAGTATTTGCAATTGGCTTAATAGAAATGACAACATTTTCTTGATCCAGTGTAAAATCTTTTAACGTATCTCCATAGTTAAACTCGGTTGCAGAGGATGATGAAGTTGAATCCGTTGAATTCTCAGTTTCATATATAGCAAGAACTTGAATCAATCGTGATTTTCCTTTTGGTGCCATTAAAGTCACAGAACTTAAAGGCACTTGAACTGCGCATTCACTGCAATAATCCCACTGATAAACGATTGCTTCAGCAATCCCTTCTCCCTTAATATTTACAAAAAGATGAGTGAGTTGAGAATTAACTTCAAAAATATTTAAGCTTTGTTTTATGCTCTTTTGCAATTTTAAATTTTTACGCTGAGGGATATCGAAAACAATAGAAGAGTTATGAGTTTCAAGATTCGGTCTTTGACATGCATTTAAATTTACTAAAATAAATATCAAATAAAAAATGGCTACCCACTTATTTTTTATATTTAATTTTAAATCCATTTCAAACCTCCGATATTCTTTTTTTTAAAAACTATATAAAGGTATTATCGGTTCCATTGAAATAAAACATTAGCATTATTAATATATGAATTGATTCATTTTGAGAAAAAAACTTAGTGAATCAAATTGAGTTTAAAATTAATAAATAATACAATTAGATATGTTTTGTATTTTTGTTAATCAAATAATTAATTATTTAATTTTCTTTTAGATGTTTGATACTTTTAAAAAAGTGCATTATTTTGAATCGTTTATTACAATAATTTTCTCTAGAGAAGAGAATTTTTTTTCTTAATTCGAGGTGATTGATAATCGATTATTTGATTTGAAACCAATCTATATTTAAACAGCAAAATTCTTCTGGGGGTTCATCATTAACAAGATTTTTAATTTTTTCAGTAGCCTCTATAATAATTTGATTTACTTTTTTCCGATTATGAGTGGATATTGAAAGTGGAAAAGTTAAATTAATATTTTCACTATTTCCCTTATCCATGGACTCAATAGCCTTTAACCGCCACGAAATTTGACGTTGTTTAATTAATGGATCTAGCTTGTCTAGATATATTATTTTGCTGTTATTTTCTAATTTCCCATTTATTAATACACATATTTTATTAGTCAGTAAAAAGTTAATAATTTCTTCAATTCGCTTAAGTGGCAAATTTAAAAATTTTGAAAATGATTCAGGCGTTTTTTCAATTGGCAAAGTACTTAATATTCGTACAGCACTGAAAGACCAATCAGAATAATAAATAAACTTAATTTCATCTGATAATATAACAGAATTTTCTTTAAAAAGACTTGCGACTTGTAAAATTTTTTCACGGAGCTCATCTATACGCTCCTCATAGTATTTTTTCATTTCATAAGAACCACTGCGCTCAAATTGCAAGAGGGCTAAAAATAATTCTTGCTCTTGGGACGACATTTCTAGCTTGCGAATGAGAAGAAATGCCTGTTCCATTGATAATTGTCGCTTATCACTAAAAATATGACTAATTAATGAAGTTGAGCTATTTAAAATGTTTGCAAGGTAAGAGTTAATTCCTTTTACAATCCCTTTTTCATTAAGAAACTTCACTAAAAAATCACGATAATTTTGACTTAAATACGATTTTTTAATTATCGTTTTCGTCATATAATGCTCGAATCAAAGGTTTATCAATTATATTTTCATATTCACATTTCAATTTTATTTTTTCACTTTGATCTAGAGAAACAGCCTCAGCCACAACTGGATTATTAAACTGAGGAGCAAAAAATGTTAGATATTGAAAAGTGCCAAAATCATATTTTTTAGGTGAAAAGATCCAATGATTATTGGCTAGCATTTTAAATTTATTACCCAAGTTGAGTTCTAAAAAAATACTTTGAGAGTCTGTACGAGTCGTCCAATTTAAATTTATTTCTTTAAATTTTTGAACGAAACTATTAAGAACACCAGATCGAGTGATAACTGCCGTCGCACTCAGTTCTAACAAATTAAATGTTTTAATATATTTAATTTTATTTTCTTTATTTTTTAAAGTAATTTGACACTTTAAATCTTGGGGCCAAATGGGTTCACTGATTTTATCTTTTGAGAAGTTTATATCTAAGAAACGGAATACAATTTCATTATAAAACATTTTTATTTGATCAACAAAGTAAATTGCATAAACAGAATCTCTCCGTTGTAACTCTGTTATAAATTTAACAAATACAGATACTAATTGGTAAATCATTTTTTGTAAATTTAATTTATTATTAGAATAAACTAAACTTGAATTATTCATAATTCGAGAAATACTTAAATACTCTTCGATAAAAGTATTTAAATTTTTTGAATCTATAGTTAAAAATAATCCTCTCTTTTTTAATCGATTCGAATATAAATTTAATAAATTAATATCCGTAATCATGTTTTTTAAATTTGAAGTTAAATCTTTAATAGGATCAGTCAGTAAATTTTTTAGATGTATAAATATTTTACCAACCTGAACGGAGAACGAAAATATCTCTTCCTTATTTGTAACAAAAAAATCTTTATTGAGTTCAATAAAATCTTGAAACTCATTAATAGCTTCATGGTTGTTTGTAAAAACTAGGTGAGCAATTTCATGATACATTAATGCTAATAAACTCATTCGTAAAGATAATATACTCATTGATTGAGCATGTGAAGTAGATATACAAATTTGAGCATCCTCAATGGTCCCTTTAACCCATGCTCCTTTAGAAATTAAGTTGTTCTGTTCATCCTCAATTAAACATTCTTCAGACTTATAAAATTTAATTTTTCGGGATAAAATATTACTAATTAATTTATCTCGAACCTCAACTAATTTAAAATTTCCAATGATGGGGTCTATATCTTTTTTAATTTCCTCAGTCATATTATTATAAAAATCATTAAAATGACTAAGTGAAGTTAATAAAAAATCCGGAACTTCTTGAATTGTTTTTAATGTAATTTCTAAATCTGCATTTGCAGAATCACCACCAGAAACATCTCCAGTCCCTCCACCAGTACCACCTTTTGCAAGCAACAAATTTAAACTTGGTTTCGGCTGTGGAGGTAATTCTGGTGTGACTAAACCTACTTCTTTAATATAAGATTTGAATGCAAAAGACTCATCCTTAGCAATGTCTTCAGTGCTTTTTACTAATGAATGATCATAGTTTAAAAATAAATTTTCATTAAAATAAAAAGTAAACGTCGTCTTGATTTCTACAAGCTTAGGTTGCTGTTGTGAAATTTTATAAGCCCATGATAAATCAACTGCAGTTAAAAGTGCATACATCAATATACTAATTGTATATCTTTTTTTCACTTTTATAAAATTAGTTATTTTATTGTGGTCAGAATTCATTCAACACTCTTTTAAATAATAATTTTCCAGTTTTTATATCTAAAAGTTAGTAAAAGCAAAATACAGACCAGTATTTATTTAATTTCACATCCAAAATCATCGCAAGTTAGTTCTGAATTTAAATTGGTATCAAAATACATAGCTTCACCTTCATAAATCCAATCTCCAGTTAAAAAATATTTATCATTGCTCTTTAAAGGATCTGAATGAATTTGACTAATACCAGAATCTTTATCAAATGCTATGTTGATGTACTTATTTGAACTATTTTTTAGATCATTTACATATTCATTTGAAAATCCCTCTTTATTAATTACAAAATCAACTTTATAAACTTCACAAGTTGGGTTATCGGCTCGGCAACCTGAATATTTTAATTTTTCAGATATCCACGCAATATTTTTTTTCTTAATATCTAAATAAGACCATCTATGTGCAGCTGCAATATCACCAGATTCGACATATTCATTTTTTGGTACTACTTCAATTTCCTTAAACTGATTGCTATCAGTTGTTTCACCAACGTAAAACTTAAATCCTGGAATTATTTTGTTAACTACATCTTGGTTGTGAGCAGGAATTTCAAAAGACCCAATGTAATAATCTGCTAACTTATATGCAATTACTCCACTTCGATGGCCAAAATTACATTTAACTTCTTGATGAATTACTCCATTCGTTTTGCTTTCTAAATAAAGTTGGCGACTTGATCGATAAGGTTTACACTGGTCGTGAGAAACATTCTCACCTAAATTAGCAACGAACTTCAATTGATAATTTGAAAAATTATTGAAACTAGCATTTTGTACAACAGATTTTTTGGGACTAAAAATATCATCCCACCAATCAGCATTTGCTTTATAGGATACCAAATTCAAAACACTCATTAAAATTATAAACAAATTTATTTCATCACTTTTTTTTAACTTATAAATAGTTTTTTGATTCTTCATATTTTTCCTTATTTAAATATTTTATTTCTTTAGATAACAACCTTTTTCATCACAATAAACAAATGAGTTTAAACTTGTATTTAAAAACAAACTATTTCCAATAAGAAGATTAATTTTAAATATGAAAAGATCATTTGTTTCTTTGTAAGCAGGTTGCTGTGTTAACTTATTTATGCCAGTTTCTTTATCAAATCCCAAATCAAACTCACCACCATAGTGAGATTCAATTATTTCACTTTGTAATTTATCGGATATATTTTCTTTTGAAATAATGATTGTTAATAAATAATGTGCATCAGCAATATTTTGTTTTTCAATTTTTTCTAACCAAGCGACATTAGTTTTTTTGACTTCTCGGAATTTCCATTTCCCTGGTGAATTTTCACTACCTTCAGGTAATACTTCATTTTTTTCTACTAAATCTATAGTTTTTTTATTTTCACTTGTTAAGTCTTCACCAACATAAAAATGAAAACCAGGTTTCATCTTTTGCAAAATATCTTCGCGATCAATTGCAATTTTAATTGTTGCAACAAAATAATCTTTAATTAAAAAGATTTCCATATACTCATGTGTATCATCAAATCTACAATTTATTTTTTGAGATATTACTTTGGCATCAAGAGGATTTAAAACTTCTTTTTTTTCGGAATAATAGGGACTACATTCGGCACTTGATACACTTTCTCTTAAAACAGCAACAGTTTTTATTTTATGGGGTGATAAATTTACCAATCCAATATTTTGTTTAACCTCAATGCTATGATATAAGAAATCTTCCCACCAACCTGCGTGACCAACTCCATTTACAAAAAATAAAATTAATATTATTCCTTTTTTTAACATAAAATCTCCTTTTTTAAATTTGAAATAAATTAATCTAATTAAAATTTTTAAGCATATTACTTGAAATTTAATTAATTTATTCCTATTTAAAAAGTAAGACTCCAGTTGTATACATTAAGTCCCGAAGTTGACAGTTTGTAACTATTGTTTCTCATGATATTGAATTTTATCGTGAAATTAATAAGATTAAATTAATAAAATATTTATGATCAACAAAACACAATTATAAAATTTTCTAAAATCCAATAATAATTGATCTAAATTTTTTGAATTATAAGCGTTCACAAAAAAGGGTGATTGAAAATCGCCCCCAACAAACAGGAAAATAACGGCGCATGATTATGTCTGATATAATCGCGAAGCGATCAGACTTAATCATTAGCAGATATTAAGATAACACAAACGAAAGTTTGGGTTATCTTAATAAGGGGTGATTGAAAATCACCCCCAACAAACAGGAAAATAACTGCTCATGATTATGTCTGATATAATCGCGAAGCGATCAGACTTAATCATTAGCAGTTATTACAAAATATTTGCAGCAAGTTCTGCAAGTTCAGATCTCTCACCTTTTGTTAAAGTGATATGTGCTGATATTGGGTGTCCCTTAAATTTATCAACAGAATATGTTAGCCCTGAGTTTGCTGCATCAACATAGGGGTTATCAATTTGATACACATCTCCAGTTAATACAATTTTAGTTCCTCTTCCTGCTCTTGTAACTATAGTTTTAATTTCATGGGGTGTTAAATTTTGTGCCTCATCGACTATCAAATATTGCTTAGGAATACTTCTTCCTCTAATATATGTAAGTGGCTCAATATTCAACATACCTTGATTAATTAGTTCTTGAGCGCGTCCAGCGGCTTTCTTATCTGCACCCATTAAAAATTCGACATTATCAAAAATGGGTTGCATCCAAGGATTTAATTTTTGTTCAATATCTCCAGGTAAATAACCTATATCTCTCCCCATTGGAAAAATAGGACGACTCACTAATAATCTTTGAAATTTTCCTTCATCCAAAGTTTTAAATAAACCTGCAGCGATGGCCAGTAAAGTTTTACCCGTTCCTGCTTTACCAACTAATGAAACAAATAAAATTTCATCATTCATTAAACAATCAAGTGCAAAACTTTGTTCGATATTACGGGGATGTATTCCCCAAATATTATCTACATGAGATATTAACGGAACAATCATTTTATCAGCAAAAGAGTATCTTCCAACAGCACTGTGATTTGAATTTCCTTTATTTTTCATGATGACATATTGGTTAGCATATAATTTTAATCCCTCAGGTGGAGCAATTCGTTTATCTTGATAAAAACGATCAATTTGCTCAGAGGTAAAATCTAATTCTTGATATCCTTCATAAAGTTCGTCCGAAGATGCATTTTCAGGCTCATAGTCTTTTGCATTGACTCCCAAAACATCTGCCTTAATTCTCAAATTAATATCTTTTGTAATTAACTCAACAGCAAATTTTGGAAATTGTTTTTGAAGCGAAAGTGCTGTTGATAAAATTCGATTATCAACTTTATCTTCGCGCAAACCATCAACCAATAGCCCACCTGCGGGAGCATCAATATTTACATAGATATAAGTCTCACTATTTTCAAGTTGAACCCCACCTGACAAAGAGCCTTTTTCTCTAAGTACATCTATAAATCGACTAAATTGTCTGGCATTTCTTCCATTTTCACCCAAATCTCGTTTAAATTTATCGATTTCTTCAATAACTGAAATTGGAATATGCACATCTGCACTCTGAAATTTACAAATTGCAAGGGCATCAAAAAGAATTACGTTAGTATCTATTACTATTTTTCTGCGCTTAACTTTAGCCACTCAATATTCTCCTACAAAAGGTTATGTGTACCTTCTTTTATTGGAGCTGAGTCCTCTACTAATGTCTAGAAATGAATCTCAAGCGCATACGCGTCAGTTATTATATTGAGTTTAGTAAAATTTAAACTTTACGATCAGTAAATGCAATATCACCATTATCTACTTTTAAGTTTTTACTTATACTTTCTAAGAAGTATGTAAAATAAAAAAATGTTTCATTCTTATCGGCATCTGGAATTAATGTAGCCCCATGACGAATTATACCCTCTTCAGAAATTAATCTTGAACTAGTGACTTTTATTTCAAATGGAAAATAAGTTTGATGATTAAAATAAAATCTTAATGCAACTTCCTCTTTTTCTTTAAAAAATCCCCAATCAGGATCTAAATCAAATGATAATCCTGCTTCTGATATATCAAATAAGGCAACTTTTAATAAACCTTGGCCAGGAACAACAACATGGGCACCAATAAAACCATTTAAAATAGTTCTTTTTTTATCTCTACGTTCATCTTTTATTATTTGATTTCGAATTTCTGAAATATTAAAAATATCTACTTTAGGGTTATTATTTTCAATATCTTTTTCAATATAATCTGTTGAATGAATTTGTTCATTATTACTTTTTAATCTTCTCGATTTGAAATCAATTACATCACCCAAGAATGCCCCCTTTACTCTTACTTTAAGTACGAATAATTCTTCTCAGCTACTATCGGTTTAAATTGAGATAAACTTAAATTTAAGACTTTAAATACCCATAACGTAATATACTGCGTAACTTACGTGTTATGAACACCTTCACAATCAACCTTTTCTTATTCACAATAATTTATGTAAATTATTAATATTTTAGTGCACTTTTTAGTAAACTTTTTTGAAACGTATTAAAATGTCACAAATTAATTTATATAATTTAAATTAAAGTTTTAAAAAATATTGAGGATGAATGAATAGCACAAGGCCACTTGGATATAATTTAAAAATAATGCGATTAAGTCTTGGAAAAAGCCAGGATGCAATGGCTGAATTATGCGGAATTAGTTTAAGACTATACCAAGGACTTGAAACTGGTAAGGGAAACCCAACTATATCAACCTTGAATCGAATAGCTACTACTTTTAAAAAAACAGCTAGTGATTTATTAAGATTAACCATTATTAAAACAGAACTCAAGCAAGAAGATTTTATCAAAAAATTTAAATCTGAATTTGAAAATATTTCTGTAGCAGCTCGATTGCAAAATTTAGATGGAGTTGTACTTTGGACAAATAAAACGAGTAAAGCCATCGACAATATAACAAGTTTACCTTTAGATTTGATGGAAAATCTACCTGAACATTCTAAAGTTCTCCTTCGATCACAACTTGAATGTGAACGTAGAGGCTTAATTCTTCCCTACCTTAATTCAATTACCAATAAAGATGGAAAAGAAATTATTTTGAGATATTATCCTGTACATATAATACCAGCCCAATCTTTTACTCCTTTTTTTAGTGCAGTATATTTTACCTTTCCCAGAGAAGATTGTGAGGCCAATTATTATAAATTTTGTGAAACGCTTATCAATTGTCGATAGAGGAGTTTTATGAATAATTTATTAAGAGATTTTCTTGAAAATGACTCAAATAATGATTTTGCAAATTTAATATATCGAGAAAAATTGATGTTATTACAAGAGTTTGTATCTGGAATTTGTCATGAGATCAATAACCCACTTACGATATTAATTGGAAGATTTGATATGCTTGAAAAAAATATTTTAAATTCTTCCTCCCATGAAAATTTAAAACATAGGTCTCACTTTGTTAAAATTAATGAACATTTAAATCGAATCAAAAAAACAATAGAAACTGTTAGTTGTTTCAATGATTTTAATAATGAATCAGCAACCAATCCTTATGGACTATATTTTAAAAATACGTTTAAATCTGTACTAATTATTTTATCTGGCAAATTGATAAACAACAAAATTACCTTAAAATATATTGAAGATGAAATTCCTGATGTAAAACTACATATGAATTCAACAGAATTATGTAATCATCTTTTTAATATTTTTTTAAATGCAATTTCAGCTCTTGAAAATACAAATTGTAAATGGATAAGAATAAAATTTGAAGTCGCAGAAGGTCTATTAATCCTTCATATTATGAATTCAGGATTACCAATCCAGGAAGAACAAAAGAAAAAACTATTTAGTACGATCTTTATTGCAGATAAAAATAAATCAAAGGGGCTTGGTATTGGTTTATATAATACAAAGAAATCATTAAACTTAAATGGTGGCGATATAGAATATCACCACCATGACAATAATACTTGTTTCAAATTAAAACTAAAATTAGTTTAATTTAAACAAGAGAATAACGGCGCATGATTTTGTCTCGTATATAATCGCGAAGCGATCAGACTTAATCATGAGTGGTTATTATGAAAACACAAACGTAAGTTTGGGTTTTCATAATACGGGGTGATTGAAAATCGCCCCAAACAAACAGGAGAATAACTGCTTTTGATTATGTCTGATATAATCGCGAAGCGATCAGACTTAATCATGAGTAGTTATTTACAAAAAGGAGCGTCCGGTTGAACCATACAAAGAAATTTACATAACTCAGGATCACCCAATGGACATTCGCCTGGCTGTGGAGCCGGTTGATTAGGATCTGTTGGTTCTCCAGGACCCGGCTCATTAATAGGTCCACTGGCACCTTTACCAACATATATAGTTAGTGATTCTACTTTGTTTCCTTTTTCATCTGTAGCTGAAATAACAGCTTCACCTTTTGAAATTGCTTCAGCTTGACCACTTGAAGAAATTTTTAGGACTTTATCATTTGAAGAATTCCAAATCACATTTCCATTAGTATTAAAAGCATCAAATGAAACTTTTGAATTTAATGCATAAGTTCCTGCTACAGGAGCTATATACATTTTTTTATCTAAAATAACTTCAATAGCCTTTAAAGCATCTACTCTACAGTTACATTGAGTTTCAATTTTAACTTTAGCACCAGTTGATTGTAATATGGCTTTAATTTGAGTACCAGTTAAAGATTGATCTTGAGCTTTCATCAAAGCGACTAAACCTGATACAAGTGGAGTGGCCATTGATGTTCCAGATAAATTTTTATAACCATTTTTGGGAATTGTACTCATTATTTCTTCACCAGGGGCAGCTAAGTGAACTGTCGCTTTTCCATAATTTGACCAATAAGGTTTTTCATCTTTTGAGTTTGAAGCTGCAACAGATATTGTATTCGTAAATCCAGCATTTGCAGGATACATCTCTACCTTATCATTATTTTCGCCATCATTTGAGGCTGCTGCTACAAATATGATTCCTTTATCGTCTGCTCTTTTAATTGCTTCTAATAATAGTTGCGCTTGTGATCTTGTTGTTGGAGCCCCCCAGCTCGCAGAAATCACATCAACTTTTTTAGAAATTGCAAAATCAATTGCCTTAATTGCATTATTCAAATCACCAGAACCATCTTCACCAATAAAACGAATTGGTATAATTGTTACTTCAGGACTAATGCCAATTGTTCCTCCTTCGATAACCCCTGTTGCTCCAACAATACCTGCACAGTGTGTTCCATGTCCCGGATTATCTTGGCTTGTAACATCCATTGGATCTGGTTTATCAGTATGGAAATCGTATCCAGATTCCATATTGGATTTCAAGGCTTCGTGATTATAATCAACTCCTGTATCAATAACAGCTACACGAACTTTACTAGAACCTTTATTTCCAGCCTTTGCCCATGCTTTATCAGCACTTACTTTGGCAATATGCCATTGTTGTTTTAGAGTTTGAGTTGTATATGGAGCTCTCAAAGCATAAAGTTTATAATTAGGAACTACAGTTTCAACATTTCCAGAACCAAATAAATCCGAAATAACTTTTGCTTCAATATTATCAGGAATATTTACTTTTATATACTGGCCCTCATGGTTGGTATCTTTAATATTCATACCATACATAGATAATAACTGCGTATAGGCTAACGGTTTATATTTTACTAAAAACTCTCTTGCCTGCGCTGAAACACTAACTACTAAACTCAGCATAATGCCGAATAATAAATTCTTTTTCATTTCCCCTCCATCACTCATCATTGAGTTGCCAGAGTGTAGAAATAAAAAACTTCATTTGACAAAACATTTTTAAAAAAAATGTACCATGCTGGTTACCGTCATTAAGTATTAGTTATAGTAAATATAACTAATACTAGAATTAAAATTAATAAATGAGATTAATTTCTATTACTAAATTAAAAATTTATATTAAGTTAAAATCAAAATTTAAAATATTATATCTATATATAAAGGAGACATCATTATGTCATGGTTTGAAATTTTATTACTTTCTTTTATTGAAGGTCTTACCGAGTTTTTACCTGTTTCTTCTACAGGACATCTTATATTAGTATCAAAACTATTTCATTTTACTTCATCACCAGAGTTTACAACTCAATTTAATATTATAATTCAATTTGGAGCTATACTTTCGGTTGTTATATTATATTCAAATAAATTTTTTCCAAAAGAAGGTATAGAATTAACAGATACTATTAATTTTTACCTAAAAATTATTACCGGGATGATCCCTGCAGCTATTATTGGATTATTAATAAAAGATAAAATAGACCTTTTACTTGATTCAACCTTAACTGTCTCAATTGCTCTAATTATTGGTGGATTTATTTTATTAGAATTAGATCGAAAAAATCATTCAGGCCCAAAATTGCATGAAAAATCTTTGTCTGAAATGACATTTAAAGATTCATTTTATATTGGACTATTTCAGTGCTTTGCTTTTATCCCTGGAGTATCACGATCAGCCGCTTCAATTTTTGGAGCACGACTACTAAAATTTAATTTTAAAACAGCAACAGAGTTTTCTTTTTTCTTGGCAGTGCCTACAATTACAGGTGCCGCTTTGATTAAAACAATAAAAATCATACCTTCAATTAATTCCGATCAAGTTTTAACATTAATTGGGGGCATTGTTCTTTCGTTTATATTTGCATCTATAGCAATTAAAACGTTCATACATTTACTAAGTAAAGGTCGAGTTTTCAAATGGTTTGGAATTTATAGAATCGCCCTTGGGTTAATCTCGCTCTATTTTATTATGAAAACACAAACGTAAGTTTGGATTTTCATAATACGGGGTGATTGAAAATCGCCCCAACAAACAGGAAAATAACTGCTTATGATTATGTCTGATAAAATTGCGAAGCAATCAGACTTAATCATGAGCAGTTATTTTAGACAATGCTCAAAATAAAAAACCCTCAGTTGTCCGAGGGTTTTTTAAAGTTTTACTAAAAACTTAAACTATTTCTTTTTAGCAGTTTTCTTTTTAGTTACTTTTTTTGTTGCTTTCTTTTTTGTAGCTTTCTTCTTAGCCATGTTATCCTCCTAGGATGTTTTCGTTGTTGTTGTTACTAATTGCGTTCTTAATTTAAATTGTGACGAACTTGCTTCAACACGTCAATAAAAAAATTTCAAAAAAATCATTTTGCATCAATTTTGCTTTACTTTTTTTTATTCAAGGAGTTCCAAATGGTTTCTTTTTTAATTTTTTTTATCGGATTTATGTTCGTTTATCGGATGATGAAAATCTGCTTAATTGAAAAAAAAATTTCACACTCTATCATGTTAAAAACCTTTACTACTCTTGTTTCTATGAATTTAATGTTTTGTTTTTTGACAGTCTGGATTTCTGATTTTTGGGTTTTGTTTTTTCAATTTTTGCAGATTTTTCTATTTTACTTTCTTGAACCAGCCCTCAATCTCATCCTGAGACAAAAATTCAAGTCTAAACTAATATTTTTTTTTGACGAGGTGTTGCTCATGATGACAACTGGACGTTCATTTCGTGATTCGCTTTTATATTTTTGCAATTCCAATGATGATTTCTTCTCAAAAAAGTTGTTAGAAATCTATACATCAACACAATCAAATGAAGCCTTTAATAATATTAAAGGTCAAAAAGAATTTTATCGATTGTGGACTTTCTTCAAATCCCTAGAGGCAAATCAAAATAAACTCATTGAAAAAGTAAGAAACTATAGGCGAAGTTTATTTTGGAGTCAAAATTTTAAAAAAAAGTCATCTCAAGCTAAACAGCAAATAATTATTCAAGTAGGAATATTAATTATATTATATATAGGATTAATAATATTTACTTTCAAAACTACCTCAGCTCATTTTTTAAAATGGTTTTTGATATCTTTTATTTTATTTTCTACAGGGCTTTTGTCCTTATATATTATATCTCGGAAAAAAATATGGAAAACATAAGCCCCACACTCAATTTAATTCTAGAAGTTAAATCATCATTAGAAGCTGGATTATCTGTTCGCTCTGGAGTTCTTAAATTTTTAAATTCTCCTCAAACATCATTCCATATTGATGTCACCCAATGGTTTCATCAAATTGAACATCAACAAAATAATAATAATTTGCTCAATAAATTACCTTTATATCGTCGTACATTATTAATTGTTTTAGAAAAAGGTCTTCGAGGAATTCCAATTCTTCATACTTTAGATCAATTAGAAAAAGAGGTAATCCTAGCATGTGAAACTGAAATGGAGGATTATGTTAAATCACTCCCTTTAAAAATGATGATTCCTCTTTTATTATTTCTATTCCCAGCCTACTTGATTTTACTTTTTGGCCCTTTTTTGGAAATGATTTTATCGGAATTCTAATAACAGCTCATGATTAAGTCTGATCGCTTCGCGATTATATCAGACATAATCATAAGCTGTTATTTTCCTGTTTGTTGGGGGCGATTTTCTATCTCCCCGAATTAGGAAAATACAAACTAAAGTTTGCATTTTCCTAATAACAGCTCATGATTAAGTCTGATCGCTTCGCGATTATATCAGACATAATCATAAGCTGTTATTTTCCTGTTTGTTGGGGGCGATTTTCTATCTCCCCTTACAATATTTTTTTTATTTGACCCATCATTCTTTAATAGCTCTAATCATTTCAATACTAGAGGTGAAGGAATTAATATTATGGCCAAATTAGCAAGAGATACAAAGTATGTTCTTCAGTCCCAAGAAGGATTAGAAGATTTAAACCTTATCATTATTGAGCTCAATAAAGAAAAACCCGACGCATCAAAACTCAAACAATTTGCACTTAAGTATGGGTTTAAAAAATCACTTCATAAAAATGAAGACATATTTATTCAAGATATTATTTTAACTTTAAATTTATCTGTAAATCAAAATATAGAGCCCAAAACATTATTTTAAACTTGCCTTGTTATTTTATCTTTGATTCAAATAGACTACTCTAAATTTAAAGAAGTAGGTATTATGAAAAAAATTGCAAATTCTGTTTTGGATTTAATAGGTCAAACTCCAATCGTCAAAATAAATCATGTTTTACCAACAAACTCACCTCACCAATTTTTTGCTAAGTTAGAATATTTTAACCCTGGTGGAAGCGTAAAAGATCGTCTAGGCATTGCAATAATTGAAGAGGCCGAAAAAACAGGACGATTAAAACCAGGTGGAACAATTGTTGAAGCCACTTCTGGCAATACAGGTTTAGGTTTAGCTCAAGCAGCACTACTTAAAGGTTATAAATGTATTTTTGTAATGCCAGATAAAATTTCAGAAGAAAAACGAGCAATACTTAGAACCTATGGAGCTGAAGTTATAATTACTCCAACAAATGTTGAACCTGAAGATCCTCAAAGTTATCTTTCTGTATCAAAGCGTCTTTCTCAAGAAATTCCAAATGCAATATTAGGAAATCAATATCATAATCCTGCTAATCCACTGATTCATTATAAAACTACGGGCCCAGAAATCTGGGATCAAACAAATGGAGATATAGATGTTTTTGTTGCAGGAGCAGGAACTGGAGGAACAATTTCAGGTGTTGGTAAGTATTTAAAAGAAAAAAATCCAAATATAAAAATTTTATGTTCTGATCCTGTTGGTAGCATCCTTTTTGATTTATTTTATCATGGTAAACCACTAACTCCAGCTAAAGGATATAAGGTTGAAGGTGTTGGCGAAGATATGTTGCCGGATAATGTCCATTTAAAAACAATTGATGATTTTGTTCAGGTTACAGATAAAGAGAGTTTCAAAATGACTCGCGATTTACTTTCAAAGGAAGCAATTTGCGTTGGCCCCTCTTCTGCTATGGCTTTAGTTGGAGCAATAAAGTACTCAAAAAACTTAACGAAACCTTCCAAAATATTGGTTATGTTTCCCGATAGTGGTAGAGCTTATTTAAGTAAAGCATTTAACCAACAATGGTTAAATGAAAATGAATTATAAAAAGTTAAAGGAGAAAAAATTATGAAAATGGGATTTTCTACTCGTGCAATTCATGCGGGACAACACCCTGATCCAACAACAGGTGCAATTATGACTCCTATTTATATGAGTTCGACATTTGTCCAAGAATCTCCAGGAGTACATAAAGGATATGAATATTCCCGCACAAGTAATCCAACTCGAAAAGCATTTGAAGATTGTCTAGCGAGTCTTGAAGATGGTCAGTTTGGATTTGCATTTGCATCTGGTTGCGCTGCAAGTACTACTGTAATGCATTTAGTTCAAAAAGGTGATCATGTTATTACTTGCGATGATATGTATGGGGGTACTTTTCGATTATTTGATAAAGTATTAAAGCATAGTGGAATAGAATTTGATTTTGTTGATTTAACAAATCCTACAAACCTAGAAAAATATATTAAGCCAAATACTAAAATGGTTTGGATTGAAACTCCTACGAATCCCACACTTAAATTAATTGATATACAAAAAATCAGTGAAATTGCCCATAAAAAAAATATAATTGTTGTAGTTGATAATACATTTATGAGTCCTTATTTTCAAAAACC
>SXSU01000111.1 GCA_005793345.1 Bdellovibrionales bacterium
GTTTTTTTATAACCATTTGGAATAAATATGGGATCATAACCAAATCCGTTATTCCCCCTAGGTTTATCTGAAATTTTACCTCTAACCATTCCACTGAAAGTTTTGTAACTTCCATTTGGAAAAGCGATAGATAGGGAACAATAAAACCGAGCAGCATTTAATTTCTTCAACTTATTTTTTTTCTTTATTTTTGAGTAAACTTTTTTAATTGCTAATTTAAAATCTTTATTTTTACCTGCCCAACGGGCTGAATAAACTCCGGGTTCTCCATTTAAACTTGAAACTTCGAGTCCAGAATCATCAGATAAAGATATTAATTTAGATTTTTGCCCGCAATGTTTTGCTTTTATTGCAGCATTTCCTTCAAATGTTTTTGCATTCTCAATAGGCTCTGAAAGATTAAAATCTTTAGGGCTATAAAAAGTAATATGTTTTGGTAGTAATTTTTTTATTTCTAAAAGTTTTCCTTTATTGTTAGTTGCAATCAATAAAGATTTAATATTTTTTAAATTACTTAACTTATTTTCCAAAACAAGACTTTTGCTGTTTTATTATTTCTTTAATCCCACTTTTTGAAATTTTTAACATTTCATTTAATTCTTCATCTGAAAATGTTTTTCTCTCTCCTGTAGCCTGAATTTCAACAATCTGCATATTCTCTGTGATAACAAAATTAGCATCAATTTCCGCCTTACTGTCCTCTTCATAATTTAAATCTAATAAAATTTTACCATCTACAATTCCACAGCTTATGGCCGCAATATACTGCTGTATTGGATTTGTTTTAATGTCTTTTTGTCGAAGCAAATGGTCAATACATAGTTTTAACGCAACAAAACCGCCCGTGATAGCAGCTGTTCTTGTTCCACCATCTGCGGTTAAAACATCACAATCTATAGTAATTAATTTTTCGTTTAATAATCCTAAATCAACAACAGCTCTTAACGACCGCCCAATTAATCTTTGAATTTCAGATGTTCTGCCGCCAATTTTACCAACTGCTGCCTCTCGTCTCATCCTTTCATGAGTTGATCTTGGTAACATTCCATATTCTGCTGTAACCCACCCTTTTCCAGAACCAAAAAGCCATCTTGGAACTTTTGTATCCACTGAAGCGGTACAAACCACTTGAGTTTCGCCAAATCTAACAAGACATGAACCTTCAGAATTTTTAATAAAATTTGGAATTATCTCAATTTTTCTTAAACTAAGATTGTCTCTGTTGTCTTTTCTCATAATAAAGCTAGAAATCTAAAATATAATACCTATATATGACAAAAAAATTATAAAGTATTGCTTTAAATATATAGTCTTATGAACAACAAAGAAGAAACTACTCCTATTAAAGATCAAGAGACAAAAATTGATACCCCAGAAAATAATGGGACTGAACCTAATGTTGAAAATAATTTAGAAAATAATATTGTAGAGAATCTAGAAAATAATCTTGAAAAAAAAATTGAAGAATTAAATGACAAACTCCTGCGTTCTTTAGCTGAAAACCAAAACCTCAGAAAAATTCACGAAAAAGAAAGGGAGGATTTAATCAAATATAGCTCTTCTTCCTTCGCAAGAGAAATCCTAAACCTTGCTGATAATTTAGAAAGAGCATTTGTTTTATTTAAAAATGACCCTAAATTTAAATCAGAGGAGTTTAAAGATACTATGCTAGGCATAGAACTTATTGAAAAAGAATTAATTAATAGCTTTGATAAAAATGGAATTAAATCCTTTGAATCTGTTGGTAAAAGATTTGATCCCAATTTTCATCAAGCCTTAAACGAAGTTGAAAGCGAACAGGAAGATGAAATGGTGATTAATGAGATTCAAAAGGGTTATATGTTAAATGAACGTCTTTTAAGACCAGCTCTTGTATCCATCTCAAAAAAAAAGACGAATACCCATTCATAAGGTAATAAAGTCGAATAAATTAAGGGTTTTTAAGTTAAAAAAATTAAGCCTTAAAGGTTGTAATCTTTAAATTAAGCACCACATAGATTTAACAAATTAATAGAAAATAGAATTTTATGTCAAAAATAATTGGAATAGATTTAGGAACTACAAACTCATGTGTTGCCATTATGGACGGTGCGCAGCCAAAAGTATTAGAAAATGCTGAAGGAGTTCGAACAACGCCATCAATTGTTGCATTTACAGAGGCTGGTGAAAAATTAGTGGGTCTTCCTGCAAAGAGACAAGCAGTTACAAATCCTGAAAATACCTTTTTTTCAGTCAAAAGACTAATTGGCAAAAGTTTTGATGATTCTAATTTAAAAAAAGATATTCAGGGACTTCCTTACAAAGTTATCAAATCTGATAATGGTACAGATGCTTGGGTTCAGTCTCGTGATAAAAAATATTCACCAAGTCAAATATCTGCCTTTACTTTAATGAAGATGAAAGAGTCTGCTGAAAAATATTTAGGCAGTGAAGTAAAGCAAGCAGTCATCACAGTTCCAGCTTATTTTAATGATGCCCAAAGGCAAGCAACTAAAGATGCTGGTAAAATTGCAGGCTTAGAAGTTTTAAGAATTATAAATGAACCAACGGCAGCAGCGCTTGCTTATGGTCTTGATAAGAAAAAAGCAAAAACTATCGCTGTATATGATTTAGGTGGAGGAACATTTGATATATCCGTTCTTGAATTAGGTGATGGAGTTTTTGAAGTTAAATCTACAAATGGAAATACTTCTTTAGGTGGTGATGATTTTGATGCAGTGGTTACAGATTATATTATTGAAGAATTTAAAAAAGAAAGTGGTATTAATTTAAAGACTGATAAATTAGCTTTACAAAGAATTAGAGAAGCTGCCGAAAAAGCTAAGGTTGAATTATCTTCATCTGCGCAGACAGAGATAAATTTACCATTCATTACTGCAGACAAAACAGGTCCAAAACATGTGAATATAAAAATCACAAGAGCAAAATTAGAAGCTCTCACTGCAAAATTAATTGAAAAGACCATTGAGCCTTGCAAAATTGCACTAAAAGATTCAGGTTACACAACATCTGAAATTAATGAAGTTATTCTTGTTGGCGGAATGACAAGAATGCCAAAAGTTGTTGAAACTGTGAAAAGTTTCTTCGGCAAAGAACCAAATCAAAGTGTTAACCCTGATGAAGTTGTTGCCTTAGGTGCTGCTGTTCAAGCAGGTGTATTACAGGGCGATGTAAAAGATGTTCTTCTTCTTGATGTCACGCCTTTATCTTTGGGTATTGAAACTTTAGGTGGTGTATTTACAAGATTAATTGATAAAAACACAACCATCCCAACTAAAAAAAGCCAAGTATTTTCAACTGCAGAAAATAATCAACCAGCAGTGACCATTAGA
>SXSU01000015.1 GCA_005793345.1 Bdellovibrionales bacterium
AGCAAGCGTGGATATTCAAACTGATAATTTAATTCAAAGAATTTTAAGAACAGATTTGATTGGAGTTACGCAATTGATTATTGCCCATAGATTAGAGACTGTTCAGGATTGTGATAAAATTATTAAATTAGAACAGGGGCGTGTTGTTTCAGTTTCTAATGATAACAATAAAAACATAAGTATGTTTAGAGGACGTAATGAAAGTGAAAAAATATAAAGAGATAGAAATTAAAAATAGGGGACTAAATCATAGGCCGTTATTTTCCTGTTTTCCATAATAAACTCAGTTAATAAAAAGATGAATTTTTTAGAGACTCAATAAATATCTTTAGGCGTGAATAAATTGAATTTTAAACTTACCACTGTATTTAATTTTATTAGAGTTAACATAAATAATTTTTTTGGATCTTTGATGTTGTGACGATCAATTACATTTCTGTAAAATATTGAATGAATATATTCTTGCAAAATAAGAATTGAAACTGAATCTTTTAATCAATTAATCCTTAGAGGATTAATTCCTTTAAGGATTAATGTTATAATAGCTGCAAAAAAATAAAGAGTAAAGATGAATAGGTGTTTCGGATAGTTAATTTTTTAGTACGTTGAACTAAAAGGCTAGTTGGTTAGATAAAAATATTTAAGTTTGTTACTAATAAATTTATAAAATTGTTCCACTCATTCAGTGAAATAGTAAATTGTGAATTACATAAATTAAGATTTCTATTGAAGTTATTATTGGCTAAATTTAAAGTTAACTCTTTATGTAAATATGTTGAGTGTGGTATTAAGTTTAGATCTGGTCCATCAAAAATATTTAAACCGATTCCAAAAATTAAATAATTTTTTGAACCTTGAGAAACTGTTTCTGTTAATAATCCTGAAATTTTATTATTCTCAATATAAATATCATTTGGTTCTTTGATTCTAAACTTAATAGTGGGCCAACATTCTTTTAGGCAGCAATATACTATTCTGCCAAAAATTAAAGTCAATTGTGGTGGTGGTGGTAATTGCAGTGGAATTGTAAAGCTTAAAAGCAAACTAGTTCCAATTAGAGGAGAGCTCCATGTATTTTGCCCCTGCCCCCTACCTCTTGATTGATAATCACAAATATAAAAATGAGATAATTTTTTAAATTCAGTAGATCTGAGTGGGTAAAAACTTTTTTCTTGAGGGTGATTATTTAGGGTTCTTAAAAAATGATTTAAATTAAGATCTTCAGCTAATATATTGAGTGTTTTTAGGCTTTGGTCATCAAATTTTATTTGAGTAAAGTTTTGGTTTTTAAAATCTAAGTTATCTTTGGCCCAACTTTGAGTTGATTCGACTTCTGACATCCATTGGGCATAATATCCATTTGCCTTAAGCCAAATAAAAGTTTCATATCCAATTTTGAATGGAATTTCTTTTTGCATAAAATTGCGAAGCAATCAGGGTTGCGTGATAGAATTTTGCCAGTCAAACATCAAGCTTAAATCTGCGCATGGGGCGGAGTGTGTTAAGGCACCAACGCTAATATAATGAACTCCAAGTTCGGCAACAGATGCAACGCGATTTAAATTCATATTGCCGCTAGCTTCTGTTTCAATATGCGGTGGAATAAGTTTTAATGCTTCTTTCAATATTTCGTTATTCATATTATCAAGTAAAATTCTTTGGGCGCCAACTTGAACAGCTTCTTTTACACCTTCAAGAGAATTAGCCTCAACTTCTATACTCTTATTAGAGTGGTTTCGAATTCTTTGAACTGCAGCAGTAATACCACCCATTACAGCTATGTGGTTATCTTTTATTAAAATTGCTTCGGATAAATTTTGTCGGTGGTTATGGCCACCTCCATGGACAACCGCTCGCTTTTCTAGCTCACGGTAACCTGGTAATGTTTTTCGAGTATCTAAAAGTTTTGTTTTGGTATGAGAAATTTTTTCTACAAAACATCTTGTTAGACTAGCGATTCCAGATAAGTGACCTAGAAAATTTAATGCCACTCTCTCAGCTTTTAAAATCTGAATTAAATCACCGTGAATCGTACAAACTATTTGTTTATTTAAAACAACATCGCCTTCTTCAAACTTCCATAATAAACGCGCTTGCGAATCTAAGGAGAGCATAACTTGTTCAAAAGTATTAGTCCCAGATAACACAAGATCTTCTTTGGCTATGAGTTTAGCAATACCTTGTCGAGGTAAAAGCGCTAAACTTTCAGTTGTTAAATCTCCAGTGGGCATATCTTCTTTTAATGCGGCCTTTATTAATTCGGTTAATGTCATGAAATTAAATATTTCCTTGATTTTTGGTGTCAGATTCAAGATCAATCATTAATTTTTGGATCTCTGATCTTATAACTCTTTCTGCAATTTCTGGCATCATTTTTCTTACCCAATGTTGTATACTCTCTTGAACTTGAGATCGAATAATATCTTGAAGATGCTTTTCATCAATTGATAGGGGAGCTATAGAAACTCCTTGTGAAGATTTTTCACCCATCAAAGGGTGAGGTTTGGGTCTGCGATGAATTGAGTGTGGTTTGAGAGATGCACTGCTATCTTCACTTCGATAAAAATCATCCATTGCAAGTTCATCTTCATTAATTGCAACTTCTGCAACTTCTACATCGTATTGATCATCTTGAGGATCAATATTAAAAGTATTTTCAGATTTACTATGTAGATTTTTTTGAGACCAATTATCTAAATCATCCATGTCACCACCTTCGTCTTCGTTGAGACTTGTTAAGGGCGAAATTTCTGGTGTGCTTTGATATATATTAGTAGAAGATTCTAACTCATCTATTTCAATATTATTTTTGACTGGAGCTGCTTTACGAATTGCTGTAATTGAAGTTCCTTCAAAAGATTTTGAATTGTTATCATTATTAGTAATTTGAGGTAGAATTAGAAATTCACTGAGTTCTTGAGTGCTAGTTTTTGGAATAAGAAATTTAATTAATTTTCTAAGTTGATCTCGTTCAAATGGTTTTTCAATTTTACCATCAGATTTGCAAAGTTTTGCTTTTTCTTCATCAAGATCCATAAAACTACTCCACATCAAAATGACAGGTAAGTTTTTAGTACTTGGATTATTTTTGATCTGAGAACAAGCATCATAACCATTTATTTTTGATAATAATATATCTAAAAATACAATATCTGGTTGAAATTGTTTTATAGTAGGAAGAAGATCTTCACCAGACGGTAATGTTTTAATTTCAACACCAAAGTCTTGTAGAGCGATTTGTAAGTTTTTTTTGATATTTAGACTTTCGTCTGCCAATAAGATGCGTAATGCCATATTTTGAGTAGATAAGGATTTTAAAACCGAGTCAAGGAAGAAATATTTGAAAACTTTTGGATTTTTCAGGAACATTATGAATTAAGGGGTACGTAGATGATTCAAATCATGGATCGATATATTCTAAAAATATTCTTCACATATTTTGTGGCAGGAATTATTGTTTTTGTAACAATTTTTTTAGCGATAAATGCGATGTCTTTAAATATGGAATACCCCCAGGCTGCAGGTTCTGCAGTTTTAGAATACTATTTATCTTTTTTGCCAGAGATACTTTATCAAATGATACCGATGGGCTGTTTAGTGGGAGTGGTATTTACATTAAGTTCACTCAATAAAACCCATGAATTAATGGCTCTTTTTGCTTCGGGTATTAGTTTAGTGAGAATAACAATACCCATTTTAATTTCGATTTTATGTTTTTCAATTTTAGCTTTTACATTAGCTGATGAAAGTTTACCTCGCTTTGTGCAAAAGAAAAATTTTATTTTTTATCATCAAATAAAAATGAAACCAGCACAGTATTCAACTGTTAAAACAGATCGAATTTGGTATCGATCAAAAAATACTATTTTTAATATTAAAACAATTAATCGCTCAAAAAAAATGGCAGAAGGTTTAACGCTTTATCAATTTAATGAGGCGTGGGATTTAGTGCAAATGATCACCGCTGAAAAAATTAGTTTATTAGGTCAGCAATGGAAATTATTAAAAGGATCAGTAACTTTATTTACTGATAAATCTAGTTTTCCTTTAACTCAAGATTTTAAAGAAAAAACAATAGTAATAGATGAAGAACTTCAAGATATTCAGTCTTCATTTAATTCTGTTGATGTTCTAAGTTTAAAGGATTTAAAAAAATATATTCAAAAAAATAAAGAAGCAGGTCTTGATACATTGTCTCTTGAGGTTGGGTATCATGATAAATTTGCTTTTGCTTGTACTGCATTGGTAATGATTTTAATTGGAATTCCATTTAGTGTGACCCACTCAAGGGGAGGCGGAGGATTATTAAATGCAGGTTTTTCAATATTATTGGTTGTTGTATTTTGGGTGTTAAGAAATTCTTCGTTAACTTTGGGGCACCATGGAAGTATTCCCCCAATTTTGGCAGCTTGGGGGCCAAATATTCTTATGGGAATTGTTGCGGTGACTTTGATGAGTCGGCAAAAGAAATAACAGCTCATGATTAAGTCTGATCGCTTCGCGATTATATCAGACATAATCATGAGCTGTTATTTTCTTGTTTGTTTGGGGTGATCTTTGATCACCCTGTTTATTCAGCTCAAGATTAAGTCTGATCGCTTCGCGATTATATCAGACATAATCATGAGCTGTTATTTTCTTGTTTGTTCGGGGTGATCTTTGATCACCCTGTTTATTCAGCTCAAGATTAAGTCTGATCGCTTCGCGATTATATCAGACATAATCATGAGCTGTTATTTTCTTGTTTGTTTGGGGTGATCTTTGATCACCCTGTTTATTCAGCTCAAGATTAAGTCTGATTACTTCGCGATTATATGCGAGACATAATCATATGCCGTTTTTTCTTGTTTGTTGCGGTGATTTTTGAATCACACTGTATTACTATTCGTGTTTAAGTCTGAAAGATAAATTGATTTACAGCAGGGTGAGTTTGATATAGTATTTTGCGAAATGCATTGTAATATAATTTTTATCATAAACCGAATGGTGATCATAGTTTTAGATTAAAAAATATAATTAAGGAGTAATTGTTAAAATGTCTATTCTTCCGATACTTACATTTCCTGATCCTCGACTCAGAGAAATTTCAAAACCTGTAAATTCTGTAACTTCTGAAATGGCAAATTTTGCACAGGATATGCTTGATACAATGTATGATGCTCATGGCATTGGTTTAGCTGCACCCCAAGTGGATCGACTGATTCGTCTTATTGTGATTGATATTCGAAGACCAATTTCAGGTGAAACTTTAGAAGAGTTTGAGGAAGATGTTAAAGATGATCCCTTAACCGATCTTGAAAAAAAGGTCCAGTTTCCTCTTATTTTATTTAATCCAGTTGTCGTTAAAGGCGAGGGTAAGAATACTTATGAAGAAGGGTGTTTGAGTGTACCGGGGTATACTGAAACTGTTGAACGATATAATTTGGTTGAAATAGAAGCGCTCAATGAAAAAAATGAAAAAATTAAAATTAAAACTGATGGGTTATTAGCTATTTGTATTCAACATGAAATGGATCATCTTGAAGGAAAATTATTTATAGATCGAATTAGTAAGCTAAAATCCAATCGAATTAAAGATAAAATTAAAAAAGTTGGTTATCCCAAAAAACATAAAACGAATAAGGATTTGTAAAAAATGAGTAAGGTGCGTGTTGTATTTTTAGGTACTCCTGAGTTTGCTGTCTCTTGTTTAAAAGCAATGTACGAGGATGAGCATATTGAGTTGGTAGGTGTTGTGACTCAACCCGATCGACCAGCAGGACGAAAAATGCAATTACAACCCTCAGCTGTAAAGAATTTTTGTGTCAATCAAGGTATACGAGTAATTTCACCTGATTCTGTAAATACAGAAATCATATTAAATACTATTGAATCATGGTCAGCAGAAATTGCAGTCGTCGTTGCTTTTGGACAGCTATTAACAGAGAAATTTTTAAAAATTTTTCCACTAGGAGCCGTAAATGTACATGCCAGTTTGTTGCCACGCTGGAGAGGGGCCGCTCCCATTCAGAGATCCATAGAAAACGGTGATTTAGAAACTGGTGTTTGTCTGCAAAAAATAGTTAAAAAACTGGATGCTGGTGATGTCTTGGGATTTCGAAAAATCGAAATTTCTGAGGAGATGGATGCGCAAATTCTACATGATGAACTTGCGTTGTTAGGTCAAAACTTATTACATGTTGAATTAATGGATTATGTGCGAGGAAATTTAACTGGTGTGCCTCAAGAGCCAAAAGATGTAACATATGCTAAAAAAATTGATAAATCTGAGAGTCACATAGATTGGACTTTATCCTCTAAACAAATTCATAATAAAATAAAAGCATTTGTAATGGGCCCTGGGTGTTGGACTTTTTTACCTCAAAAAGAAGATAAAAAGGAATTAAAGAAAGATACTCCTCAAAAATTAAAAATTCATAAAGTCAAAATTATTGATAATTTAATTGAGCAACAGATTTCAAATATAAGTTTTTTTCAATGTGGAGAAGTTATTAAGGCCGAAGGGAATGAGTGTTGGATTAAGACTAACGATGGCGCTATTAAATTGATTGAAGTTCAACCAGAATCAAGAAATAAAATGAATGTCGCAGATTTTTTAAAAGGTAATTATATTTCAGTTGGTTCGAGACTAACTTAACTGCTAGTCCAAAGAGTTTCAGAATTATTAGTTTTAAAATTTAACCATCTCGATAAAACGAAAAAATAATCACTTAAACGATTTAAATATTTTAAAATATGCTGGTATTTATTTTCAATAGATTGATCTATAATTTTTTCATCTGATGAAAAGCCTTCACATTCAGTTGTGAATTGACTTTGAATGTGATCAAGCAAACTCACTAATTCTCGCTCGGCACGTCGACAGACTGTTCGACAAATATGAGCTTGAGTCGCGCAAATATCTCCTTGAGGTAGAATAAAGTTTTTTAGTGGAGTAAGTGAAGCCTCCCAAGTATCTATTTGTAATTCAAGATCAGAAACTGATTTATCAGAAAGTGGTGGTAATTTTTTAATCCATTCATGATTATCGCAAGCAAGTAAACTCCCAATATTAAATAATTCATTTTGTATTTTCGAAAGATTTATATGAATTGTGGTTTGAAGAGTTTTTTCAATTTTAATAGAAATTGAAGTAAGGGCAATTAAATGTCCAAGGTGAGCATTCAACTCATCAATACAACCGTAAGTAACTAAGCGAGGGTCATTTTTACTAACCCTCTTGCCGCCAATAAGGCCCGATTTACCTTCATCGCCTGACTTAGTATAAATTTTCATGCTGCTGTTTTATTACCAGAAGAAGGTTGTAAGATTCCTCGGGATTGAAATACTTTAAGGCAATCATCCCAGAATTTTTCTTTTAGTGGCAATTCTTTTGGTGTTAATCGAACTGGTGGAAAATTTTTTGTTTCACAAAATTTAGTAAAATCATCTTGGCTTCCAAACTTTACGACTTTAATTAATAAATTAAAGTGAACATCAGTTAATGGCTTACCATCAACTAACATTTTCTTAAGTCCACCCTCTGGGGTTTGAGTTAAAAACTCATATAAACTTGGAACATCAAACTGTGTACTCATTTATTCCTCCTTTTTGTATTGTTTTCTCGAACATACTTTTCGGCAAGAATAAAATTCTCCACAGTCTGTGTTGTAATGAACTAGACCTATCAATTAGTCCAGACTTAATCATGAGCAGTTATTCGCAAATATCTGTCCTAGATAAATCACTTTCGATAATATCTATTGCATCAGCAACTTCACTACTTTTTGTTTTATCAGCTTGAGCCTCAATTTGAGAAGTGATTGATAAAACTTCTTGAGCATAAGCAATTTTGTCTGTGTCGGCATTATCACAATAGTCCAGTTCAATTTGGCGAATAGCAACTTGCTCTGATAAATCAGAAAGAGTTGATAGAAGATCATTTAATTTTTGCTGATCTTCTTGAGCCGCATCGATTTTACCAAGAGTATTATATAACTCGACATCTGAAGGTTCATCGACTGATACTGCATTAGAGTTTGAACCTAAGCTCAACATAGTTGCGCTGACTAATAAGCCTAAAGCTAATTTATTTAAATTTTTTTGAGTCAACATCTTATTGTCCTTTGTCTATTTTAATATGTTATTAAAATTTTTTTTTTATAATTTTTTATCTATAGCTTGCAATGGTTTCAAGAGCCGTATCACTTGAAAGCTGATGTTCAGTATCGTTTAAAGAATTTAACTCTTCTACCATTTGAGTAAAAGTTTCATGATCAGCAATACTAACTTGATAGCCAGCAAGTATGTCTGAAGCAATTTCTTGAGCTACAACCAATCGTTGTTGGCATTGACCTACGCATGGTCGAAATACGACTTCTTCTTTTAATGAATCAGTACTAGATTCAAATGAGTTTTCCATTGATTTTAAACTGTCTTCTGTATGGCCAACAGAAATAAAACCAGCGATTATTAGTGAAGAAGCTATGAAAGATTTTTTTACTATATTTTTCATTTTTTAAATCCTTTTAAAATTTTATTTAATTTTTTTTATCTTTTAATTTAAAATTACAATTACTAAGTATTTAGTATTTTCCTGTTAAATATTTATATCCATCTATAAAAGCTTTATATTCGCGAGTTGCAGTTGTTGCTTCAGTTCCAGGTAATGCTTTTGCTGAACATGAACTTCTTCTTAAGATTGTGCTTCCTAATAAATCAACTTTTTCACATTTGTATTCTAATTTACATTGAGTAAATGTGCATTCGAATTGAACAGCTTGTGAGCCATTATCTCGAGTATAATTTGGATTAAAAGTAAGGTTTTTTCCTTCTAAGCTAGATTCAAGTGCGTTAACACAGTTTTCTTTTTGTAGTTCTTTTCCAGGTCTATTCGAACAGATTGAATCTTGTATTACTTTTTTGTAATCTTCGAGAGAGCTATTTTCATCAATTGGTAATACTGAAATTAAACTCATTGCATATTTAGCCATACCTCGTTTACAAATTATATCTCCCATTGCTGGATCACAAAAGAATTTATAAAAAGGAAGTGCGCCAGAAAATTGTCCCCAGTGACCAGTATAAGCAAAATCTTCTGGTTTCAATCTATAACAACCACCTCTATGGCATGCTACAGGATCTTTAAAGGCTTGATCATTTTTAGTTTTAAATTTTCCAGTTGTAGGATAACGACCTTCATCGTCTCTGTAATACAATCCATTTTCAAAAGGTCTTTCAAAATTAGTTGCTGATAATGAACCTGCCACCGGAACTTTAAAATGATAAGCCAAAGTTGTAGCTAAGTAACCAGTGTTACATCCATGTAGAACTACGAAAGCATCTGGTGCAAAGTGACCATTTAATTCTTTATAGTAAGTTTCACTTGGATCCCATCTATTTGTCCAGCCACCCAATTGGATTCCGTAGAAAGCTGCGCCATGTGAAAAAATATCTAAAGAAGCAATTTGATTGAAGGCTTTTAATTCATCCATTAAATCTTCACCATCAAGGTCACCACTGAACCAACCACCAACTTCTTTAATGTCTGTAAATCCTACGCGATTTAAAAATTGAAAATTATCTTTATCTTCACCTTCGTTTTTAAATTCTTCTTTAAAAGTGATAAAATAAATTTGATCTTCAGGATAAAGATCTCTATATTTTTTAGCTTTAGCAATACCAGCTTGTTGCAACATGATTCCTAAGTCGCCACCGCTACCTGCTACAACAATATGTGTTTTTGCATTTGGATTAAGATTTCCTGTAATCTTTCCAATTTTAGCTGTTATATAAGTTGCATTAGCAGAAAGTACTCCGCAAAAGATAGCTGAGGCCAAAGTCAGCGATTTGTAAAACATAATTCCTCCATGATTAATTTTTTTTGATTTAGTCGAACGAAAAAAATTTCATTCCAACTTCATCAAGAACTGTTATTAATTGCCTACTCTATAACCTATCTAAATTGGAATTTCAGAATTTTTTATTCACCATAAATTTATTTTAGATAGCTAAGCTCAAAATTGTCGCTAGTGACTAAAGGCGATTCATTGCGTCTGATTTACAAACAGAGCTTGAAAAATTTTCTCAATGATCGTTTTATACTCGTGGTGATTCATAAGTAGTTGGATTTTTTTTATGATTTTATATTTTATAGAAAAATAAAATCACAAAATCTGTTGTAAAGATTTTTTACAGTGAAGAGAAGACAAAAACTGCCTAGTAGCAATTCAGAAAGTAATGAATGAAAAAAAAATTATACCTTATTGATGTTAGTAATATGTTCTTTAGAGCTTTTTATGCCATTCGTGCATTGAGTACTCCATCGGGTCTACCAACAAATGCCATCTATGGTTTTGTTTCTATGATTATCAAATTATTAAAGGATGAAAAACCAGATTATATAGCTTTTTGCTATGATTTACCCTCGGGTTCTTTTCGTTCTGATATTTATCCAGAATATAAAGCACACAGAAGTGAAACTCCTTCAGATTTGATACCTCAAATACCTTATATTCGAAAAATTGTAAATGCATTTGGTTTTCCAGCATTTGAGAAAGAGGGCTTTGAGGCTGATGATTTAATTGGAAGTCTTTCACACTTTGCACGTAAAAATAATTGTGATGTGGTTATTGTAAGTGGTGATAAAGATTTCAGTCAATTAGTTGATGATCATATTAAATTATTAGATACAATGAAAAGTCACCTTTATGACAGTCATGAAATTAAAGAAAAATGGGGAGTCACTCCAGAGCAGTTTATTGATTATTTAGCATTAGTTGGAGACGCTTCCGATAATATCCCTGGTGTTGATGGGATAGGTTTAAAGGGCGCACAAAAATTAATTTCAGAATATGGGTCGCTGGATGGAGTATATAAAAATATTGAAAATATAAAAGGATCTTTAAAAGACAAACTTATTGCAGGTAAAGAAAATGCATACACTTCACAAAAGTTAGTTACCATTGTAACTGACTTAGATTTAAAAATTGAAATGAAGAATTTAGAGAGAACAGAAATAAATTATGATGAATTAAAAAATTTAATAAAAGAACTAAATTTTAAAAATTTAGAAAGTCAATTATTTGGTCCTAATCAACATATTTTAATGACCCATCAAAATGGTGGGAAAGATACTATTATCGATTCTTCTAATAATAATATAACTAAAAATGAAATTGATAAAAATATTGAAAAAGAAAATAATAATACCATAATTAGTGATACTTTAATTTCAAATTGTGAAGGTGAATCAATTATTCCAGTTTATCCAACTGATTTACAAAAGATTCTTTCTAGTTGTAAATTTGAGAGTGGAATAATTCCTATCTGGATATTTAATCGTGATCATCAATTTCATATTTTTATAGGAGAAGAATTTTCTAAAAATGAAAATCATGTTTATCAATTAATTGGTGCAAAAGAGGATTGGCAAAATCTATTTTCAAAATTTAAAATAAGTTGGTTTGGTTTTGATTTAAAAAAAATTTGGAGAGAATTAAATTTAAAAAATCCAGTGGCGGCTTGGGATTCTATGGTTGCTGCTTATTTAATTAAATCTGAGCCAGTTGATAATTTTGAAGAAACGATAACTGAGTTTTTATTGCAAGATATTTCACAAATTACCTCAGTCCATGCTTTTTTTAAATTGCAAATACAACTTAAAACAAAATTAGAACAATTAATTAATGACAATCATTTAAATAAAATTTTCTATGAAATAGAAATACCATTGATAGGAATACTTCTTGAAATGGAGTTAAATGGAATTTTAATAGATATTGCAGTTCTAAAAAAAATGAGTGAAAAGCTAGATTCAGAAATTAAGAGTATTGAAAAACAAATTTATGAATTAGTTGGACATGAATTTAATATCTCCTCTCCAAAGCAACTTGGTAGTATATTGTTTGAAAAACTTCAACTACCAACACAAAAGAAAACAAAAACTGGCTTCTCAACTGATAATGAGGTGCTAGAAAAATTAAAAGATCTGCACCCATGTATCTTACATATTTTAAATTATAGAGAAATGACAAAATTGAAATCGACCTATGTTGATGCTTTACCAGCCCTTGCTGATCCAAAAACAAATCGAGTTCATACTCATTTTAATCAAACATTAGCAGCAACGGGTCGGTTATCTTCAACTCATCCTAACTTACAAAATATTCCAATTCGAACAGAGCGAGGAGTTTTAATACGTCGTGCATTTATTGCTCCCCCTAAAAAGGTTTTATTATCATTAGATTATTCGCAAATCGAATTAAGAATACTTGCACACATAACAAAGGACGAAGGTTTAACAAAAGCTTTTATTCACGGACAGGATATTCATACGGCAACTGCTGCAGAGGTATTTGGTGTTTCATTGAGCGATGTGAATTCAGAAATGAGAAGGGCCGCAAAGGCCGTGAACTTTGGAATTGCCTATGGGCAAGGAGCATTTGGATTAGCAGAAAATTTAGGTATACCCCGTAAAGAAGCACAAGAGATTATACATAAATACTTTGAAAAATTTTCTGGAGTTAAAATTTATATGGAAAATATTGTCAAAGAAGCCCATCTAAATGGTTTTGTTTCGACATTTTTAGGGCGCAGAAGAGTCTTAAAAGATATTCATGCTAAAAATCAAATGTTAAAAAAATTTGCTGAACGAGCTGCAATAAATGCACCCATGCAAGGGGCAGCAAGTGATATCGTAAAATTAGCAATGATTGAAGTGTATCCAATTAAAGAAGCAAAGCTTTTATTACAAGTGCATGACGAGTTAGTTTTTGAAGTTGATGAAGCAATTGTAAATGAACTTCAAAAAAAATTAACACATATTATGGAAAATGTGGTTCAATTATCGGTACCCTTGAGAGTTAATGGTTCTATTGGTCCTAATTGGGATAGTTAATGCAGACAAAGTTACATTATTATCTGGAAAAAATTAATTTTCTAATGATGATATATACATTTTAACTTCATTGCTATAGCTAGTTATTTCTGGTTGGTAAATGGATTCAATTTTTGCAGCCCTGACTCTATGTTGTCCTGGTTCAATTGCTTTTAATTTATAATAAAAATATTTGCTTGGAGTAAAAATTTCTCCAAAAGCTTGAATTTTACCTTGATCAGTTTTTACAACAATTGATTCTGTTTTGAATCTTGCTGGGTTTAGCCATTTAAGCTCCTCAGTTTCAATTCCATTAATGTTGGTATCAATGACTTCTAAACTTGAGGGAAAGTAATCTTCGATCAAAAGGTTTTTGTAAGTGCCGCGAGTAATATTATCTACTCTCAGCTCTACTATTAACTCATCACCTACTTTAATTTGTTCCTCATCAATTTCTTTTCCATTTAAATTAAAATAGTGTCGATGAATAATGAGGGGAGAAAGGGTTTTTGGTGGGCTCACTGGGTATCCAAATGCTCTTAATAATAGTTTTGGTTTTAATTTGGATTGACTTATTAATTTAAAAGATGAGCTTGCAAGATCATATCCTTGAATATGCCAAACAGGAGTTTCATGTACTGTGTAATTAGGAGAAAATGATTTAGAATTATTTAATTTAAGTCGAAAATTATTTGTAGTCGAAGTATTTTCAGGTTTTGTAATATCGTGTAAAATTTTAGAATTTAATTCTATTGCATTTATACCCCAGGCAAATTCTTGAGGATTAAGTTTTGCTTTGCTATTTAAAAAATGTTCTTTAATTTTTGAAATAATTTGTTGATTTATATTTTTATTAATATGGTTTTTGAAAAATATTTTTTGCTGCCAATTTTTATGTATAAAATAGCTTCGTAGACATAAATTTCTAAATCGACTAGAAAAAGCATTTGTTGAATCATTACCTTCTTTGAGCTCCTTGATTAATATTGAATTAATAAAACTAATAATTTGATCTTGAGTTTGTTGATCTTTATTTAAGAGTAAATCATTTGGCTCAATAAGACTAAGAAGTAAAAAAATATTTTCGAGTTGCACGCTGGTTTTAATTTTATAATTTAAAAAATCGAAATTCATAAATTTATTAAGAATCTCATCGGATCCATCAAAGCCAAGTTCTTGAAGAGCAATGGCAGTGATTCCAAATTCTGGTGAGACGTGCAAGTTATTTGTCCAGTTATCATTAAGAATTTTCCATTTTATTAATAAACTAGATTTCATTTTTTCTTTTTCGTAGTTCGTTAATTCCTGATTTTGTGATAATACCCAAGTTAGATAGCTTTTGAGCCACGGATTAATTACTCCATTATCTTCGAACAGTTTTTTAACTCTATGAAATAAAGTTGTATTTAAGGATTCAATTTTTTGTTTAGAGAATTTTGGATCTGATTTATTAATCAATGTATAAATATTTTGAATAGAGTTTGATAAAAAAAGTTTAGATACTAAATATTCAATTGATTCTAGGTCTTGGCTTAAAAATTCTTGTAATCGAGAATAGATAATTTTAGATTCTTCATTCGAGGCTAAAATAATAAACCGAAGATACTTTTTACTCCATGAAGGAGGTAAAGAAGCTACTATATCAATCGATGGTTTCTTTATTGAATTAACAAATAAAATATTTTGTTCTTCACGAATTGGTAAGACCGGGACTATTGATAATTTTTGCTTAGAAATAAATTTTGAGTTCTTTTTTTTTAGTGATAATTTTATTACAGCATCTTCAGAATATTCTTTTATTCGGACTAAAAATTTGAGATGAACAGGTGTCGTAGACAACATAAGCAGTTTGCCAACGAGTGGAGCTTCATCTGCAATTTCAATTGGGCCCTCTAATTTTAAATCATAGTCGAGCTCTTCATTAATTTCAGTCTTCAATTGTTTTTCAAATTTTTCATGATTTAGAAATGGATTATTATTTTCTATTGGCTTTGTAGATATTGTGAAATTGATTTCTTTTAAATCTTCGAAATTAAAATAATTAGGAATATTTGAATTTATATTGAGTTCCATTGCATTATCGATTGGCGTTTGTCCGTAAGATAGAATGCTCTGTGGTAAACGATTTGCAAATATGCCTTGAATAAAAAATAATTCAATAAAAATAATATTAAAAAGAATTTTATAATACATTTTAATTTTTAATTACCCTGTCTTTTTCTGTTTAGAGGGACAATACTGCATATCAATATGTTGTATATGTGCTGATAACCAAAGATTCAAAAATTCAAAAAACTTTTCACTGATTTTAGTTGCACCAGAATCTATAAATGCAATTTTATGTTGATTGAATTGAAATAATAAACGCTTATGGATATTTTTGTGATTATCAAGTCCTGCAAAATTTATTTGCTTTAAATATGATTCTTCATGTTCAAAGTGCATAATTGTCCAATTGGAGAGTTCTTCAATAACAGTTGTTAACTCATCTCTAGTTGCATTTTCATAGTTTTTAGTTGCCAAGCGATTCATGATTTCAACCAATTTTTTATGTTCGTCATCCATCTGAGTTATTTTTGTTTCGTATTTACTTGAATCCCAAATGAATAGTTGTGCCATTATATTCTCCTTACAGCTCAGGATTAAGTCTAATCGCTTTTGCGATTAAGTAAGAAAAAATTTTTTGTCTTTATTTTCCTGCTTGCTTATCTATTATTCGGAACTTTTGATCTTCCCTGAAGATCAAACCCAAATTTTTTTAAATCAGTCTAAAATTTTTATTTTTTGCCTCGCCTTAAGTAGAGGTAGTACAAAGCGTAATAAATTTTGACATTGTGGGGCTTAATAAGTTCTAGACCTTTTAACATTTTAAAATTAAGTTTCTGACTATGAAAAATGATAGAACTTTACAAATAAAAAATAAGTATGAAATTCAAATAACAAAAGCAGATTCTTTAAAGGAATTGCCTGATTTTAATAAACTTGGTTTTGGTCAATTTTTTTCTGATTATATGTTTGTTGCAGAATTTGAACAAGGTAAAGGATGGTATGATTTTAAGATAAAACCATATGCGCCATTTCAAATGGATCCAGCAGCTTCAGTCTTACATTATGGCCAAGCACTTTTTGAAGGCTTAAAAGCTTTTAAAAGACCCAATGGTGAAGTCGTAATATTTCGCCCTGAATTTAATGCATTAAGATTTAAACAAGGTGCTGAAAGATTGTGTATGGTGCCACCACCTGAAGATTTATTTGTTCAAGCAATTCATGAACTCGTAAATCTTGAAAATCGATGGATTCCAAAAGACAAAGGTTCTGCTTTATATATTCGCCCAACATTAATTGGGACTGAAGGTTTTTTGGGTGTTCGTCCTTCAAGAAAATATTTATTTTTTGTTATATTGAGCCCGGTTGGTGCTTATTATAGTAGTGGTTTTAAACCCGTAAAAATATGGGTCGAAGAAGAGTTTGTTCGAGCTGCGCCAGGTGGCCTTGGTCAGACAAAAGCAGCTGCAAATTATGTAGCAAGTTTAAAGGCTGCAGAATTAGCAAAAATTAATGGCTACTCTCAAGTATTGTGGTTGGATGTAACACACAAGTATGTTGAAGAAGTTGGAACAATGAACGTGTTTTTTGTAGTTGGGAATAAAATTTTAACTCCGCTACTTGATGATACAATCTTGCCTGGAGGAGTTCGTTCCTGTGCCATTCAGCTTTTAAAGGATTGGGGTTATGAAGTTGTTGAGAAGAAAGTATCACTTGCCGAATTGCAAGATGCATACGATAAAGGTTTACTAACCGAGGCTTTTGGTACTGGAACTGCAGCAGTAATTACATCCATTGGCGACTTGTCTTTTACAAATAAAAAATGGTTGTTCAATGAAAATGAATATGGTCCAATTGCTAAAAGACTTTATGAAGAAATTACTGCAATTCAATCTGGAACAAAAGTTGATAAGTATAATTGGATTCATCTAGTATCTAATTCTAACTCAACAACTTCAATTGGCTTGGGTCTTTAGAAACAAGTAAATAAATTTTTAAAAAAAGGAGTTCTTATGGCATTCGAGTTACCAAAGTTGCCTTACGCAGATAATGATTTACAACCTGTAATATCATCTCAAACCATTGGCTTTCACTATGGGAAACATCATAAAGCCTATGTAGATAATTTAAATAAGTTACTAGAGGGAAATGAAATGATGAATTGGTCCCTTGAGAAAATCATGACAGAGACAGCTGGAAAAGCTGATAAAGCTGGAATTTTTAACAATGCAGCTCAAGTTTGGAACCATACATTTTATTGGAATTGTTTATCAAGAAATGGTGGTGGGAAACCAAATGGTACATTGCTAACAAAAATTGAAACTTCATTTCAAGGTTTTGATAATTTTAAAAAAGAATTTTCCCAAGCTGCAATGACTCAATTTGGAAGTGGATGGGCTTGGTTAGTTGAGTCACAAGGACAATTAAAAATAGTTAAAACACCAAATGCTGAATGTCCTTTAACTCAAGGCCATAAGCCATTGCTAACTATTGATGTTTGGGAGCACGCCTATTATTTAGATTATCAGAACAGAAGATTAGATTATGTAAACACATTAATTGATAAATTAATGAATTGGGAATTTGCTGCTGCTAATCTTATTGTTTCATAATGAGTCTATTGTTAGCCCATTGTGAGCCAATGGTGTGACTCAAGTTTTTCAAAATATTCCCGATAAGTATATTGTTAAAAAGGTACTTTAGTCGAAGGTGTATTTTTGAAAAAAAGTCTTTTTTTGAAACAAAGTGAAGGAACTTTAAATTTCTTCACTTTGTTTATAATTTTAATATTGTTGTTATTTACAATGCCAGGGTGTTCTGGCTGTACTTATTTTTTTTAGATGTTGAATCTCTTGATAAATCAACTACGGGCAGTTCTCCTGTTGAAACACCTACCTCAACAATCATCCCACCTTCTTTAACAGTTACAATCATTCAACCGAGCGCTGGAGCTATTTCAAACTCAAGTACTTTACTGAGTGATGATGCCACTCCAACAATTCAAATTACTGGAGTTCAAGTTGGGGATATAATCAAAATTTATACGGGCGGAGATTGCCATTCTGGAAGTGAAATTTACTCTGAGGTTATTTCATCTAATGGAACACAAAACATTACGCTTTCAAGTTCATTGATTGATGGTAGTTATACTTTTGCGGCGGAAATTACATCAGGTTCATCTTCTGCAGTGCCTCAATGTTTGAATTCAATATCTCCTTCAACTTATATAGTGGATACACAACTTCCAACGATAGATTCGATAAGTCCCTTAACACTCAATTCTTTAACAGGTGGTACAATTTCATTAAACGGTTCTCACTTTGTTGCAGGAGCAACGGTCCTTGTTGGAGGTGTAGAGTGTACGAATCCAGTTTTAAATTCTGGAATGAAGCTAACCTGCATAGCACCACCTTATTTGGATTCTACCCAATCAATTATTGTAAGCAAACCTATGGGGACAAGTGCAAGTTAAAATGGAGTTCAATATGTGACTCCTGTTAATCCACTCTCACCTGTTTGTTTTAATGGTGCAGTAGCTGCAATGGCACCTGATGAACTCAACAACACACTTTATGTTGGAGGTCACTTCACTCAAATTGGTACATGTTCTGGTGGGGGACTAACTTTAAATAAAACAACATCTCGACCAACAGCACCGCTTTGGCAGTTTCCGAAAGTTGCGGGCACAGTAAATGCTTCGATCAGTGATGGAAACGGTGGATTTTTTATTGGTGGTAATTTTAATGCTGTTGGAGATATTGAGTTTTCTAATGTAGCTCATCTTAAGTCTGATGGAACTGTTGATCCTGATTTTGGAAAAAATTTAGAGTTTGATGGACCTATTTTAGCTTTAGAAAGAGATCCAAATAATAATACTCTTTACTTAGGAGGAGGTTTCTCTTCAGTTACTCCATCATTAAAATCTGGAGGTGCTATAATTGATCTTACATCTGGGACTTTATCCCTCGACCAAATAAAGATTTCTGGTAATGTCTATGCATCAGTTAGCGATAATAATGGTGGATTTTATATTGGAGGAGATATTTCTTGGATCAATGGAATACCAGTTAGTAATATTGCACATATCAAAAGCGATGGCCAGTTGGATTTATTATTTTTACCAAGTGATATAAATAATACAGTACTTTCACTTGCACTTACAGGTACTACTCTTTTTGTTGGGGGAAGTTTTACTTCCATAGGAGGTCAAACTAGAAATCATATTGCAGCATTTGATACAGTTACGGGTAATTTATTATCGTTTAACCCTAATGCGAATGGTACTGTTTATGAACTTACTTATTCAAATTCTATACTCTATGTTGGGGGAAGTTTTACTTCCATAGGAGGTCAAACTCGAAATAATATTGCTTCAATTGATACAACTAATGGGACTGTAACAATATTTAACCCTACTGCGAACGGTTCAGTTCATGCGCTTGAGATCTCAGGAACTACACTCTACGTTGGGGGGAGTTTTAGTTTCATAGGAGGGCAAAGCCGACGTTCTGTTGCAGCCTTTGATATTGTTAGCGGGAATATTACTGCATTTAATCCTGATGTCAGTGGTAGTGTTTTTGATATTTTTTTATTAGATTCTACACTTTATATTGGTGGAACCTTTACTCATATAGGGGGGCATGCCCGGAAAATAATAGCCGCACTTGATACGACAACAGGAAGTGCGACAATGTTCAATCCAAATGCTAGTAGTACTGTTAGTACAATTTCAATATCAGGTTCTTCTCTTTTTGTTGGGGGATATTTTGATTCCATAGGAGGTCAAGCTAGGAACAATATTGCTTCCATTGATTCGACTACAGGTGATTTAACAACTTTTAATCCAAATGCGGATGGTACAATTTCAGCCCTTTCTCTTTCGGGAACAAATCTATATGTTGGAGGTCAATTTTTTTCTATTGACGGCAAAACTAGACCTTATATTGCAGCAATAGATACAGCTTCAGGTAGTGTAACATCTTTTAACCCTGTTTCTGGTGGTTTTGTAAATTCACTTGTTGCATCAGGTACTATTCTTTATGTCGGTGGTAACTTTATTGCCATCGGAGGCAAAGCACGAAATCATATTGCTGCAATTGATACAACTTCGGGTACTGCAATTTTCTTCGATCCAAATGCTAATTTTTATGTTCAGACAATGACACTTTTAAATTCTAAACTTTATGTTGGGGGAAATTTTAATTCCATAGGCGGACAGCCACGTAATTACATTGCCGCTCTTGATATAAATACAGGAAATGCAACATCATTCAACCCCAATGCTAATGGAATTGTTAGAGCTCTTTTGCCCTCTGGAACAACAATTTTTGCCGGAGGAAATTTTTCGTCCATAGGAGGACAACCTCGAAACCATATTGCTGAACTAGATATGACATTGGGTGATGCAACAACATTTAACCCAAATTTTGATAATGATGTACTTGCACTATCATCATCAGGATCAGCTATTTATATAGGTGGAGATTTTACTAGTATAGGTGGGAAGACACGAAATTATTTTGCAGCTCTTGATACAAATACTGGTGATGCAACTTCTTTAAATCCTAATTTTGATAGTTTTGTATATTCACTTTTACTTTCAGATTCCACTCTTTATGTTGGTGGTTATTTTAATTTTGTTGGTGGACAAAATCGAAATTCAATTGCTGCAATAGATACGACAACTGGGACAGTAACTTCATTTAACCCTAATGCAAATACTTATGTTAATACATTAGCACTTTCTGGATCAACCCTTTATATAGGGGGAGCTTTTGGTTCAGTAGGAGGACAAGGTCGAAGTTATATAGCTGCAGTTGATAAGACTTCTGGTAATGTATTAGCTTTCAACCCTAATGCTAATAGCCCTGTTCTAATAATTGTTGCTTCTGGTACAAATCTATTTGTAGGTGGATATTTTACTTCCATAGGGGGACAAATTCGAAACTATATTGCTGAGCTTAATACTACAACTGGTGCTGCAACATCTTTTTATACTGATGCTAATAATGCTGTTAACACATTAATAATCTCTGGTTCTGATCTTTATGTTGGAGGACTTTTTAATTCAATTGGAGGTCAGTCTCGAAAGTACATTGCCGCACTAGATCTAGTTACTGGAAGTGCGACAACATTCAACCCTAATTCTGGTCCATTTGTTAATAGCCTTACTTTAGAAGGTTCCATGCTTTACATTGGAGGACGTTTTTCTTGGTTAGGAGGTAAGCTTCGAAATGGAATTGCTGCTTTTGATCTCACAGTAGGAAAAGCAACTTCCTTTAACCCTATTTTGGATAATGGTGGTTTTGTTAAATCAATTTCTCAAATTGGAAACCAATTATTTGTTAGTGGTAATTTTTCTAGTGTTAATTTTAAACCCCGATCAAACTTTTTTGTAATTGACCTTACCACTGGCTCATTGGCTTACTAAACTTGCTTGGGCAGTTTATTCATTTTTAAAAATCCATGGCGAATATCTTTTCCTGTGTATGCGTAAATGACACCCTCAGCAATATTAGTAGCGTGGTCACCCAAGCGTTCTAAGTTTCTGGCAATTAAAATTAGATTAAGTGCAGGTTGAACTTTTTGCGGATCCTTTTGCATGACTTGAACTAATTGTTTGAAGGATTCGTTTTTTAATTCATCAACTTCATCATCACAGGAAACAACATGTTTTGCTTTTTCAACATCTTCTAATACAAAGGCATCTAAAGAGTCTTTAACCATTGCTCTAACTTTATTTACCATTTTAGGAATTTCATTATTTGGCTCAATGGCCACAAAGTTTAAATACTCTTTTCCATTATAAGCAATATTAACACACTGATCTCCCATTCGTTCTAGATCCGTATTAATTTTTATAACTGAAATTACAAAGCGAAGATCTTTAGCTACTGGGCCTTGTTTCGCTAGTAATTCCATACATGTTGAATCTAATTCAATATGGTCTGCATTAATTTTTTTTTCGTACTCATGAACTTGTTGAAAGGTTTTTTGATCTTTTAATAATAGTGCTTGAGAAGCAACTTCAAGGGCTTTTTCAACATGTGCACCCATAAGAACTAGTTTTCGTTTAAGCTCTTCAATTCTAACTTCGAGGACTTTTTCCATTTTTTATTCCTTAAGCTTTTTATAGTATTATAGTCTATAAATAACTATTAAGCGCAATCAAACACTATTGCGTCAATTAAGAAAATCGTCCTGTGATATAACTTTCTGTCTGCTTATTCTGTGGATTTGTAAAAATTTGTGATGTTTCACCAAATTCCACCAATTCGCCAAGATACATAAAGGCTACCGAATCTGAAATTCTAGAAGCTTGATGTAAATTATGAGTCACAATTAATATAGTTACATCTCGCTTAAGTTCTACAATTAAATCTTCTATTTTTCCTGTAGAAATTGGATCTAGTGCTGAAGTTGGTTCGTCCATTAAGATAATTGGTGGATTAATTGCTAAAGCTCTTGCAATACAAAGCCTTTGTTGTTGCCCTCCTGATAAGCTTAAGCCTGGGGCCTTCAATTTATCTTTAACTTCATCCCAAAGAGCTGCTTGTCTTAAAGATTTTTCCACAATTTCCATGAGCAAACTTTTTTTTCGAATTCCACGTAAGATTAATCCAGCGGCTACGTTTTCAAATATTGACATAGATGGAAAAGGGTTTGGTTTTTGAAACACCATTCCTATTTTTGAGCGAATTTCAACAGGATCAGATCCCCGTGAATAAATATTTTTACCTTGGAGAAAAATTTCTCCTTCAACTCTAGTATCGGGTGTTTCTTCATGAAGACGGTTCACACATCGAAGTAATGTACTCTTTCCGCATCCAGATGGGCCAATTAGTGCAACTACATCTTGGTGTTCAACATCAAAGGAAACATTTTTAACAATATGTGTTTTGCCGAAATAAGCATTTAACGATTTTATTGAGAGTATGGTTGGACTCATTATTTTTCCTTCAATAATTTGATTTATCTTTTTTAATTTCTCTCATTTAATTGGCGAGAGAGTAGAGTTCTTGAAAGTAAATTTAAAATAAAAATTAATGTGACTAGTGTTAAAGCCCCAGCCCATGCTTGCTTGTGCCAGTCTTCAAATGGACTTATGGCATAATTATATATTTGTACTGGAATTGAAGCGATTGGCTGTTTTAAGTTTTGTAACCAATAACGATTTCCAAATGCGGTTACTAAGAGAGGAGCAGTTTCACCAGCTATTCGAGAGACTGCTAACATGACACCAGTGATGACTGCGCCTTTGCGACCATTTAATACTATTGATATAATGACTCGCCAGCGAGGAATCCCAAGAGCTAACCCAGCTTCGCGCACATGAATTGGAAGTAATTTTAAAACCTCTTCGGTTGTTTTAATAACTATTGGGATCATTAAAATAGAAAGCGCAGCAGATCCTGCATAGGCAGAAAAAGTTTTCATAGGAATAACCATGACAGAATAAATAAATAATCCAACAACGATACTTGGAAGGCTAGCAAGCAAATCTACAATTAAACGAAAAAAAGAGGCCAGCCAAGAATGAGATTGACCGTATTCGGATAAATAAACTCCTGACAAAACACCGATGGGCACACTAACTAAAGATGCGAGACCAATCATTGTTAGACTGCCTATAATAGAATTACCCATTCCTCCTCCTGTTTGCCCAGTAGGAGTAGGTAATTCAGTAAAAAAAGTAAAATTTAATTCTGGAAAACCTAGTTTTACAATATGATAAAATACAAATGCGAGAGGAGTAATTGCAACAACTCCACAAGATAAAATTAAAGTTTGCATGATGATATTTTTTATTTTTCTTTTTTTAGTAACTTTTAAATACCAATCTTTTTCTTTAATATTCTTCATTAAAATTATCCTATAAATTTTTTACTTTTGTAATTTCGAATAATTAATCGAGCAATTAAATTTACGACAAGCGCTACTAAAAATAAACTTAAACCAATTGCTGTTAACGCTGCTAAATGATTATCGGAACTGGCTTCAGGATACTCATTTGCAACAACGCTGGCCATTGTGGCTGCAGGAGTAAATAAAGACCAAGAAATATCAGGTCTATTACCAATAATCATAGTAACAGCCATTGTTTCACCCATGGCTCTACCAAGTCCAAGAATAACAGCACTAACAATTCCTGGCGTTGCTGTTTTAATAACAGAAAGCCAAATCATTTCCCAGCGGGTAGCTCCTAAGGTGAGCGCTGCTTCTCTTGTAATTTGAGGAATTGAAGTGAAAACTTCTCGAATGACAGTCGTAATTGTTGGAAGAATCATAATTGATAATATAATTCCAGCTGAAAACATTCCAATACCAAATGGTGGACCTTGAAAAAAAGGAAGGAAACCAAAAGCTTTTGTGAGTGAAGGCTGTATATAATCTCTAATTATTGGGGCAAGAACAAAAATACCCCATAATCCATAAACAACACTAGGTATTGCTGCCAGCATTTCAACAAGAAAACTTAATGGAGTTTGCAATTTTTTAGGAGCGAGTTCGGTTATAAATACGGCAGTGCCAATAGATACAGGTACGGCAAACATAAGAGCTAAAAGCGATGACATTAATGTGCCATAAATAAATGGTAGTGCACCATAGGATTCTCTATTGGGGCTCCAGTCTTGACTTAATAGAAACTTAAAACCCATAGTATCCCAAATAGGTTTAGAGTTAGAATATAAATAATAAATTATAAGAAAAAAAATAGCTATAACAAATAAAACAATGAGTCTTAGTAAAAGCAGAAACGCGAAATCAGATTTTCTGACTTCGCGTGGAGTAAGTTTTTTTACTAAATTTTTAAAATTAAAATTATTCAAATTTAACATCTGAAAGTTTTTTTAAAACCTCTTTACGAATTTCCTCTGGAACAGCAGAATAATTGATCTCACTTGCAATTTTTTGAGCAGGTTGTGACATTGCCCATTTAGCAAAATCAATAATTGCGGTTCCCTTTTCTTTTGGCATTTTATTAAATACAAGCATCCAAGTAAAAGCTGAAATTGGGTAAGCTTTTGCATCGTTTGAATCAGTGATTGAAACTCTAAATTCTTTTTCTAAAGCCTCTTTTTTAATACTAGCTGCAGCAGCAGAAACAGAAGTATTGTTGGCATCTATAATTTTACCTGATTTATTTACTACTTGAGCATAAGCTAATTTATTTTCAACAGCATAAATCAACTCGACATAACCGACTGTACCTGGTGTTTGTTTAATTAATCCAGCAACACCTGCATTACCTTTTGCAGCAAGGCTGCCTTTGAACCAATCCACAGTTTTACCATTTTTTCCAACCCACTCAGGACTTACTTTTGATAAATACTCGCTAAACACAGCAGTGGTTCCGCTACCATCAGCTCTAGTGGCAACCGCAATTGCAAGATCTGGTAATTTTAATTTAGGGTTTAATTTCGCAATATCAACATGATTCCATTTAGTGATTGTACCATTGAAAATTTTTGCAACAGTTGAACCATCAAGAACTAGTGGTTTTTCAAGTGTTAAATTATAGCTAACTACAACAGCACCTAAGGCCATTGGCACATGAAGAACATGACTACTAGCTTTTGCTTCGTCTTCAGCTTTAATTGGATCATCAGAACCTGCAAAATCTACAGTCCCAGCAATAAGTTGTTTAATTCCAGCGCCACTACCAATTCCCTGATAATTAAATTGTGAAGTCTTATTATTTTTTTGGTATTCAGAAAAAAGTTTTGTATATAAAGGTTCAGCAAATGTTGAGCCTGCTCCGTTAATAATTGATGCTCCATTGGCAAAATTTGTGATCATATAAAAAAAAGCTGATAAAAATCCAGAACTGATTTTCATTGAAACTCCTGTTTGTTATTTGGTTATTAATTGAACCGAATTTTAATCAGAAGACAAGTGAGAATTCATGTTAATATTGTGTTAAGATATTAGAATAGGAATGATGTGTCATCACTAAGTTTATATTTTCATTATAAATAATTAATGAAAAAGTAGAATAATAAGAAATCAATCGGAGGAGCTAATGTTAAAAATTTTAATTTTAAGTTTATTTTTTGCTATAAATGTATTTGCAAATTCAGTTGAATTTACTGCTTATTTTACTCCATTACCTGGAAATTTTGTCACTAAAACGGATAAAGTTAAAGGTGTGGTTAAAAAAGTAGGGGAATCATATGTTGCAGAAAATATAATTATAGATTCAGGGTCACTGTCTTCAGATGCAAAGTTAAGAGACAAACACATGAAGGATGAAGATCGATTGGATGTTAAGAAATTTCCCGAAATTATTTTAGTTAAGGCAGAAGGTAAAAAGGGTAAAGGTTCTGGGCGTATAAAAATAAAAGGTGTTGAAGTTGAAATTCCAAAAAAACCAGAAGTGAGTGAAGATCCAACTTATGAAATAAAAGACGGAAAACTTATCGCTAAGTTTTGTCTATTGTTAGATAAATTTCCCTTCAAAAATTTAAAACATCTTGGTGTTGGTGTAAAAAACGAAATTAAAGTAAGAGCAGAAATTGATATAGAAAAAGAAGAAAAAGTAAAATAACTGCAAAAGATAATGTCTGATAAAATTGCGAAGCGATCAGACTTAATCTTTTGCAGTATAAAGGGGCGATAAAAATCGCCCCTAATAAACAAGAAAATAACTGCAAAAGATTATGTCTGATAAAATTGCGAAGCGATCAGACTTAATCTTTTGCAGTTATTAAGGGCAAATCTCAATTGGAGTTAAGAGATCAACCATATCGTAAATTTCACTGACCTCTTGATCAGTTACAGCAATACAACCATCTGTCCAATCATAAATTGGGTGACGTTTAGATTCAAAATATTTTTTCATATTCAAGGTCATTTCTTTAAAATCTTCAGAGTCATTTTCATCAAATTTATCATTTATACTTTCAGCTAACTCACCTGAAAGAATTGAATGCTTTTCTGGGTCTTGAGATAGACCATGAATTCTTATTAATCCTCCTGCTGATTCTTTTTTTGACAAAGCAGCAGCTTTTTGTTCAGGTGTGGGATAGCTGATTTCTAATGCGCGAAAGTAATGAGTATATTTATCATCTTTTAAACGAATATGATAAAACCCTTCTGGTGTTTTTTGATCACCTTCTTTTTCTTTTTTTCCAATGGGGTTTGCACCAAGTGCGATTCGATATTTTTTAATGACTTGATTGTCATTAATAAGAAACATTGTTCTTTTAGATTTTAGTACTAATATGTAATTAGCTTTTTGAATTTGATTTATTAAAGATGCTTTACCTTTATTTGAATTTGAAAATTTAGAAAATTCACTTAGTGCATTTTTGTTTGAGCAGAAATTTTTATTTTGAATTTTGATATCATTCGTAAAATTGTCATTTATATCTGTTGAAAAATATGTTGGACTTTCTGTGATCGTTTCGCCATTTGATAAAATAGAAAAAGAAAGTGTAAAAGAAATAATTAAAAAAATATTTATTAAGTGAGATAAGTAGAATCTATTAAAAAGTTTAAATAATCTAGTTGAATGATATTTAAAATTCATTTTCATTTGAGTTCATCCTTGAAAATCAAAACTAAAGTTTGTATTTTATAATTTAATTGAATATATTGCACTAATTGCAGTTTTTAAAAAATTCAATTTTTTAATATTAAAATTATTATTAAGTCATAAATCTAGCAAAAAATGTCACAAATCTAGTCTAGAGCTAAGTGTTTTTTTACTAAATTCTAGACTTGTTTGGGCTTTTTATTCTTGTATCCTAATTTTAAATCTGAATTTAGGAGTTAAGAAATGAATAAAATATTTTTAGTCACTTTATCTTTTCTAGTATTTATATCTTGTAGTAACAAAAATAGTAGTAAAGATAGCAGTTCTGTCAAAACTGGTGGAACAATATCAATACAGTTATCGTCAACTGTTACGTCAAGTCCACATATTACAAACAATAATTTTTTTCAAAATTCAATAATTAATACTTTTTTAACTCCATCAAATTTAGCGGCAATTGGACAAACAACATCAGCTGGTTTAACAAGTTTAAAATATTTTATAACTTCGATTCAGATATGTCGTGATGTGACTGTTCAAGGCACTGGGTATAGTAATGCAACAAATTGTATTGGTTTATTTTCAAATAATAATCTTACAGATAATTACAATAATTATACAATTACGGATGCAATGGCTGACAATGAAAATTATATAGATTTTATGACTGAAGAAGGTCGTGCTAAATTTGCACAAACTATAACTTACACAGAAGATGATATCGGCGATTATAATTGGGTAATAGTTTCATTTGCTAGACCAATTAAAATGACCGGAAGTTTTTTTACACCTGGAACAACAACTGCAGCTTTTATTACTAAGACACCTCAAGCTTCTGAGTTAGTTCCATTTGTAAATGAGGGGCGAGAAGGAGAATTGGTTCGATTTACAACAAACCCAACAACTGGAACGCCAACTGAACTTACATATATGTTAAATAATGGCGGTACTTACTTTCCATTTTTAAAACCATTTTCAATAACTCAAGAGGATGTCGATAACAAAACTTCATTGAGCGTTGAGTTTTTATTTAATCCTAATAACTTTGCAACTGTATACCAATCAACTTGTGATGGTACACAGTATGGAAGTAGTAAATACAATGCTGTAATGTATGTTCAAGATAATACAGGTTTGGGTGACTGTACTTTTTTTGATTTACCATATGCAAAAATGGGTGCTGTACCTAAAAAATCTGGCGAGAATATAATGAAAGAAGTATATAATATAAATGTCGCTGAAGGTACCGCAAAACTTCGAGTTGAATTATTTTACAATAGTGCTGATACAACTAAGTCCGTTGTTGGAGCAAATTCTGATATAGTGTTTACAAGTGCTTCGGTTGCTGAGGCTTATAGTAATCCTTTACAAACTTACAAAATAACTCAAACCAATAATGATGTAACATTTTATGGATATAATAGTACCTCTGGGCAAGTGGATCTTCCAAATTTTACTTTTACTCGAGGAGTAACTACTGGAACAGGAAGTTTAAATTGTAATTATCAAAGTTCATTTTGTTCAAATAGTGATGTAACCTCTGGAACTCTTGTGCAAAAACAATTTACATACACCTACGAAGGTGAAGTTCTGGTAGGGAATTGAAGTTAATAGAGTATTCTAAAATTTAGTACATTGTGGGATTGTTAATTAAGAATCCCACTGAATTTTGAACATTGAATCTAGAACTTTAAGGTTAAAAATTAAGGTTGGATATTTATAATTTTTATTATTATCTTTATCTATTACTTTTAAACAAAAAGAATCGTTAATTAATTGTGAAATGATTTCAATATAACCTTCAAGCCAACCCGTGCTATGAAAAGGAGGTTGTTGTGATCCAATATCTTGATTTGTGCGATATATATATTTGCAATCTCGACCCTCACCAATTTTAATTTCATCAGGTTTTTCAAAAATCCAAGTTGCAGTTTGTTTAGTTCCTAAAATATTAATTTCAAAATGATTTGTTGATCCATGAACAGTTTTTGAAATTGAACCTAATGAAGTAGTTTTATTTGAATAGGTTAAATTTAAATGGACATGTGAATCTCGAAATTGTGAGCTTGGAGAAACTGAGTTAGCATGACTTTTCCATCCTCGAATTTTAATAGGAGCAGAGTTTAGTAAAAAACTAACAGCTTCAATCCAATGGGTTGCAAGGTCAATGTATGTATCATACTCACCAGCTAACATTTTATCGTCTTTCCAGGTCAGTTTGTTTAATGATGTTTCATCTAATGCTCTTATTGCTGAGGAGGGCTGCCAATACCGTCCTTCTATGGAAATTATCTCTCCAAAATTATTATTGTCGATCATTTTTTTTATCGTTTGTATACCCCAAGTTTGACGGTACGCATGCAAAATTGCTGTTGGTGTTGCTATTTTTTTTAATTCCTCCAGTTGTTGTAAATTAACACATGCTGGTTTTTCACAAATAATACCATCAAACTTTGAATTTTCAGCTTCAATAATAGTTTTTGAGTGTAAGGCATGTGGAGTTGCAATGCACAGAATGGCTTTTTTAAATTTAGTTCTTTCGTATTTAAGGTTTGAGTTACGATCAAGCCAAACTGGTGTTTGCAAATTAAGTTCTGGACGCAAAATTTGTAAGCATGCAATGCTTTTAGCAATAGCATGCCCAGAACGACCCGATCCAAGTATTAATGGAGTAATAGACATTTTAAATCTCCTAAGTTCAATTCTTTTTAAATTACAAAACTAAAAAAATTAAATTCATTTTAAATGGGTTTTAATTTATTGACATAAATAAGTAAAATTAATTAAATTGTGTTATTAATTAAGAAAAACTTATTAAAATTATGATTAATCCTTATCACTTAAAATATTTTACCGATGCTGCATTAACTGGAAGTCTTTCTGAAGCTGCTAAGTTAAATTTAGTATCGCAATCTGCTATAAGCCAGGCGATTCGTTCGATGGAATTAATACTTGGTTTTGAATTAATTACTCATCAAAAAAAAATATTTCAGTTAACAGATGAAGGTTATACTGTTTTAGAGTTATCTAATGGAATTTTTGATGCTTTGTTAAATTTAGAGGAAGTTCTAAAAAATAGAAGTGCAGAATACACAGGTGTATTATCAATTGGTTGTACTAATTCAGTAGCAATAGGTATCCTTCCTCAAGTCTTAGCACATTTAATTCGTGATTATCCTAAGTTAAAGCCACAAGTTCGAATTGGTAATAGTGAGGTTATAAAAGAATGGATTCTTGGAAATAAAGTTGAAGTAGGGATGATGGTTGATGATGGAAAATATGCTCCAGATTTAAAGAGGCATTTTATAAAATCTGGAGAATATTTTTTGTTTAGTAATAAAAATTCTAATTTAATTAATTCAAAGAACAATTCAAATGGATTAGTTGTAACTCGAAGGGATCGTGCTGAGGTTCAATATTATTTAAAACAAAAGAAAATTTTACCCTTTACTGATATCCAATGTGAGATCACGAGTTGGGAGGCTATTAAAAATTATATTTTAGTTTCTGGTGGAATTGGAATATGTCCAGATTATGTATTAACTTCAGAATTAAAATCAAAAAAGTTGTACGTAATAAGTTCACAAATAAAAAATCCTAAATATGATTTAATTGCACTTCAAAAAGCAAATCGAAAGCTTGGTAAAAATGCAAAATTGTTTATAGAGTTAATATCCCAAATACTTTAAATTTCAAACTATAATTTTCTTGGTAACTAAATTAATTGGTGTAAGCAAGTAATTGTTGAATGATAAAATTTTGAATCAACAAATATCGTGACCGATTGTCCACTAATAATAATTTTATGGTAGTAAATATTATTATTTTTTAGTGAAGCAAAAATTTTCTGAATACTTTGAGAAGTGCTATTTGAAGTGCAAGTTGCGGTAACAGACGAAACTTTCTGCTTATCTAAAGTGAAACCAAATAACTGTGATATAGAATTTTTTATAGCAAGCATGGATTCTTGTGGACCTGTAAAATATATTTTTTGAGGTTCGACATATAAAATTTGAGGAAAGTAAATTTCTAAATCTGACAGTTGTTCTTGCAAATCATTCAAAGCATTTTGATTTTCATTTTTAGTATGATTTAGACAAAGAATTTCATCATAAGATGATATTGCTAGAATTTGAGTGGCTTCAAAATTTTCATTCAGTTTCGGATTGTTCATTTTTAATTCTTCTCCTGTTATCCATGTTCCTTCCGAATGGGAGTGTGCTGGACCAATATATAATGGTACATTAAGTTTTTGACTTAATTCTACTGATCTAAAATGTAAAACTTTAGCTCCCCAAAATGTCATATTTAAAAGTTGAGTGTAAGTCAGTTGATTTATTGGTTTAGCATTACTAACGATTTTTGGGTCAGCAGTAAAAATGGCAGGTACATCTTTTAAAATTTCACACCAATTAGCCCCAATTGCAGCGGCAATGGAAACGGCAGTAGTATCTGAGCCTCCACGTCCGAGTGTTGTTATTTCTTTATTTAAAGGAGACATTCCCTGGAAGCCAGCCAAGATAACTACTTGATTGTTTGCAATCGCATTTAAAATTCGATGAGGTTTAACATCAGTTATAATAGCATTAGAATGTGACTCGTTGGTTAGTATACCAGCTTGTGACCCAGTAAAACTAATGGCTTTGCAGTTTAAATCCTGAAGAGCCATACTTAATAAAGACATACTCACTCGTTCGCCAGTAGATAAAAGCATATCCATTTCACGTAATGAGGGGTGAGGGGAAATTTCGTGGGCCAATTTTATCAAAGCATTTGTTGTATTTCCCATCGCACTTACTACAGCAACAACCTTTTGCCCTTTGTTAAAACTTTGATATAGTTGAAAAGCAACTTGCTTTATTTTTTCAGGCGAAGATAAAGTTGCGCCACCAAATTTTTTTACGATTAATTGAGAATTAGAATTAAATTCAGGACCCATTGATGTTAAGATAACTCAATTCTCCATTAAAAATCAATATATAGTTTTGATATTAATTTTTGATTGAATAATATTACGGTGGAGGAATAATAATCCTCGGACAAAATCGCTGTGTTATTTCATTATGTGACTTTAATTGTTAAAATGTCCAAAACTCTACAGTGGAAATAACTAAAAATATAATTTATATTAGTACGTAATGAATCCCTTACATTAGAAAATTTGAGAAATTTATACAAACAACTATTGAACAACAAAAAATTGGAGTAAAGTATGAAAATTAACTATAATATAATTTCTGTTCTGTTTTCGTCTTTTTTAGTTTTAACTGCAAATGCCGAGTCACAACCAGGAATGTCTAAAAATGCTACTGAGACCGAAGTATCTTTAATAAAAAATTCTCTCTCAGAATGTGTTATGGCATATGAAGGTGATGATAATACAACTTCTAATAAATATATTGAGTGCTTGTATGAGTATGTTGATGAAACTGGAATAGTAAAAAAAGAAGAAGTTAAATTAAAAGCTTTATTGAGTGATTCTGAAAAAAATACTCCACCGCCTCGATTGTCAAAATTATTATCAGATAATGAAGTTTTAGCAGTTAAAAATGCAATAAACGATTGTGTTGTAAGTTTCGAAAAAGATGAATCAGGAAGTGCATCTAAAGTAATTGGATGTAAATATCACTATGATCAAAATCATTTTGAGGATATAGATTTCAAAGTTGCAAATACCAATGATATAATTCCATGTAAAAAAGAATTGTTGGTTTTTGCATTTCAGGATAAATTAAATTTAAGTCCCAATAGTGTTTTAGACAATAAAACTATTACATTTGATATTAATTCAGTAAAAAATAAGAATAACGAATTTTTAGTTACTGTAATGGTAGAAGACAGTGCGGATATCCCTACAATCTATCAAGTTGATAAAAAATCTTGCAAGATTAAATTGGTAAAAAGACTACTTGATTAATAATTAAATAAATCTAAAACTATGGAGAATTAAATTATTTTAATTCTCCATCGCTATATGATCTGAATTATCGATTAAAAATTGTTTTGCGAGTTTATAGGTTCCAACTGGTATACGTATTGTATGATTAGGAACCTCATTAGGAACTTTATTAAATTTAAGTTCTGCATTTAATTCTTTAAGTGAATGTCGTGTAACTCCAAGATAGTCTGCAATACTATCGATCTCAGTACCTCCTGGTACAGTTATTAATTGATACTTTACGGGTTCTAAAATATCCAAGTCACGAAATCCATATAAGCTAGGTGCTTTAGCAATTAACATTGCTGCTAAAAATTTTGGAACATATTCTTGGGTTTCAACTGGCAAAGCATTTAGTTTTATAAGTTTCCAATAGTCTTTTGTTTTATATTTTTTTATAACTCGATTTAAACCATTTTCGCCCATATTGTAACTTGCAGCGACTAAGTACCAAGATTCAAACTCAACATACAGATCTTTTATATATCGAATTGCAGCGATAGTGCTTTTGCGCAAATCACGGCGTTCATCTAACCACCATAAATTTCGAAGTCCATATCGCTCACCAGTACTTTCTATAAATTGCCAAGGACCCACCGCATCTGCCATTGATTTTGCATTGGCTACAAAGCCACTTTCAATCATTACTAGATAGGCAAGATCTTTTGGAAGATTTGCTTGAATCAGTTCATTTTGAATTATCGGAAAATATTTTTCAGATTTTTCTAACCATCGCTTAAAAGTACTACGACCAGTTGATTGAAAATATTTGATCCATCGACTAACTTCTTTATTATAAGTGACAGGAACATCAAATATAAGAGGGGGAGTCGAAGTTTGAATGGGGCTTCGTATCGCAGTTTGTCCCACTGATGAAGTAAGATAGAATATGGTTATTAATATGTGGAAAAAAACTTTTTGATTTATCATCACATCATCAACCTTTTTAGTTAAAAATTTGAAGAATGATATTATTCTAAGAAGCTAGTGAAACTTTATCTAACAACTTTTTAATATCAAATTCATTAACATATACAGTATCATTTTAATAAAAGAGATCGTCGATATTTATTATGCATTTACAAACGAAAGTTTGGTTTTTCATCAAACAAATTTTTGACACTCAAATATAAATTAAAATTAAAAATTGACGATTTTTCTAGACTTAAGATTTGAAAATCTCACCACAGGTCTTGCAATATCCATGGCACCCTGATTGCTTTCTAACAAAGTATTTAGTGATTGGCAGGAAATGAGCTTTTTAGTTTTAATCGCGAGCGAATATAATTTGAAATTTGGAGAAGTTTTTTATGAGTATTAAAGGATTATATACTGCTTTGAGTGGAGCAATGGCGCAAAACTTAAAACTTGAAACAACTTCAAATAATTTGGCAAACGTTAATACTCCTGGGTTTAAAAAGGATCAGCAAGTTTTTCGTGAATATTTAACTGCATATGAAAAATCACCTCAAGTCATTCAGGTTCCTAAAGTCGAAGCTTCGATTGAAAGTTTTTATGATATGCAAGGTGGTGATAAAAGCTATGTTGACCCCATTGGAACATTTACTGATTTTACGCAAGGGAGTTTAAAACAAACTGGAAATTCATTGGATGTTGCAATTGAAGGAGAAGGCTTTTTTGAAGTTATAACACCAAAAGGATTGCGATTGACCAGGTCAGGTTCATTTTCTGTTGATGGTCTTGGTCAACTGGTTACTAAAGATGGTTATCCTATTTTAAAAAAGGCAGAACCTGGAGTGCCTCCAGAAGAGCGAATATTAAAATTAAATAGGACGTTGCCATTGGCAATTTCTAATAATGGCGAACTTGTTCAAGACAACGAATCAATTGGTAAATTATCTGTGATTGAAGTATCAAATAAAAATGGACTTCAAAAAGAAGGGCAAAGCTTATATTCATTTCGTCCAAATCAAGTCACCCAAATAAATCCTATGGCTAATCCGAACTTACATCAAGGCGCAATCGAAACTAGTAATGTCAATGTTGTTCAAGAAATGACAGATATGATAGCGGCAACAAGGTTATTTGAGACAACTCAAAAGGCACTGCAAGCATATGATGGAATTGCAGATAAAATTGTTAATACTGTTCCAAAGTAACTGTTTATTTTTTTATGGGGAGATCAATAAATGATTAAAAGTTTAAATACAGCAGCAACAGGAATGCAAGCGCAACAAACTAACTTGGATGTTATTTCGAATAATCTGGCAAACGTAAACACCAATGGATTTAAAAGATCACGTGCTGAATTTGAAGATCTTATGTACCATACAATTAAAGAACCAGGTGCAATGACTGGAGATAATGCAGTTTCGCCAAACGGTGTACAAACAGGATTAGGGGTAAGAACTTCTGCTATTCAAAAAGATTTTGAAGATGGTTCAGCGATTATTACTAAAGGTGCTTTAGATTTACAAATCGAAGGTAGTGGTTTTTTTCAGGTACAGACTCCTGATGGACAAACTGCATTTACTCGAGATGGTGCATTTAAAAAAGATCCTACAGGTAAACTAACAGATCGAAATGGAAATGCATTGCAACCTGAAATTACTATTCCGCCTAATGCTCGTGGAATTGAAATTTCACCTTCGGGGGCCGTAAGTGTTATACAAGAGTTATCAGGACCTCCCCAACAAGTTGGACAAATTGATATTGCAACATTTATAAATCCAACTGGTTTGAAAGCCGTTGGTAAAAATTTATTTGTAACAACGCCAGCTAGCGGTGTGGCTAACACTGTTCGACCTGGTTTGAGTGGATCAGGATATATTTCTCAGGGGCAATTAGAAACGAGTAATGTAAATATTGTTGATGAAATGGTAAATATGATTACAGCTCAAAGAGCATATGAAACTAATTCTAAAGCAGTTCAAGCTGCGGATCAAATGCTTCAAGCCGTAAACAGTTTGAGATAAGGATAGATATTGTTATATGAAAAATATTTTTGCTATTTTTATTTTATTTAATTTCACAAGTTTATTAAAAAGTGCTAATGGATTTGCAAATACTAATTTGATTTGGTCTTTAAAATCAAATTGGGGTGACTTATGTTTTCAAAATATTGATTGGTCTAATATTTCTGATTTTAAAGATAAAAGTGGTGAAGACGCAAAGGATGTTTCAAACAATATATTTTCTTGTTTGAATGAGAAAGTCATTTTAAATAAAAATAATTTATCGCACAAATTGATTCTTGAAAAAGTAAAACAGGGAAAAGAAATTTGTGATATACAGGCAAATCTTCAGGTTCCAGAAAGTATTAAGTGGGAGCAAGTTTCTGTACTTACCGAAGGCTTTTTAAATAATTTTGTTAAAAGTGAATTAAAAAAAACATCACAATATACATCTGATGACCCCATTGTAAAAATAATTAGATTTTCTCCAACAAATCTTTCATGTCGTGATTTGCGCTTATCTATTGATAAGCCACTGCAATTTGAGGCTAAAAATTTTGTGAGAATTTATTTTGAATCAGAAAAAGTTCACTCATCTTTAAGTTTAGGTGTTGAATTTTCAATTTTAAGAAAAGTTCCAGTATTAAATAAAAATTTATTTATTGGTGATCGTGTAAGTTCAGAAGATTGGATCTTAAGTGAAAAAGATATTACATTTAAAAATCAAGTTTTAACCGAACCAGAATCTTTTGAAGGACGTGCTTTAAGTAGAGGTTTGAGTGCTGGACAGTTTATAACTTCTCAAGATTTAAAACGAGAGTATCTTGTTGAAAAATCACAAATGGTAAAAGTTAAAATGATGGGTTCAGATTTTGAAATTTCTAGTCAAGCTACGGCAGAAGCTTCGGGGTATTTGGGAGATTATATCAAATTAAAAAACCCTGACTCACAAAAAATATTTGCAGGTACAATTATTGGTAAGGGATTAGTTGAGGTAAAATAATATGCGTTTACAATTTATAATAAAATTAAAATTAAAAGGACAATTTCTTAAAAGTTTGAGCTTAGGTTTAATAGGTATTTTAGCTATTCATTGTAGCCATTTTGATTCAGAAGATAAATCCAAAGTGATAAATCCCACTGCAATGATGCAACCTCCATCTGAATCAAAACCAGACTATATTAAATTTTCTGAAAACCCAAATATTGGCACCTTTAGTGATAAAAGATATCGTCGTTCAACACGTAAATCACTTGAGGATGAAAGCGAAGTGCATTCTCAAGCAGGTTCATTATGGAATAATGATGGACAGAGTGCATACTTATTTACTCAAAATAAGCAACGAAAACAAGGTGACTTATTAAACGTAAAACTTGAAGGTGCTGGTCGATCACAAATTGAAACAAAAGTTGGAGTTGTTAAAAAACTATTGGCCAGAATTGAATTTATAAATAAGCAAAATCAAGAACGAATGCGTGCATTGGCTTCAGAGGGAGGCAATGCAAATGCAACTGCAAATGGAAAATCTGTAGAATCAACTAATTCTACCTTAGAAAAAAATTCATCGCTCCCGAATGAAAATAATAAAATTGCTTCCTCAAATAATAAATTTAAACCACTCCCGCAAACAAATATTGAAGAGCAGCAATCTGCTACAAGTGATGAAACACCTTTCAATGTAGACGTGGTTCCAACAAGAGTAGTCGAGCGTTTGGCAGATGGAAACTACCGAGTAAAAGGTGCCCAAGGTTTTATGATTGGGAAGAGGGAGTATAAAGTTATTGTCACAGGATTTGTAAGGCCTGAGGATTTTTCTGAAGATACAATTAGTTCTAATAAATTATTTGATCCGCAATGGGATGTCGTAAGTCTACGAAGAGTAGAGTGAGGTAATAATGTCATTTTCAAATTTAAATTATTTATTTATTTTTATATTAACTTGTCTTTCGTTATCTGCGCATTCTTCACGGTTAAAAGATATCGCAAACATTAGAGGCGTTCGTGAAAATCAATTACTAGGATATGGTTTAGTGGTTGGTTTGCAAGGGTCAGGTGATAGCAAAACAGAATTTACTCAAAAGGGTTTTGTAAGGATGCTCGAAAAGCTTGGTATCAAGTTAGATAATCAAGATGTTGAAAGTAAAAATGTGGCTGGAGTTATTGTTACCGCTACTCTTCCAGCTTTTGGTAAAGCAGGAAACGCTGTTGATGTTGTTGTGAATTCAATTGGAAGTGCGACAAGTCTTGCTGGTGGAAACTTAGTAATGACTCCATTGAGAGCGGCCAATGAAGAAGTGTTTGCTGTAGCTCAAGGAGCAATTTTTATTGGTGGTGATAAAGATACTCCAAAGACAGTTGGTCGAATACCTAATGGAGCAATGATAGAAAAAGATATTGTCAGTGATTTTAATTCTAGAAAAATGTTTCGACTGACTCTTCATAACCCTGATTTTACAACTGTTGCAAGAGCTGTAATTACAATAAATAAAGAACTCGGCGGTTTGTATGCAAGTGCAAAAGATGCAGCGACAATTGATATTGTTGTTCCATCGAATTTTGAGGGGCGTGGTGTGGATTTTATAGCAAATATAGAAACAATTGAGGTGACACCTGATACTCAAGCTAAAGTAGTTATCAATGAAAAAACAGGAACAGTGGTTATTGGTGATAAAGTGAAAATTTCAAAAGTAGCAATTAGTCATGGAGCAATTTCAATTAAAGTTGCATCACCAACAGCGAATGCAGACAAAAAATCAAATGCAACTACAGAAGAGAAAATTGCAATTGTCGGAGGCGCAATTAGTGTCGGAGAGCTAGTCCAGTCTTTAAATAAGCTTGGAATCTCTCCCAAAGACCTGATAACTATACTTCAGTCTATAAAGGCAGCTGGAGCTTTGCACGGGGAATTACAAATTTTATGAGAATTTTGTATAAGATTTTTACAAAGTTCTATACACTATTATTAGATCAAGTTTTTCTTGTGAAAAGAACATGGATGTTTTTTTCACAACGGGGGGGCAGATTAGGAAGCACGAACCAAGGATGGTCACGAGTCAAAAGTTTCTTGCAGGAAACAGTAGACAAGTTTTTTCAGCACTCGCCAAGGAATGGTGATAGGCCGAAGCAAAAGAGTCAAGTGCAGGATGCACATGTACTACTAACTGACCTCCCCACCTTTTTTATAATTTTATTTTGTTCTTTAAATTGTTTTTCGAAAGCTCTTCTTGTTGAGAAAAAACAATTTTACTCACTCGATAAAAATACATCACCACTACCAATTATACAAAATAGTGAAAAATCAATTAATGACATTAATAATAAAAATAATAATCCAGTTGAAGAAAATTCAACCAAACCAATTTTATTGAGATCAATTCAGCATGAATCAGAATCACGTAATACTAAAATAAAAAAGAAAATGCGCGATGTCGCGGAACTCTATGAAAAACAATTTTTGCGAGACATGGTAAAGCAAATGAGGTCCACTGTACCAACCACGGATATGTTTAAATCAAGTTTTGCCGAAACTTATTATCGTGAACAACTAGATCAACAGTATGTTGAATCATGGGGTGATAAAGGCGGAATAGGTATGGGCGATATGATTTATAATGAATTGCTAGAAAAATACGGCCCTCGTATGGGTTTAAATCAAGATTAGTTTGAAAATTTATTTCTATTAAATATTGCTGATACTGCACCCATTGGGGGTACAGATAAAGCTCCAAAGCGAGACTCTTCAATTTTTATCAATACCTGTTTATTAAAGTATGTTGGATTTTTAACAACAATCACTATTTGCCCTTTTGCATTTTTAAGCGCGACATTTTGTAACTCACTCCAACCTGTATCCGTACTATCAATTTTATAAGTATTATTGGAATCAATAAATTTACTAACTTGAGCAAGTGCATGCCATTCAGAAGTTGGGTAAATTCTAAAATTAGAATTATTTTCGTTGGGGTTAATGGTTAATAGTCCTCGGCAATTAGGACAACCACCATTATGAGGATTTCCATTATTATCTAAACATAAATTCCAACTTAAAGCACCTGTTGCCCCAGCTCTTGTGGCATCGAGGACTTGATTTTGTAACCACCATAAAAAATCAACACCCTCTGAATTTACATTGAATCCAGATTTATGAATACCAGAGCATTCAGTTTGAAAGACCGGAACTTCTGGGGGTAAATATTTCATTGAGTTGATAAAGTCATTAAATTGTCCGCCGTAACAGTGATAACCAAATCCACCTATAGAATTTACGAATTTAGTATTTGATCGTAAAATATTTATTAAATCCCAAGAATTGTCCCAATTGTGATCATGTGCTAATATTTGAGTTGAGAGTTGTTCCTGTTCAATCAATGGTTTTAAGTATTCAGTAATTAATTTTTCTTGATGCTGAGGACTCATATAAGCTTGTTGGTAATAGTAGTTATATTTTGCTTGTTCAGACATAGGCTCATTAAGTATGGTTAAATAATTAATAGGGATTCCATTTTGTTCAAAGTGTTTGATAATTTTAATCAAGTAAAGTGAATATACATAAAAATATTTTTCTAGTAATTGACCTCCTCGAAGTTGTGCAGGTTCTTTCATCCAAGCAGGTGGAGACCAAGGAGTAATCATGAACTTAAGAGTAGGATTTATTGTTTGTGCTTTTTTAATAAAAGTAATGTATTCATTAAGAGGTTCGAAATTCATTTTTAATAGTTCGAGGTCAGGTTCTTTTGAATCATTAAGCGTGTAATCAAATCTTGAGAAATCATTACCACCGATAGGAATTCTTAAAAAATCAAGACCTGCCCCATCCTTCTTGGAAAACAATTTAGTATAGAAAGACTCTTGTTCATCTTTATTTAGTTTATATAAATTATCAAAACATGATTCAGTAATACTGCCACCAAATCCCCACATTTTTTGTCTTAATGAATTGGGGTAAACTTCAATTGTTACCTGTGAGTTAGAAACTGTTGGTTTTAAATCTTTATTGGTAACGTTCCATGGAGAATTAAAAAAAGAAACAGCATAAGTATCTTCTAATTGATACTGAGAAAAACTTATAAAAGAGTAAAGATTGAAAATCGAAAATACTATAAGAATAGTTATATTTGAGCTAATTTTATTTACAATAGTCATATGATTTTTACTTCCAATTACTAAATTTTCTTGGTCTGGACAGAGTTGATACTTAAATTGTTAACTTTAATCAAGTGAATCTAATTTTTTTTGTTCCAGAAAAGTAAGAATTTTTTCATTGGCAGTAATTGAACGATTGATTCGATCAACGATAGCATCAATTTCAGCTCGCGGAGCTAATCTTTCAAAAGCTTCCAATTTTGCAATGCTAATACGCAGTAAGCCAGTCGCAATTGTGAGATTATTTTTAATATCATGAATATCTTTATTATCTAGTTTCACAAAATTCCAATTTAATCTTTTATTACTAAATGCAGTTGAGTTTTACCTAAACCTAGCAAGATAAATTTATTATTTTTAAAATAATCATCATTTAAAATGAGCTTATCATCAGTAATTTTTGTACGGTTAATGGTAACTGCATTGCCTTGAATGTGTCTTCGGGCCTCACCCTTGCTTTCACACATTTTCGAATTTATTAAAAGATCAAGAATAGAAAGTCCATTAAGAGTGCTTATTTGTGTAGATGGTACTTCCTTAGCTAAAGTTGCAAGTCCTGCTTTAGAAAGGTTTGCTATGGTTTCTGGAGACTTTGAAAACAAAACTTGAGAAGCTTCTTCAATTGATTGGCAAGTATCTTGACCATGAACTAAATCAGTAAGAGTTTTTGCTAATACTTTTTGAGAATCTCTTTTTTCGGGTGCAGTTTTTATTAAGTGCTCGCAGCTTTCAATTGTATGATTGTCTAATAAAGTGAGTGCTTTTAGTAATGGAATGACTTCGGAGTCCGGGCGCTGTAACCAATATTGAAAAAACTGGAATGGAGTTGTCATTTGTGGATCTAGATAAACGGCTCCATTTTCAGTTTTACCTAATTTATTGCCGGCAGCATCTGTTAAGAGCGGGCAGCTTGCTGCATGGGCTTCCACACCATGTTTACGGCGAATGAGTTCTATACCCGTTGTGATATTGCCCCATTGATCACTCCCACCTAATTGAATTAAGCAGCCATGATTTTCGTACAAATGTAAATAATCATACCCTTGCATAAGCATATAACCAAACTCAGCATAGGAAATTCCAGTTTCCATTCTTAATTTAACACTATCTTTTGCAATCATATAATTTACGGTAATATGCTTGCCCACATCACGTAAAAATTGAATAAAATTAAAATCTTTAAACCAATCATAATTATTAACAAATTGTGCTTGATATTTTCCAGGTTCAAAATCAATAAATTGAGAAATTTGCTTTTTAATACTTTCAATATTTTCTTGAGTAGTATTTAGATCTAAAAGACTGCGTTCTGCTTTTTTACCAGAGGGGTCTCCAATTAATCCTGTTGCTCCACCTAAAAGAGCAAGAGGTTTAACGCCGTGAAGTTGTGCTCGTCTTAAAAGAAGAAGAGCCACCAAATTTCCAACTTGAAGGCTTTTTCCAGATGGATCAAAACCACAATAGGCTTTAGGTGGGGTAACATTTTGTTGATTATCTATTAAGAATTTTTCAATGTTAGGAGTAGAGTTATGAACTAAACCGCGATCACTTAAATATTTAAATAAATTTACATTTGTAGGCATAAATCAGATGCTAACCAACTCTGTATTAGTAAGCAAGCAAGCATCATGACAAGGGGCCCAAGAGTTTTGCAGTTTGTTCGTGTTTAAATTGCTTACCATCCAATTCATAATCAGCTTCTACAGGGATTGGGTTTTGTCCTGTTCCCTTAGTCATTTCTTTATTAAATTTAATAAATAATAAATGAGTTTGAGATTCACCTGGTTTTAAGATGATTTCCGTTGCTTGTTGAATCAGTTTAGCACTTTGATTTAAAACCGCATCATCTTTTAAATGAAAATGGATTTTCATTTCAGAATGAGTTTGATTTCTAATATGAGCTTTAAATTGATTAATAATAAAACCAGATTCTTGTCCATCTAATATCCTATAAGGAGTAGTTTTTTCTCTTAACATAACCCAATGAAGATCTTCTCTGGTTGTGATTTTATAAGTTAAAATTGAAAAGGCACCTAAAATTAAAAAGGAATAAAGGATTGTTCTAAAATTCCAGATGATTCTTTTCTCTCCTTGCATCTCAGCTGTCGAAGAATATCTTATAAGTCCTTTTGGCTTTTTTACTTTTTCCATGATTTCATCACAGGCATCAATACAAGCTGTGCAATGAATGCACTCCATTTGTAAGCCTCTTCTGATATCAATACCTGTAGGGCAAACCATGATACATCTTTTGCAATTAACACAGTCGCCTTCTTTTTCTTGCTCTGAATTTTGGTTAAGAGTTTGATTTGGGATTCCTAATTCAAGAGGTTTAATTTTTTTAAGAGAGCCTTTACGTGGTTCACCCCTTTTTTCGTCATACATAACATTCATAGAGTTGTTATCAAGAAGCACCGATTGAAATCGTCCATAAGGACATACAATAAAACAAAATTGCTCTCTAAACCATCCAAAATCAAATAAGAGAATTAAACTGATACCACTTACAATTAAAAAATCTACCCAGTTTTCAGATGGGGTATGTGAAATCATTTTCACTAAATTTTCTGCGCCAACGAAATAGGCGATAAAGCTATGGGCGATAATTGTTGCAATTATAAAAAATAAAATCCATTTAAATAATTTTTTAAAAAATTTTTGCGAGGAGAATGGGGCCTCATCGAGTTGACGTCTTTGAATATGATGGCCCTCAATCCAGTATTCAATCCGGCGAAAAACTCCATCTATAAATACCGTTTGCGGACAAGCCCATCCACACCAGACTCGTCCCCATATAGCGGTGACAAGAGCTAATCCAATCGCTGATATTGCAAGTATGAAAAATATTAAAGGCCCATCATGCGCATAAAAAACTAAACCAAAAAACGAAAATTTTCGCTCAGGTAAGGAAAGCAATATTCCCTGTTCGCCATTTATTTTTATCCAAGGCATAATCAGAAAAAATAATATTAAAATCGCTTGGGTCCAATTTCGATGTTTGCGAAAAAAACCTTTAACTTCTGCAACATAAATATATACTCGATCGCCAAACTCATCTGTAGTCGCTAGCCTGTCTTTTACTGGTTCTTCCATTTTTTATATTCCTCACAAAACACCAGCTTAAATTAAAATATTAAAATAGAAAATATAAAGTTTGTTTGATTTTATTATGTTATGTTAATTGAGAAGAAATGTCTTAGAGACCGTTCGACTTTTCGTGGGCTGTTGACTTCACTCCATATTTGTACGACAATTATGGAGTATGATCCATAGATTAGTTAACCTATCAAACCGAGGAGTTTCTTGTTGTATCGCGTGATTCTGTATCACATCAACGAGGAAATATTCGATTTTTACATTATTTAGAGGCTTGCAAAGAAATTTTTAAACCAACATGAAAAATATTTTTTTAAGGTAGTATAAAGTTAAATGAAGATATTTAATTTTTTATAAAGATCGTAATCTGTACCTTATGCCACGACCCACGCCTTGCTTTTCAATATATCCATCCTCTACTAAATTTTTGAAATGAACCTTCATTGTATTACGGTTAGCACCTATAGTAGCTACAGCCTCGCCAATAGAAGTTGGTCCACGACTTTTGATAAGCTCTATTATTTGTAAAGAAATGTGCGGCATTTTTGCTGCTGCCAATTCGTCTTTCATTTTTGTTTCGAGTGCAATTTTTTGTTTTTGCATAGATATTAAAAAAAACTCATACCAATCTATCAGACCACCTGGTTTAGTTTTAGACTTGGACTTGGATTTAGTTTTATTTTTACTTTTGATCTTAGAATTTAGTTCCTCGAGTTCAGCTTGTCCTCGGCGCAAGGCTAAATAGTAAGAATCTTTATTCTTCTCGATAACACTTTCAAAAGAACTGTATGGAACATAACTATACCCAAGTTTTAAAAGTAAAAAAGTTGTGAGCGCTCGTGCAAGGCGACCGTTACCGTCTTGAAATGGATGAATATGAAGAAATACAACGACGAATACAGCTACTATTAGTAATGGATGCAATTCCTTAATTGTAATTTGTTTATTGGTCCATTCAACAAGTTCATACATCAAAGCCGGTGTTTCAAATGGTGTAGCTGTTAGAAAAATTACTCCCTTACTTTTACCATCAGGACCGAAGGCCTCCACGCTATTGGCAAATTTCTTGTAATTACCACGATGGCGATCATCTTTAGAGCTATACTTGAGAAGAACACTATGCATTTGCTGGATGTGATTTTCACTAAACGGAATTTCATTATAAGAAGTATAAATCATCTCCATTAATTCAGCGTAACCAGCTACTTCTTGTTCATCGCGGGACTTAAAGGAGTAAGTTTTTACTCCTCGTAGCAAGGACTCGATTTCGGAGTTGGTGAGTTTAACTCCTTCGATACGAGTGCTTGATCCAACTGATTCAATAGTGGCGACTTGGCGAAGTGCCGCCAATCTATCTGGGGCCAAAGCCTGGGTGGCTGCCCAGCGGCCTTTAAACTCATCAAGTTCCCCGATAAGGTATGTGATTTCTTTGGAAAGTAAGCTAATTTTTGGTGGTCTCATATCCAAAAATATACCCAAAAACACCCATAAAAGCTACATTTATTATTATTTATGGGTGTTTTTGGGTGTTTTTGTGGGTAAAAGACATACGTTAGGTGTAACTATTAACTAAACTTAATGATAATTTTTACTGGTACAAAAAAACTGGTCCAATAATTATGGACCAACTTATTTGTACCAGCAATTGAAATGAACTCAAATAGTAGCAATTGTTTGTCAATTTGTGAGGGTATTTGATTTAATATGTGCGGATAAAATCGCTGTGTTATTTCACGCTAGGACATTTATTGGCGATTTGTATAAATCTCTACAGTTTTATAAAACTGGATTTTATAATATATTAAATTAGTAAATTCAAAAGTCACAATTTTTTTAATTGGTAGAGTTCAAAATTATAGAAATCTTGGAAAAAGGATAGATTATATGAAAAAAACTCATAGAAAATATTTATTTGCATTATTTGTATTTTATATAATCTTAGATTCGTCACTTAGTTATTCTAATGAAGTAACTTTAGATATTTATAATCCTAGTTCTCCATTATACATTGAAAACTGGGAGGCTCCAGAACCAGGATTATTTAAACCTTTGCTCGACTACTTAAAACCAAGTTTTGATAAGTTTACATTTGAATTAACAGCAAATTCTAATTTAAGTATTGATTTAATAAATCGGAAAAAAAATCTAATCAATAGATTCTTGGATTTGAAAAAAAATGTGATTTATGATTCTACAGGTATGCTTAGTTCTGCGCCAATTTTATTTAATTATAGCTATTTAAATAATAAATTAATTCTCCTATTGTGGGGAAAAGGTCCAAATAAATTAGATTTTTTTTCTAACTATGGTCTATATATACTAAGTGAAAATGCTTCAATTTTTTTAACTTCAGATGATTTTAAAGATCCAAGTAAAACAATGAGAGACATTTTAAATGGAAAAAATTTGACTCCAATTATAACATCAATAAATGAAGTTGAGACAGATCCTATGCTTTATACATTTACTTTTATTAATAAGAGAATGAATGTGAGTTCGAGGAACACAAATTACATAGTGGATAATGAAAAGGATAAAATTTTAGAAAAATCAATAGTATTAAATAAATCTACAATGGTTGAGGAAGAAGAATCTATACAAATATTAGAAAAATATTTTTTATTATTTGAAAATTTAATAGAAACCGAAAGATGAGTTATTAGAGTTTTCTACTTTTTAATTAAAATCAAGTTTTCAATTTAAAGTTAAAGTAGTCATAAGTTGAATTTTAAATTCAGGAGTTCGTGAGTTGAAATATTTTTTAAATAACTTTAATAATCTTTTCAAGGTAAATAAAATAAGTAATAACTTTTTGGTTAGTATTCTTTCAGTTATTTGCTTTTTTGAAATAAGTTTTGCTGGAGGGGCCGGAGATTATGCTGGAGGCGGCGTCGGGGTTTTATTTAATTTAAAAAATATAGACGGAAAAAATGAAGAGGTCATTCAAGTTTTAGATCTAGTTATAAACCAAATAAATACTGAAACTAATCAACAAAATTATTTACTGGATGCTCCCACTGAGCTACTTAGTTATTTAACACCCGAGGAATTAAATACCTTTGGTTCATATTTTAACAGTGAACTGAAAAACATAGTAAACAATGTGAATTTTGAATTCTCAGAGAAAATAGTGGATTTACTGATTAATATTATTTTACGAAAAGTTAAAAATCAAATTCCAAACTTGGGTCTCAAATTATTGAATAATTATACTCAAACTATGAATTGGCATTTTACTGATAAGCCTTTAGAGTTCACTTTTGACCAAAGTGATGAAAACATAGATGTATGTAAATATCTTAATTGTATTCAACTAGCACGGTTTGATTTTTTCTATATTAAAATTTATCGGCCCTATTATTTAAAACTTGATATTATTAATCGAGTTGCACTAAAACTTCATGAACTTTTTTATAGTTATTCAACTGAAGTTAATTCTGTGAAAATTCAGAAGTTAGTTTCAAAACTTTTATCTAGATCGTTTTATAGCATGAAACATGAAGAGATATTTAATACTTTTTTGACAGTTTTTTCTGAAACTATTTTAACAGGGGAGTCACTGCCAATTAGCTTTAGTCGTCCTGAGCAATTAGAAAGAATTTATCAATATAACTTTAAACCAAATAAAACAAAATGTTATGATGTAAAAAATATAGATTTAAAAGGAGAACTCGAATATTTTGATGAAGATGATTTTAGTTATGAGCGAAAACAAGTAGAATATTTAACTAAAGCATTAAAAGGAAAGTTTTCAGATAAAGCAGACACAAATAGTATTGATATTCCAAATTATGCTGAAATAGAAAAAGTTGTGAGTAAAATAAAAAATGGAATAGAAAATAAGTATCCAAAACGAATTTATCCAACTGGTAAATGGGATCTTAATAGAGTTTGTATAGATGTTAATGATAACATTCTGCGAAGTTTAAATTATAAATATACTGTTGAACCATATAGAACCAATGAATTGACTAAAAGCGAAGCTATTGCAAATGTTGAAGATTCCATTGATCAAGAAATTCAGCAAGAACTCGAGGATGAAAAGTCTTTTAAAGATATTGATTCTGTAGAAGAGCATCGTAGACTATCTGATTTGCTATTAAAAAATCAACCCCGAAGAGTTAAGAAATTTCTAGTAAACCTAAATCCATATGTACCAATGGGTTTAGACGAGAATATCTTAGATGAAGTTACATTGGTTTTTCGTAATCAATTATAAAAACAAATAATTTTAATTTTTTATTGTAATCCAATCTATATTTAAACATGCTAGTAATTCTGGGTTTGAAGAAATATTTTTTTGAGATATTTTTTTTATAGTTTTAAGTAAAATTTCTCGGATTGCACTGAAGTCTTGTTCTGATAAAGTCATTGGTGCTGTAAAGAAAAATTCTTTTTCGGTCTTTCTATCAAGTCTTTCAATCCCTTTCTGTCTCCAGTTGCGGTGATTTTGCCAAATGAAAGGCGATTTTTCATCAATAAATGTTAATTTATCACTTAGTTTAAATTTATTTCCATCCTTTATTAAAATTTGAGCTTGAACGAGAAATGAAATTATTTTTTCAAACCGATTTTCAGATATTTTTAACTGTTTTCTCACTTCTTCTTCTGTATCATAGATACTAAATAATAAACGAGTTGCTCCATAAGACCAATCAGAATAATAATAAGCTTGTTCTGATTCTTTAAGTGTTTTTTTCTTTTCGTCATCAATGTAGTATTTGAGTTTTTCAAATTTAGCTTTTATTATTTTTAACTTATTTTGAAGTTTATCTTTATATAAATGATGACTAGCTTTATTTAATTCAACCAGGGTTTCGAAGTATTCTGATGTAATTTCATCAAACTCTAAAAATTGAGTGATTAAAAATGTTTGATCTGAACTGAAGTGACTTTTTCCATTTAATATATGCGATAACATAGTGGGATGAAGATTCAAATATTCTGAGAGTTGTCTAAGAACACCATGACCTTTTTTTGGTCTCTCCTTGATGACATTTTTTAAAAAAATTTTGTAATCATTATATCCTAAAATATCCATATTTATCATATCGTAATAATTTTTATTTACTAAAGCCTAGAAGTTAAAATGAAGTTAATAAGTAAAAAGTCATTTAACTTCAACTAGCTAAGTAAATTAGTTGATAAATATTAAAGTTTAACACTTTAAATTGAAAACTGAACTAAGGTTTTATTTTCGGAAATCGTTTAAATCAATAAACCAATTGAAGATCAAATTAATCAATGTGAATTAACCATTGATAAAAAAGGAGTAAATATGAATGTAAAAATAATTATATCTTGTGTCCTATGCTGGTTTATTAATTCTAATTTTTGTTTAGCCGATTCTTGGGCAGATCCAAATGAAAAACCACTTTGCCCGAAAGTCGCTAATAATGTATGTCATGTGATAGAATTAAATCCAGTTACCGGAAGACCTCTTGATGGAGCTGTTCATAATTTAGATTTTCGATTGATAAGAGAGGATAAAAGAGAAAATATAGAGGGTAAAAAAGAAAACTCAATAGATGATATAACTTGCAAAAGTGAATTAAAATTAAATAATGGTAAAACTTTGGAATTTATTATTTCATCCATGATTATTGAACCACACAAACTATCTAAATTAAATTATTATTTTCGAAATAAAGATTCCGAAGGAGTACTTGCTGGTTCTGGACAAAATTTTTATGGATCAAATTTTTTAGGTGTTCTCCAAAAAGATGATTACATTGAAATAGATTTAACATCGGTTGAATATGCTTTTGTATGTCATTTAAAAAAATAAGAATAAAGTAAAGTAAAAAAAGGGGAGTGATATTTGATAATATCAACTCCCCAATTTTTATTTTTCTAAATTTAGTATATGCAAATATTAAAAATTAATATTCTTTGTCTTCAACCCCTTGGGCTGGTTTTGGATTTGCTGGATTTGTACCTTTAATTGAAACAATATAAGCAACAACAGAATTAATTTCTGTAGCTTTCATCTGAGTTTCCCATGGAGGCATACCTTTATCTAAAACACCCTTTGCAATTACAGTAACCATGTCTGTAGGTTTGCTACCATGAATCCAAAATTTATCTGTTAAGTTTGGACCAATTAAGCCTTGCCCCTCATTACCATGGCAACTAGCACACTTACCTGCAAAAATAGTTTTACCTTCAGCGGCTCTCGCTTTATCTGCAATCACAGCATTTAAATCATCAGCAGCGGGTGGTTGTTCACCACCCCCACCAGCAGTAGTAGCAGCTGCGCTATTTGCCGCAGCTACTTCTTTTATTGTGGCCAAATCCATTTTTAATTCTTGATCAAGATTTGGACCAGCACCCATTTCATAATGAATAAAATAAATAAATGCAAAAATTATGGTTCCAAAAAAAGTCCATAACCACCACATAGGAAGTGGATTATCAAACTCTTTAATTCCATCATATTCATGACCTGCAATTGGTTGGTCAAATTGATTATTATCGTTGCTCATTTTAATGTTTCTCCCTTGTTATCGTTGAACGGCAACTCGCTCATGTATTTATAGTGACCTTGCATTGAGCGCCGAAAAACTTGAAATAAAACTCCTGAAAAAACCATTACAAAAATTGCAAATGCAATGAGAGTAAGATTTTGATCAGTATAATATAAAAATGCTTCTGATTTCATGTTATCACCTTATTTCTAGCAGTTTATTTTACTTTTTTACCTAGAGCTTGAAGATAAGCAATCACAGCAGTGATCTCTTTATTTTCAAGTCCGGCTGGAGCACCTTGTGAAGTTAATCCTTCTGCAATTGGTTTTGCTTGAGCTTCTGCTAAGCTAATTGCATTTGCGATAGTATTATCATCATACGGAACACCTAAAGTTCTTAGAGCAGTTAACTTTTTAGTTAAAATACTAAAATCAAGAGATTTACTTCCAAGCCAAGCATAAGGAGGCATTAATGATTCTTGAGATGTACTTCGAGGATCCATCATATGACGGTAGTGCCATAGATCAGGATATTTACCACCCTCACGAGCAAGATCAGGTCCTGTACGTTTTGATCCCCATTGAAATGGATGATCATACATTGAGTCTTCAAGTAAACTTGCTTCACCGTAACGTAAAACATCCATTGGCATTTTACGAATCATTTGAGAATGGCAAGTGTAACAACCTTCACGAACATAGATATCACGACCAACCAATTCAAGTGGTGTAAATGGTTCTACAGTTTTTTGTGGAACTAAATATTTATTGATATTAATCATTGGATAAATTTCAATGATTGATCCAACTAAAATTCCAATAACAGCAAGAATTGTAAATACAGTTGCGAGACCTTCTAACTTTCTGTGTCCAGATTCATGGGAATCGTGCGATGTATTTACAGAAGGAGTGATTGCTTCTTTTGGAGCTGATGCTGGAGCGCCTTTAACAGTTTTAATTAAGTTCACTAACATCATTATATAACCAGCAATAAACATTAATCCGCCAAGAACACGAAACCAAAACATGGGTTTGATCGCTTGAACAGTTTCAACAAAGTCTGGGTACATCAACATACCTGATTTATCTACAGCTCTCCACATAAGACCTTGAGTGATACCTGCACCAAGCATTGAAGTGTAGTACAACAAAATACCAACTAAACCGATCCAAAAATGTTGAGTTGCTAGTTTTGGACTGTAAAGTTTTGTATTCCAAAGTTTTGGAACTAAATAATATAAAAGTGCGAAAGATAAAAATCCGTTCCAACCAAGTGCGCCGGCGTGAGCATGACCAACAATCCAATCGGTATAGTGAGCTAAACCATTTACAGACTTGATCGACATTAATGGGCCTTCAAAAGTAGACATACCATAGAAGGTAACAGCAGCTACTAGGAATTTAACAGTAGGTTCAGTTCTTAATAAATGCCAAACTCCACGAAGAGTAAGAAGACCATTGATCATTCCACCCCAACTTGGAGCCCATAACATCACACTAAAAATCATACCTAAAGTTTGTGACCAATCAGGTAGAGCTGTATTTAATAAGTGATGTGGACCTGCCCAAATATACATAAAAACAAGAGCCCAAAAGTGAACAATTGATAATTTATATGAGTAAACTGGACGATTCACAATTTTAGGAATGTAATAATACATTAAACCTAAAAATGGTGTTGTTAAGAAAAACGCAACTGCATTATGTCCGTACCACCATTGAATCAATGCATCTTGAACTCCTCCCCAAATAACATAACTATGTAAAGGTGAAACAGGAAGAGCTAAAGAGTTAATGATATGAAGCACAGCTACTGTTACGATGGTGGCAATATAAAACCAAATCGCAACATAAAGATGTTTTTCTTTTCTTTTTGCAAGAGTACCAAAAAAGTTCACTGCAAAAATAACCCAAACTACTGCAATGGCAATATCAATTGGCCATTCAAGTTCAGCATATTCTTTACCAGAAGTAATACCAAACGGTAGAGTGAGAGCTGCAGAAACAATAATTAATTGCCATCCCCAAAAGTGAAGATTACTCAGTAGATCATTAAACAAACGCGCCTTCAACAGGCGTTGGCTGGAGTGATAGATTCCAGCAAATATCGCGTTACCTGCAAAGGCAAAAATCGCGGCATTAGTGTGAAGAGGTCTAAGGCGACCAAAAGTGATCCATTCAAGACCTAAGTTAAATGGCCAATGTGCAAGTTGAAGAGCTGCAATGAGTCCCACAAGAAAGGCAACGCCTCCCCAAATTATTGTGGCCCAAAGAAACTTCTTCACAATTTCATCATCGTAAAATGATTGTGAATTCAGATGCTGATTCATTTTCTGATTTTCTCCTTTAAGGTTTTTGTTGTTTTCTTTATTTTCTTGTTTTTTTGATAAAAAGAAAAAGCACTTTTATTCTTATAGAAACAAAGTTTTATCTTTTTAAATATTTATATATGTTTATATAAAATATACGAACAATTGATATTAATGCAACTATACAAAATAAGTTTCATTAGGTTTTTTATTTTTTTTAAAAGTTGAGAAAAATTAACTCTCCACAAGAAACGGAGCATTTTAATCCTTTTTTAATCTTCATTTAATATTCTTTCAGGTGGTGTATCAATATCATCATATTGACCTTTTTTTATGGCCCATAAACAAGCAATAAGTGCTGTACCAGAAAGTAGAAGAGTAATTGGAATCATAAAGTATAGAACTTCCATTACTAAGTTTCCTTGGGAGTTAAATTTTTGAGTTTGGTTTCATTCGTATAATGATTAGAATCTGAAATTTTTGGCTGAGCAAGGGCAGTAAAAGAAATCACAATTAAAGAATTTAATGGCATCAATAATGCTGCGGCAAGTGGATTTATATAACCAAAAATAGCCAATGTTCCTGCAATAAAATTATAAGAAAGGCTTAAGATTAAATTTTGACGAATGATGCTAAAATAAAACTTGCTTAAGTCAAAAAGAATAGGAATTCCATTTAAACCTGAATGTTGACTGTAACAATCCGCTGCCTGCAAACTAGTTTCTGCACTTCCACTTATTGCCATTGAGACATGTGCCGCACTTAAACCTAAGCTATCGTTATGTCCATCTCCTACCATTAAGGCTTTTGTTTTTTTTACTTCAATAGTTTTTTCTTGTGGAGACATTTGAGCAAAGTGATTTTTTTGATCTATACCAAGCTGATTTGCAATATGTTCAACAACAGTATTTCGGTCACCTGAATAAATATATATTTTTAAATTTTTAGATTTTAAATAATCTATGATTTCTTTAGATTCTATTCTAAGTTTATCTTTAAAATACACGGAAAGAACTTGTTGATTATTTTTAAAAAGACAAAAGCCTGTCGAATAGGGTGCGTGCTGATCAGTTGCGTTAAGTCTCCTTATTTCATATGTGTCAGTATTATATTTACAACTTACGCCGGAGCCAATGGTTTCTTGCCAATCTGTAATTGGCAATTTGGAGATACCTTCTGTTCTTAACTTTTGACTTAATGTTTTTGCTAGGGGATGCTTTGACGGCTCTTCTAAAGAAAGTAAAATTTGTAAAGTTACGGTATCTGGATTTGGTGGATAGTAACTTTCAAAATGTAAATGGCCCTCAGTTAAAGTTCCTGTTTTATCAAATACTACAGAGTCTATGTCGTTAAGTTTTTCAAATAATAATGGTGTTTTGGCAATTATTCCATGGGAAAGCGCTCTTTTTAAGGTAGTAATTGAGGCTAGAGGAATTGCAAGTGCAAGTGCACAAGGGCAAGCGATAGTAAATAGTGCGAGCGAGCGTGTAAATCCTTCGCTCCAATTGCTTGCGATAAAACCAAAATACAAAAGAAGTAAAACAGAAAGGGTAGCCACTGTTTTTAATAAATATTGTGAATAAACTTCTGCTTGGGTATGTGCTTTTGTTTTTACTTGACGATGGGATAGAACTCCTTCTAACAAATGATTAAGTTCACTATTTTCAAAGTTGTTATTTGCTTGCATTTCAATTTCTTCGGAGAGCAATACCATACCAGCTTTGAGTTCTTGACCTGGTTCAATTATTTGCGGAAGTGATTCGCCAGAAAAAAGTGAAGTATCAATTTCAGCTTTAGTTTTTATTAAAATTCCATCTACTGGGATCAATTGATTTTGTAAAACCTTAATTTGATCCATGGGTTTAATTTGGTCAAATTGTACTTTTATTGGATTAGTGGTATTGGATTTTAAAAGTAAATAAAAAGGATTTTTTTTAAAAAGCAATGAAGGATTTAGCTCAGTTTCAATACTTTGTTGCGCACGATAGAGTGTGTATCTAGCAAGTAAAATTAAAAATAAAAAAGATGCTGAAGAGTCAAAATAAAAAGAATCATTTCCTCGAAATAAGTTTATATATGAAAAAAAAGAACCCCATAGAAAAGCAATTGCTACAGCAAGATCAGCTGAAAACTGTTTCGCTTTTATAGATTGATATGCATTTTGATAGAAGGGAATTGCCGAGTATAACAAAACTGGTAAATATAATATTCCGGATAAATAACTAAATAAGAATCTCCATTGTCCAGTGGCACCAGTGTATAAAGAAGCCGAAAAAATCATTAAATTGGTTGCGAAAAAAAAAGTAACTGCTAGTCTCGTTAACCAACTTCTATTTTCATATCGTTTTTTCTCTTCAAGTTCGGATTTGCGATGAATGATATAAGCTCGATACCCTTTGTCTTCAATGATTTTAATAGTTTCTTCTGGAGTAATTTGTGAGTCAGCCTCCAAAGTTAAAAGCGACTGCCCTTTATTAAATCGGGGATTTGAAAGATGGTTATTATCATTATCAAGTGATTCTAATTTTTGAATGCATTTCGAACATCGAACGCCTTCAATAAAAAAAGACCATTGATTTTTGTTGTTCAATTGATTGGTTGTTTCAGTATTCATTTTTTAAGTGATAACAAATTTATTGTTTGAGGGACAATTAGTTTTATCTTATTTTAGATAACGAGTTAGTTATATGAGTCAAATTAACCCTGGTATTGGTCTCTAAGTTCTCTGAGTTTAGTAAACTCATTTAGGGATTTTACTCTTAAAAAAAGGTTATAGGCCAATTCTCTTTCAATGGTTGTTGGGATTGTGGGCTGCATAGCAGAGCGTCTTTTTGTGACCCAAGTTTGTATCATTTCAAAATTGACGTCATATGTAATATCCTTTGGAAGTGATAACGAAAATTTAAGATTACTTTCGGTGTATTCGTGGGCACAAAAAATAAGAGTATTGTTTGGAAGAGTTTTTATTTTTTCAAGAGATGAATGTAACATTTCATTTGTGCCCTCAAAAAGTTTTCCACACCCCAACCCAAAAAGAGTATCTCCACAATAAAACCAACCATTTGATGTTTCTAAGAAAGCAATGTGTCCAAGAGTATGACCAGGAATTTCCCATACATTAAATTTAAAATCATCTTGAATAAAAAAATCACCTTCACCAAGATAAGTATCTGCAAAAAAAATTTCTTTTTTATTTTTTAGTGGAGCATAAACCTTACAATTATATACAGCCTTTAGCCCAGGAACTCCGTCAATATGATCTGAATGATGATGAGTAATTAATATAGCACTAAGATCTAAACGATTTGTTTCTATAAATTCTATTACTGGGTCACCATCTCCAGGATCAACGGCAATTGCCTTTCGTGTTTTCGGATTTATAAGTAAATGAATGTAATTATCTTTGAAAGCTGGTATTAATGCATATTCCATAATCTAAATTTATGGCATTTCAAATTTAACTGTCACGAGGTTAAATTCATTTTAACTAATATCTAACGCAGTAAGATTTTTTTACTTCTAATTTATCAATATGAACCATTATTGCGACTCAATATTAGAAATTTTAATTAATTATTATTTTATGAAGTATTTAGTTTATAATAAGAAGATATTTGATTTTAAAAATGCAGATCGTAATTTGGAGTTAAATATTGATGGTTGATTTAAAAATTAAATTTTTGTACATAATTTTTTTAGCTAATTTCTATTTAAGTGGATGTGGATATTTTTACTTAACCTTAGAAAATCTTGAATCAAATAATTCAATAACTCAGCAAGATCCAAATTCAAATTCGAATGTTAATAATCCACAAATTTCAAAACCTATTATAAATTATATAGATCCGTGGTCTGATTCTCTTACTGAGTCTCCAATTATTGATTGGATAGACTCTATTGTCAGCTCAGTTAATTGCATTGAAATTAATTACTATATTCGAGTATTTAATATTTTGGATAATTCGACAATTAAAAGTTGGGATGTAATAAATCACAATAACAAAGTTCAAAGTCTTACACTTATAAACGGGCAAAATTATTCGTTTCAACTTAAAGCAATTTGTAAGGATGATAATAATAACTTATTAGAGTCTGAGATTTCTGAAGGACTCCGTTGGTTAGTCAATCCTCCAAATACATTAGATTTTGGTGCAAATTCAAAATTAACAGCATCAGCTCAAACGAGAACTTTTAACGAGCTTTCAACACCAGCATGGAGCTTGAGTGGAACATGTAATCCTAAAAATGGAGATGTCGTCGTAACTGGTGATATTAATATACCAGTGACGGTGCCTTGCTCACTAAGAAATGGTGGTGAATTTGAATTATTAATTAATAATAAAAATTCACTTATTACACCCTATTTTACTCTTAATGATCCATCATATTTAAATATGCAAAAGTTAGGTAGAACTCTGAACATTTCTCAAGGATTACTTATAGTTTCTACAGAAGTTTTTGAGACATTAAGCACTGATACAATTCAATACGTTGCTAATCGTACAGATCTTATGAATCCAGATTTTAATTTTAAGATTTTAATTAACGATATTGATCTCACAGAAGGTAGTATTGTTGGTACAAACTGGTCTGAAGGTTATCTGGGACCTATTTTTAACGGAGTTATAGAAGGAAACGGTAAAACTATTTTAAATTTTTTTGATAACTCTGGATCTAGTGCTAGCTTTGTTTCAATAAATGAAGGAATTATTAGAAATATAAAATTTGAAAATGTATTTATTAGTCCATTAGGATTTACAGCCCCTGGTTATCTTGCAACAATTGCAAGATCAAATAATGGATTAATTGAAAAGATTAATGTTTCATCTGGTACAATTTGGGTTAATAGAGATACGAATTATGTTGGTGGAATTGTAAGTCAAAATAGTGGAGTAATTAGAAATTCAATAGTTAGCTTAATTATTAATTCGGGGACTGGATATATTGTAGGTGGGGTGGCAAGTATTAGCTTTCATTCAATTAATGAGGATGCATTTATAAATAATTGTGTATTTTCAGGAATAATAACAGCTGGCAGTATTGCTGGTGGAATAGTCGGCAATATAAGTGGTAGTGTTGCACAATCTGCGTTTTCCAATATAGAAAATAATTTAGTAACAAGTGCTACGATTTCCGCAAGTTTTGCTGGAGGACTAGTTGGAAACGCTGTTGAAAATTATAATATAAAATATAATTTAAGTAATGCAAATATCTCTGCAGGAATCAATGGAGGAAAGTTAGTTGGGTATGAAGAAAATCTAGAACCTCTTACTAACTCTTACGTCAGAGCCAGTAGTTCTTGTATTGGGTGTAATAATACTTATGAGACATCAGCTCTTTCAGACATGCAACTCCAAGATCAAGCCTCATTTTTAAATTGGGATTTTATAAATGTTTGGACAATGAATTCAAATGGATATCCAGAGCTAAGATCATTTTAAAAATGGGCACCTAATTGAAAACTAATTCCTTGTGCGTTGTTTGTTATTGCTTTTGTGTATTGAAGACCGAAAGAAAAAACACGAAAATCCATTGATCCGCCAAAAAAATAACGAGCATCTAAAACTTGTGGTGAGGCTTTATCACCTAAATCAAATTCTATATCACCAGAAAATGTTCCAAGTAAGCCTGAAGATTCAGAACCAGAAAGTTGACCTGGGGCTTTAATAATACTTTGCGAACTTCCCATATTGATATCAGCACCAAATCCACCATGGAGGTTAAATAAATAAAGTACTTTGATACTTGATGAAACATCAACGGGAATAGTTGTAATATTTGTCTTTGCTCCAAGGCTAACTGTATTTGTAAAATTAAAAGTAAGATTGGGATCAGGAGTGATGGGTGGAGCACTAATAGTCTGCTGTGAAGATTCTGAAAATGTTTGCGAATATAAAACCTGTAGCTGTGAATACTTAATTCCTGTAGAAACAAGTAAACCATTCCAGTTAAATAATCCCCAACCAAAATTATAATTTGTTAAAAAATGTTGTTGGGCGATAAAAGAAAAACTATTAAATGCAAATTTATAATTGTCTTGCGAGAAATTTTGGCTGGCATAGCCCATATAAAATTTCATTTCATCAGGATTTATAAACTTCCATTTTGGGATTTTAAAATACCAAGCAGGCATACCAATTGTGAGTTGAAAGTTTCCATTTACACCCTTAAAGTCATCTATTTTACCACCATTTGTAAGGCTTGTAAGTGAAGTTGAACCCATATCAGCTGCAATTCCGCCGCTCAAACCAAAATAAAAATACTTAAATCTATAATCATGGTCTTCAGTAATACCACTTGATGCTATCGATGATGAGTTTGAAATTCCCTTTAAGTAATCACTCGTATCAAAATTTGTTAACTTACTATTGATTTGAGTTTCCAAAGTATCAAATGCACTATCAATTTGAGTGACCACAGCTTGTTCAGTTACGTTACCATATGATCGATTTTTAATTCTAAACACTCCAGCATTTGCTGGATTTAAATTAATTAAATTAAAGCAGAGAATAAAAAAAGTATAAAATCGATATAATTTGTTTTTGTGAGTTAAAAGTTTATACATTTTAGTCGCCTCTTTTTTTATTTGAATTATCATTTTTATTTTCTGAATCTGTTAAAGGAAATTTTTCATTAGAATTTTTATAGGCATGTGAAACCAATAAACTTACAATTCTGCGATATTCACTTAATACATCAAGGTGAATGGAGCTTGTATTTATTGAATCACGAATTCCTTTATTAAGACGTCCTATATGATTTTCTCTGAGTGACATTTCTAATTTAATTAATTCTCGTTTTAATTTTATGGCTTCATCACATAACTCTTTTGAAGTGAATGAATTAATGGCAAGTGAAGTCACTTTTAAGACATTCTCATGGAGATTTTTAAGTTCATCCCATCCTTCATTGCTAAATTCTAGTTTTAAAGCTGCTTTTTTTGAAGCTAAAGTTAATAAATTAATATCTATCGAATCGGCAGCTCGTTCTAAATCACTTAAGAACATTATCATATCTAGAATTTGTTGATTAACAGCGTTGTTACTTTTATTAGCATGCTCTAGTAAAAACATTTTGATTTCTCTGTAGAGAAAATCCACTTTATTATCACGATCTTTAATACTATCGACTTCTGAAATATCATAATTGTTAAAAAGTTTAAGTGAATCTTTTATCATTGTGTAAACGATATCAGCAACTCTCATGATTTCCCGTTGTCCATATGAAATTGCTAGAGTCGAAGATTTATAATGGTTGAGTTTTAAAAATTCTGTTCCAAATTCTTCGGCTTCACTTTTTGGAAACATTTTTTCCATTAATTGAGCACCAATATTAATAAATGGAAAAAATAAAGCGGCGGATAAAATATTAAAAATTAAATGGTAATTAGCAATTATTCGTGATGAAGAGCCATCAAAAAAACCAACTAGGCCAACAAAATATTCTGAGAGTGGGTAAAATATAACAACACTCATAAATTTATAAAAGAAGTGAGCCCAAGCCACTTGCTTTCCAACATAATTACTATTTGCAGCAGCGAGTATAGCTGTAGATGTCGTACCTATATTAGCCCCGTAAACCCAAAATAAGGCATCGGTCATAGAAATTGCTCCTACATTTGCTAAACTCATAGCTAATCCAATTGTTACAGCACTTGAATGAATGAGACCGCAAAAAATCATTGATACAAGCAATGAAACCATGGGATGTGATCTTAATTTTTGAAATACAAAAGACATTTCTGGTAAATTAGCAAAAAAATGAGCTGCGCTACTCATCATAGAAAGTCCAAAAAAAATCAAACCAAAACCTATTATGATTTGTGCAATGTTTTTTATAAGTTGTCTCTTTGAAATAAAATAAATCAGAAATGCAATGCTAAATACAGGAAGCCCATATTGGTTTAAATTAAAACTGATTAATTGAACGGTGAGTGTTGAGCCTATTGCAGTCCCTATGATGACGCCCATAACTTGATTGAGAGTTACTACTTTAGCTGTTCCAAGCCCTACTAACATTGTAGTAACTGCACCAGAACTTTGTAAGAGAGTTGTTAAGAGTACTCCCACTAAAATTGAAATTAATTGACTTTGAGATATTTTATTTAAAATCTGAGAAATTTTTCTAGCCATTAATTTTTCTAGAGATTGACTTGCGGTAGTCATGCCTAACAAAAATAAACTCATACCCCCAACAAGATAAATAAACTGATCGACAACTGATTGTGGATTCATTGCGAAGCCACCTTATGTAAAATTTTATTTTTTAAATTATATACAGTTAGAATGCCGATGATTAGAGTGGGTATAAAAAATCCATAGTATTCAAAATTCCTAAAAAATAAACTCGAAAACATTGAACCTAATATAAATGAAGTTATTGTTCCAATTCTTAAAATATTAGTTTTAAACTCTTTTATTTTTTCTTCATCATTTGAAGAGTTTGAAATCCATCTTACTATACCAACACCTAAATCTGTTGAGATGCCAGTAAGATGTGTGGTTCTTACAAGTAATCCAGTTGCAGTGCTTATCATTCCATTTTGCATTCCGCTTGCCATTGCTAATAAACAAAGTAAAAAATAGTTTGGCAAAAAGTCAATTGAGCTTCCAAATGTTCCAAAAATTCCTTTTGGGCCCATTATTGAAACAAATAATAATATACAAAATATCATAAAAAAAACTGTTGTAAAACGTGGAGGAACTTGTTTGAGCCGATATCGATCTGTAAAAATTGCTGAAATAGAACTCCCTAAAATAAAAAAAGCAGGAACCGAAAAAAGTAAAATTGCTCGATTAAAGTTTCCTATCGAGAGTTCCTCTCCAACATAAGTTGCATAACCTGTAATATGAGTAACAAAGCGATTAGAGGCAAGAAAGGCACCTAAATTAATACAGCCAGCATTAAAGGCTAATACAAACCATAACCAATAGGAGTTGGGTGCAAAAGTTAAAATATTAAAATAAGTTTTATAAGTTACGCTCATATTATATAAATTTGTTATCGGAAAATTTTTAAGTTTCAAAAGTCTAAATAATTGCTAATGATTAAGTCTGATCGCTTCGCGATTATATCAGACATAATCATAAGCAATTATTTTCTTGTTTGTTTGGGCGATTTTCAATCACCCTTTATTATGAAAATCCAAACTAAAGTTTGTATTTTCATAATAATATAGACTTTGATATCAAATGTCGTTGAGACGGTCCTGAACGTATTGAAAATAAAGGAAAACTCCTGAAATTGATGTAATAATTATTTTTAGTGAAATGAAAATTACAAAACAATAACAGGAGTTTAATAATGATTCTCAATTTGA